>CAZJTG010000339.1:0-3499 GCA_964548865.1 uncultured Solibacteraceae bacterium
CGCACCCGAGGACCTGCCGAAATCGCTGAAGACCGCGACGCGCGAGGCTGAGGCCGCGTTTGGCGTGGGCGACGTCTACCTCGAGAAGTACGTGGAGTCGCCCCGGCACATCGAGTTCCAGGTGCTCGGGGACCATCACGGCAATGTGATCCACCTGGGCGAGCGGGAGTGCTCGATCCAGCGCCGCCACCAGAAGCTCATCGAAGAAGCGCCGTCGCCGGCGCTCACCGAGAAGCAGCGGCGGAAGCTCGGGGCGACCGTGGTCGATGCCGCGCGCGCCGTCCAGTACACGAACGCCGGCACGTTCGAGTTCCTGCTGGACCCGGCCGGGAACTTCTTCTTCCTCGAGACCAATACCCGTCTCCAGGTCGAACATCCCGTCACGGAGTTCATCACCGGCATCGACATCGTCAAGGAACAGATTCGGATCGCGGCCGGCGAAAAGCTCACGGTGCGGCAGTCCGACATCCAGTTCCGCGGGCACGCCATCGAGTGCCGCGTGAACGCCGAGGATCCGGTGACGTTTACACCCAGCCCCGGCGTGATCAACGCGTTCAGCGTGCCTGGCGGCCCCGGCGTTCGCGTGGATACGTTTGCGCATTCGGACTGCACGGTCTCGCCGTACTACGACTCGCTGATTGCGAAGATCATCACGCACGGCCGCGACCGGTCCGAAGCCATCGCCCGGATGCGGCGCACACTCAAGATGACGGTCGTCGACGGAATCAAGACCTCTATCCCGTTGCACTTGAAGGTGCTTGCGGATCCGGACTTCGTGGCCGGACGGATGAGTACGAGCTTCATGGAACGCTACATGCCGGATGCCACGAAGAAGGCCGCGGCCGGTAAGCTGGCGGAATCGGCCTGACCCTCCCGCGACTCTACGCCATCCTCGACGTCGACTCCATTCATGCCCGCGGGCTGCGGCCGCTCGAGGTCCTCAGCGTCTGGCTGGACGCCGGCGTCAGGCTCGTTCAGCTCCGGGCGAAATCGATGTCCCTTGGACCGTTCCGCGACCTGGCGGCCACCGCCATCGAGCGAGCCCGGGCTGCCGGGTCCGAGCTCTATGTGAACGATCGGCCCGACGTGGCGGCGCTGGCGGGCGCCACCGGCGTTCATCTCGGTCAGTCCGACCTCACGCCCGCCGATGCCCGCCTCGTTCTCTCTTCGAGCCAGCGGGTCGGCGTCTCTACCCACAGCCTGTCCCAGGCGCGACAGGCCCTCCAGGATGGCGCCGACTACGTCGCGATTGGGCCGGTATTCCCGACGTTCACCAAGGCCAATCCGGATCCGACCGTCGGGCTCGCTGGCGTCCGCGAGGCCTCGGCGCTCGTCCGAGGGGCCGGCCGTCCGCTCGTCGCGATCGGCGGAATCAGCCTCGAGACGGCCCTGGGGGTCATCGAAGCCGGCGCCGACTCGGTGGCGGTGATCTCGGACCTGCTCGTCGCCGACTGGCGCGGGCGCGCGACGAGATGGCTTCGAGCGCTGGACTAACCCCCGACCGTCGGTAATAATCACCGCGCCATAAACAACAGCCTGACTGCAAGTTACGGAAGTGGGAGGACATAGTGGCTGGCGAGCTGACACGAACGAAATCGATTGACCGGTTGATGGCCGACGGCGCGGCGACCGGCGAAGGGGCGCTGAAGCGGACCCTCGGCGCGTGGTCGCTCATCGCCCTGGGGATCGGCGCGATCATCGGCGCCGGTCTTTTCGTCCGCACGGCGGCTGCGATCGCCGAGCGCGCGGGCCCATCGGTGACGCTGGCGTTTCTGCTGGCTGGACTCGGGTGCTTGTTCGCCGGACTCTGCTACGCGGAGTTCGCGTCCATGATCCCGATCGCCGGCAGCGCCTATACCTACTCCTACGCCACGATGGGCGAGTTGATGGCGTGGATCATCGGCTGGGACCTCGTGCTCGAGTACGCGGTCGGTGCGGCCACCGTGGCGATCGCCTGGAGCCAGTATTTCAACAGGGTGCTTGGGTTTTTCGGGTGGGAAATACCGTGGCAATGGTACCACTCACCATTCCAAGTCATGCCCGGTACCGGCGTGGACGGTGTGGCGGCGGTCAACGGCATCATGAACGTGCCGGCCGTTGGCATCCTGTTTCTGCTGACCCTCCTGCTGATTCGCGGGACCCAACAGTCCGCGCTCGTCAACAGCCTCATCGTCATCCTCAAGGTCTCGATTGTGCTGATGGTGATCACGCTGGGCTGGGGGTTCATCGATCCGGCCAATCACACGCCGTTCATTCCTGAGGCGACCAAGTACACGAACAATCAAGGCATCGTCCACGATTTCGGAGGCTTCTGGGGCATCGTGGGCGCGGCGGGTGTCGTGTTCTTCGCCTTCATAGGTTTCGACGCCGTGTCGACGGCGGCCCAGGAAGCGAAGAATCCGAAGCGCGACATGCCGATCGGCATCCTCGGTTCGCTGGCCATCTGCACGGTGCTCTACGTGCTTTTCGCATGGGTGCTGAGCGGCCTGGCGCCGGTCGAGTTCTTCCGCGATCCTGCGCTCGGTGGCGAGGCGTCCGTGGCGGCCGCGATTACGGAGAAGATGCCCGGCTATGCCTGGCTGTCGAACTTTGTGACCGTGGCGATCCTGGCCGGCTTCTCGTCGGTCATCCTGGTCATGCTGCTCGGGCAGTCGCGCGTGTTCTTCTCGATGAGCCGCGACGGTCTCGTGCCGCCGGTGTTCTCGGATGTGCATCCGAGGTTCAAGACGCCCTACAAGTCGAACTGGATCTTCTTCGTTTTCACCGCGCTGTTTGCCGCGTTCTTCCCGGACAACATCGTGGGCGAGATGACCAGCATCGGAACCCTGTTCGCGTTCATGTTGGTATGTCTGGGCGTCTGGATCATGCGCGTGCGCCGGCCGGAAGTGTCGCGCGGCTTCACGGTGCCCATGCTGCCGGTGGTGGCCATCCTCGGCATTCTGTCCTGCGGCCTGATGATCGCCGGACTGGGCTGGGCCAACCATCTGCGACTCGTCGGCTGGCTGGCGATCGGCATGTTGATCTACTTCGGCTACAGCAAGTCGCACAGCAAGCTGAATCAAGGGTAGGTCACGACAGGTCACGACGGGTAACGACAAGTAACGACAGGTAACGACAGGTCACGACGGGTCCTTTGAACACGCTGGCGCTTGTCTACTGCTTGAGCAGTGGGCGAGCGCCATTTTCTTTTTGCAGCCGGTCGTCACCCGTCGTCACCGGTCGTGACCTGTCGTGACCCGTCGTCACCCGTCGTCACCCGTCGTGACCCGTCGTCACCCGTCGTGACCCGTCGTGACCCGTCGTCACCCGTCGTGACCTGTCGTGACCTGTCGTGACCCGTCGTCACCCGTCGTGACCTGTCGTGACCCGTCGTCACCCGTCGTCACCCGTCGTCACCCGTCGTGACCCGTCGTCACCCGTCGTGACCTGTCGTGACCCGTCGTGACCCGTCGTCACCCGTCGTCACCCGTCGTCACCCGTCGTCACCCGTCGTCACCCG
>CAZJTG010000340.1:0-3489 GCA_964548865.1 uncultured Solibacteraceae bacterium
CTGAGGTTCGACCATTACGAGTCGAAGGAGTCGAAGGAACGACGCGGGCCGAGCGCGTGGCCGGGTCGGCGTCGGCGGCAACGGCCGGTGTGCGGCGCGCCGGGGCGGCTGGACGCACCTCGTCCGTCGGAGCGTCTGGAATGATCACGCCTTCCGATTCGGTCACCGGCTTGGCAGTGGCCCCCGGCGCGGCGTCGGCGGCGCTCGGCTGAAGCTCGCTGGAATCAGGGCGAACGTAGGCGGACTGGTTCTGCCGCACCGCCAGGTACGACCCGCCGGCAGCTGCCGCCAGGCAACCCACCGACAACCCGGCGAAAACCAGCTTGTTGAACTCCATTGGGTAGACTCCTGCCCCCGGTTGAGCAAGGCTCGTGCCGCGACCGCGAGGGTCGGACGGCCAATTTTACGCCTGTTTCTTCCACAGGGGCACGTCATCGGTGTCCTGATCTGTGGATGGTGTCCCCGGCCGCACGGCCAGTTTCGTAAGGGAAAAGGCCTTGGCCGCTGGGCTATAAATACCTCGGCGGATTCACGTTTCCGCTGAAGGAGGGCGCGCGTATGGCGTTTCGATCGGGCATCTATATCGTTCCAACCAATGAGTGGTACATCGAGCGAACCGTATGGTTGGTGGCCGGTGTCGTCCTGCTGGCCTCAACGGCAATGGCCGTGTGGGTGCATCCGCTCGCCGTGCTTGGCGTCATCGCGACCGGTGTGTTTTCGATCAGCGTCTCGCTGACGGGCTACTGCGTGGTCGGGAACGTCCTCCATCGGCTCGGGTTCAAATCACGTCTGGGTTGCCCGGAAACCACCAGTCACTACGTCATGCGCACCGACAAGTGGTACCTCGAACGCCGCATCTATCTGGCGGTCGGCATCAACATCTCGATCGCGTCGGTGTTGTCGCTGGCGCACAGCCCGTGGTGGCTGGCGTTCACCGCGTTCGTCGGCGGCGCGATGGTGTGGTTTGCCGCCACGGGCTTCTGCATCATGGCCAACGGGTTGTACTGGCTCGGCGCCGAGCCGAGGCTCAACCCGGAGTGCGGGACACCTCGCGTGACTGGCGAGGCGGTGGCCTCACCGCAGTAATCTAGTTTCGCGCCATCGCGGCGAAGCCGAATTCCTCGAGCTGGCGCTGCACGCCGAGGATCGTCGCGTATTGCTCTTCGATCAACGCGCGAGCGGCTGGCGGCAACACACCGAGCACGGCGTTCGCGTAGGTGTTCGCCGCCGTCGCCTCGCCGCGGACCGCTTCAGCGAGAATCGCGTCCTCGTCATAGCGCGTGCTGGCGTCTTTCACCATCATCCACGCGCGATGCAGGGCGCCGGCCGCCGACCCGCGGTGCGCGGTGCCGCCGCCGAGCTGCCCTGCGAATGGCTCGAGCTGATCGGCGAAGCTCTCCCTTTGCCGGGATGCGTTTTCGAACAGCTTCTTCAGCCCCGGTGAGGTGACGTGATCGGCGGCGAGTCGGAACCCCCGCGCGCCGTCTCTGCAGGTTTCAATCAGCCGGTTCAGGGTATCGCGTTCGTTCTCCCTGGCCATGACGTCCTCCGGGATGGGCCCGCCTGGCGCCGAACGGTATCGTCGCGTTCGTCTTCCTCGAGTGCGACCGTGACGTCACGGAATTCGCGATCGAGGCGCGGCATGACGACCTCTTCGAGCGCCTTGAGTCTGCGGACGGTCCTGGCTAATCCAGACTGCAGATTGCGTACCGCCTCATCTTCCTCGGCAAATCGCACGAGTGCGACGGCCAGCGAGGAATATTCCGCCCCGGCACGGTCCAAATCCGCGGCGCCCCCGGCAGGGCCGTAGCGGGGCGCAAAGGGAGGGATGCGGGCGGTGAGACGGGGGGTGCCGACGCCGACGACAGAACCGTGACGCCAATCCACCGCCGCCTCAAACGGCTGGGCCAGCGCGGCGCGCTCGACGGCGCGCGCGCCGGCCTCGATGCGCGCTCCTTCAAGCGAACGTGCGGCGCGGGCCTGCAGGGCGGCCACCTCCGCCACCGCAAGGGCTCGTCGCCGCGATCGTTCGATCAGCGCTCTGAGGATCGCTTCGCGCTTGTCGTCGAGCAGCTCGCGCCCGAGCGCGGCGGCCTGCCGTTCCAGGCGCAGGGTGTGCAAACGCGATCGGCTCGCAGCGGCGCCCATGTGTGCCGCCTCTCACTGGCCCCGCATCCGCGCGACCATTTCGGACGGCAGGTGCACGAGCTCCCGATCGGGCAGGGAACTCAGCGTCGCCAGCGCGAGATCGAGGCTTTCGTCGATGGTCCGCGATCGCTCGACGCCCTGGTGCAGGAATCGCTGCTCGAATGCCACGCCGAAATCGAGATACGCGCGCTCCGTGTCCGACAGTTCCTCGCTGCCGATGATCGATTCGAGCGCGCGCGCCCGCGCGACCCGCGCCACGCCGGCGTACAGCTGCCGCGCCACGGCCTCGTGGTCGTCGCGCGTCTTGCCGGCGCCGATGCCGTCCTTCATCAATCGCGACAGTGACGGCAGCAGTGCGACCGGTGGATAGATGCCGCGGCGATCGAGCTCAGCATCGAGCACGATCTGCCCTTCGGTCACGTAGCCGGTGAGGTCAGGAATGGGGTGGGTGATATCGCCCGACGGCATCGTCACGATCGGGATCTGCGTGAGCGAGCCCGGTCGCCCCTTCACGCGCCCGGCGCGTTCGAAAATCGACGCCAGGTCGCTGTAGAGATATCCGGGATAGCCTTTGCGGCTCGGCACGTCGCCGCGCGCGGCCGCCACTTCGCGCAGCGCCTCGCCGTAGTTGGTCATGTCGTTCAACACCACCAGCACGTGCATGCCGAGGTCGAACGCCAGGTATTCAGCGGCCGTAAGCGCCGCGCGCGGCGTGACCAGCCGCTCCGCCGCCGGATCGTCGGCGAAATTCATGAACGCGGTGATGCGATGGCGCGTGCCAGCGGCGCGGAAGATCTCCTCGTAGCGGCTCGCCGCTTCACGCGGCAGTCCAAGCGCGGCAAACACGACGGCGAAATGTTCGACACCGGGTGCGCGCGCCTGCGTGATGATCTGCATCGCGAGCGCGTCGTGCGGCAGCCCCGCCGATGTGAAGATCGGCAGCTTCTGTCCCAGCACCACGCTGTTGGCGACGTCGATCGAGGAGACGCCGGTTTCAAGGAAGTCGCGCGGGAACTCGCGGCACACCGGATTGATCGGCCGCCCCTCGATCGGGCGCTCGTCCACGATTCGCGGCGGCGGCAGCCCGTCTCGCGGCCGTCCCAGGCCGTCGAATACCCGCCCGAGCAGCTCGCGGCCGACGCCCATGGTCAACGCCCGCCCATGGAAGCGGACGCGCGTGCGATCGAGCGCGAGCCCGTCGGTGGGTCCGAACACCTCTATCGTCGCCATGTCGCCGGAGAACGCGAGCACGCGGCCTTCCACCCGTGCGCCGTCGTCGCCAATCACCTCGACGTGTTCGCGAAATGCCGCTCCCGGCACACCATGCACGAACGCCAGCGG
>CAZJTG010000341.1:0-3465 GCA_964548865.1 uncultured Solibacteraceae bacterium
TTGATCCCAGCTTCCACACGACCCAAGTCATACTACGCCGCGGTGAAAACCGCTCTAGCGCGGACGACTCAGGGTGGAAGGTATCCACGGCCGAGGCGGTCGTTTCTCCCACCATGCAGCGGCGAAGTACATCAGCACGTACATCGCGCCGAGGCCGACGAGCGACCACGCGAGAGGCAGCGCGTAGTGCACCGGATAACTCCACACGCCGTACGCCAGCTCGACGTGCACGATGTACACGAAGAGTGAGGTCCGGCCGAACAGGAGAAACGGCGCGAGCACGGCCCCCGGCTGGAGCGCGACGATCCACCTGGAGAGCGCCAGCGCCAGCGTCATCGCCCCGCATCGCATGACCAGGCTCGAATACGCGTCGATCCACCATGTCGCGGGATTCGTGGGGTCCAGGAAGTAGCCGCCGGCGCCGGCGAGCGTCGCGGCCAGGCCACCGATCGCAAACCGCCGCAGCAGCCGTCGCTCCGCCGCCTCATCGTTCACGTCACTGAGCATCATGCCGAGCAGGGCACCGAACGGCACGTAGGCCGCCCACGGGAAGATCTGGAAGACGCCGAGACCATTGCCTGGCCGGATGTATGCCTCGAGCCGTCCAGGCAGCAGCGCCGGCCACGACCAGACGCGGGACCACGGGGTCAGCGCGATGACGACGACCGCCGGCACCACCAGCCACCAGACCCGCCGCGATCGCATTGCGCGGCCGCAGAGCCACGACGTTCCCGCCAGCCCCAGTCCGAGAACGTTCAGGATGTCTGGCCGGAAAACGCTCGACCAGCTCGCCAGCGGATTCAGCAGGAACGACTGAAACCGGAACAGGTGCGCGATGCCGAACACCTGCCAGCCGCGTTTCTGGACCGACCAGGCCGCCGACGCGATGCCGTCGCCGCGGCGCATTCGCGACGCCACGGCCAGCGGAATCGCGACGCCCGCCAGGAACAAGAACAGCGGCGCGGCAAACCCGCCGATCGTTTCGATGACGGTCCACGTGAGGCCGCCGCGGCCGGGCCGCACCGACCACGCATCGAGCACGTGCCACTCGATCATCGTGAACACGGCCACGCCGCGCAGCCAGTCGATGTACGGGCGGCGGGTCATGGACGGAACCTACTCAAGCTCAAGGGCACAGGACAGAGGGCAAAGGAAAGGGCGGACCGCATCGCCCTCTGCCCTTTGCCCTTTGCCCTGATCAAGCTCTGGCAACCGTAAAGCTCGTCCTCAGTTCGACGTCGGGCCGAATCGTGTTCCAGACCGAGCAGTACTTGGTGCGTGAGAGTTCGATCGCGCGAGCGGCCACTTGATCCTCGACGTCCCCGGTGATCCGGAAATCGAGGGACATCCAGACAAATCGCCGTGGGTGGTCGGACGCGCGCTCGCCCTCGAAGTGGATGGTCATGGCGGTGAGCGCATTGCGGCTCTTCTGGATCACGTGCACGACGTCCATCGCCATGCAGGCCATGACGCTGTAGGCCAGGGCCTGGGGCGGCGACGCAACGCCCGGCGTGGAACTGTGCAACTCGATCGCCGGGCTGCCGGCTCTGTTCGCGAACTGCATGTCGCCGTGCCAGTCGAGCGAGAGCTTCACCATGTCAGCTCCAGTTGCCGGCGACCGCGCGCTCGCGATGCTCGACGATCGACGGATAGGGCAGGACGCGCGCCAGCTCTTCGAGCGTGGTCACGCCGGCGGCCAGACGGGAGTGCGCGTCCTGCGCCATGCTGATCGTGGTACGCGCGGCGCTCTTGACCAGCTCGTCGAACGGCGCCTTCTTCATGATGAGCAGGTTGTCGTGCTCATCCGGCGTCCAGAGATCCGCGACAAGCGTCCGGCCGCGGTATCCGGCGTTGCCGCACTTGGCGCAGCCCGCCCCCTTGACCAGCTCGACGTCGGGCTCGGTGTCGCCGAAGAACTCGCGCAGGAGTTCCGACGACGGCGTATCGACCTGACGGCATGCGTTGCAGACCTTGCGGGCCAGTCGCTGGGAGATCACGCCGATGAGCGACGACGAGATCAGCGAGGGATCGATGCCGAGATCCAGGAGCCTCGGGAGCGCCGCGAGCGCGCTGTTGGTGTGCAGCGTGCTGAGGAGCAAGTGGCCCGTCTGCGCGGCGCGGAACGCCATTTCAGCCGTCTCCTCGTCGCGAATCTCGCCCACCATGATGATCTCCGGGTCGTGCCGGAGGAACGCGCGCAGGAACGTCGCGAATGTGTTGCCGATCTCGGTGTTTACTTCGGACTGGCTGATCTCGTCGTAGACGTACTCGACGGGATCCTCGGCCGTGAGGATGCGAATCTCAGGCCGCTTGAGGTGCGACAGGCAGGCATAGAGCGTCGTGGACTTGCCCGACCCGGTGGGGCCGGTGACGAGAAAAATGCCCGCCGTTCGTTTGAGCTGCTGCCCGATGCGCGCGGTCATCTCGGGATCGAGCCGCAGATCCGCTAGACCGCTCGGCGCGCCGGATCGATCCAGAATCCGGATGACGACGCTTTCGCCAGAGTAGCTGGGGATCATCGACACACGCATATCGACGTTCTGGCGCGTGCCGGCGCGCTCGATCTCGAACCGGAAGCTGCCGTCCTGAGGCCGCCGCCGCTCGGCGATGTCGAGCTTCGCCAGAATCTTGATGCGTGACACGACCTCGCGCGAGCTGCGGTTCAGCGCCGCCTGCTGGAGGGTCGGGAACTGCGGATCGCGAAGCACGCCGTCCACCCGGACGCGCACGTGCAGGCCGGTCGGGAGCATCTCGAGGTGGATGTCGCTGCCGCGATGCTCGACGGCGTAGATCAAGACCTGCGCGAACAACTCGTCGGCGCGCGAGCTGACCTGTTCGTCCTGCACCGGCATCCCGGCCTTCGCGAGGCTCGGCGTCGCGGGCCGCTCGGTCGCGCGGCCAGCCGGCGTCTCAGCCGACGTGACGCCCGCAGAGTCCTCGTCGTAGAGGCGCTGCAGCGCGCGCTGGATCGCGACACCCGCGGCCGTCACGACGGTGACCGTCAAGCCGGTCATTCTCGTGATGTCGTCGACGAGCGCGCCCCGCGTCGGATCGTCCATCGCGATCGTGAGCGTGCGGCCGTTCTGGACGACCGGCAGCAGCACGTGCCTGCGCGCGAAGTTCCTGTTGAGGATGCGGCTGAGGTTGCGATCGATGGCCGTGCTGTCGAGATCGATGTAGGGAATGCCGAGCTGACCCGCCAGCGCCATGCGGACGGCGTCGTCGGTGAGAAACCCCAGCTTGACGAGGAGCTGCCCGAGCGGGAGTTTCTGGGACTTCTGGCGGGCGAGCGCTGTCTCGAGCTGTGTGGTGGTGATGGCGCCGCTCTGCACAAGCAGATCGCCCAGACGGGACTTCCCAGTGCGCGGTTTCTCGTTCACGTCGGGATTATAGCCGCGACATACATCGCGCATAATCTCAGAATGTCAAAGCCGTCCGCCGTCCTCATGCTGCTGTCGATGGCCG
>CAZJTG010000342.1:0-3460 GCA_964548865.1 uncultured Solibacteraceae bacterium
CCCGAGCAGGCGCGCGGCCGCCCGGTCGATCGCCGCGCGGACATCTGGGCGTTCGGCGTCGTGCTCTACGAGATGCTGTCGGGCCGGCGCGCGTTCGAGGGAGACGACGTCTCGATCACGCTGGCGGGTGTGTTGAAGGAAGACGTGAAGTGGGACGCGCTGCCCGCGGATCTGCCGGCGCCGATCCGCCGCCTGCTGCGGCGCTGTCTCGAGAAGGACCCAAAACGCAGGCTCGGCGCGATCAGCGACGCCAGGTTCGAGCTCGACGAAGCGACGAGTCCCAGTTCGGCAGATGCGGCGGCGCCGGGCGCGGTACGGTCGAGACTTGCCGGCAGGGAGCGCGTGATCTGGGCTGCCGTCACGGTTCTCGCCCTTGCGACCGCCGGACTGTTCGCGTGGTGGTCCGCATCCGTGGATGAGCCGGCACCGCCCGCCGTCGCTCGGTTTGGCGTGCTTCCGCCAGATGACGGACTGTTCAGCGGCGTTCCTCCACGGTTTTCGATCTCGCCCGACGGCCGATTTCTTGTGTTCGCGGCGTCAGCCCGACCCGGTTCACCGGACCAGCTCTGGCTGCGCCGGCTGGAGTCGCTCGAGGTCACACCAATAGCCGGAACGGAAAGTGGCGCCGGCGGACTCTCGCCGCAGTCTCCGTTCTGGTCTCGAGACGGGCAACGCATCGCCTTCTTCGTGCAGACCCAGGAGGGGGCTTCAGGAGACAGCCTCCTCCGAGTCGTGGATCTCGGGGGCGGAAGCCTTCAGGCGGTGTGCGATCTGCCGTCCAACAACGCCGGCGGCAGCTGGAATGCCGAGGGCGTGATGCTGGTCTCGAGTCAGGGCACGAAGGGCATTCAGCGGGTGCCGGCCACGGGCGGCGTGCCAACGCCCGTCACCGCGCTCGATGCGTCAAGAAAGGAAACCGCGCACCTGTTCCCGCAGTTTCTGCCCGACGGCCGTCACTTCATCTATCAGGTCCTGGCAACGGACCGCACTGGCTGGGCGACGTTCGTCGGCTCGATCGACTCCCCCGGACGACAAATGCTGGTGCAGTCGGAGCATGCGCGGTTTGCCGCGCCGAATCTGCTCGTGTACGTCATGAACGAGAATCTCATGGCGCAGACGATGGATATGAACACACGGCAGCTCCAGGGAGAGCCCGTGCGGATCGCCACGGGCCTCGCTGCCCGGGCCGGGAATGGCCGCGCGGGCTTCGCGGTGTCGGACACCGGCGTCCTGGTCTACCACAGCAATTCCGATGCGGAGCAAGGGGCGGGCGTACCCAATCGCCAGCTGACGTGGGTCGATCGCAGCGGTTCGCCGATCGGAATGGTTGGGCTGTCCACCTCCGCGACGACCATCCGCCTCTCCCCGGATGCCGGACGCGTGGCCATGAGTGAAATCATGGTTCGCCCCGGCTCGGTCAATCGTCACCTGTGGGTGGCGGACCTGGACCGCAACGTGAAGTCTCCGCTGACCACTGCCCCGACCAACATCCTCAGCCCCGCCTGGTCGGCCGACGGCACTCGCGTGCTGTTTGCCTCACGGATCGGCGAGGGGCCTGCCACGATCGCTGAGCGCGCGGCGAGCGGCGCCACGCCGGCCACCACGCGCTACGAGGAAAAGGGAAACCACCTGATACCGCTGGACGAGTCGTCGGACGGCGATCTCATCGTGTTCAGCAAGAGCCAGACCCTGGGGCAGCGACGAAGTCTCCACTTCGTCTCGAAGCGGGACGGAATGAAACCCAGACCCTATCTCACCGGCGAGTTCGACTACGCACAGGCGTCTCTCTCAACCGATGGCAAGTGGCTCGCCTACGCGTCAAACGAGTCGGGCGGATACCAGGTCGTCGTGCAGCCGTTCCCGGATCCATCGCAGGGGAAGTGGCAAATCTCGACGACCGGCGGAGCGAATCCCCGATGGCGACGCGACGGTCGCGAACTGTACTACGTGGATGACGAGCAGCGGCTGGTTGCCGTGCCGATCGCCATCGACCGAACGCTGAAGCCTGGCACCCCGCGGCCCCTGTTCTCGCTGCCCGCCCGGACGACGCTCTCCACATTCGGAGGGGCCTACGTGTATGACGCCGCGGCGGACGGCCAGCGATTCCTGGTGTCGATCCCCGCGAGGGCCGCCGCGGCCATCCCGCTCACCGTGACGACGAACTGGACGACGCTGCTGAAGAAATAGCGCACCCGCGGCCTGGTCGCTTTCGTGACCTGATACAGTCAGTCGCAGGAGCCCGATCATGAAGATCTTAGGATTCGCCGCGGCAGCACTGCTCAGCATCGCCACCGTTCACGCCGCATCGGACTGGCCTCAATGGCAGGGCCCCAATCGCACGCGAGTATCGAGCGAGACCGGTCTGTTGAAGACCTGGCCCGTCGCGGGACCGGCCGTCGTGTGGAGAGCCGCAGGTCTCGGATCCGGCTACGGTTCGATGGCGGTGGCAGGCGACCGCGTGTTCGTGCAGGGCGCACGCGGCCGCAACAGCGTGCTCATTGCCCTGAACCGCGCGGACGGCAAGGAAGTGTGGTCGAAGACCGTAGGGGCGTCCGGCGCGGACGATCGCGGTCCCGGTCCGCGCGGCACGCCGGCGGTCGATGGCGATCGCGTCTACGTACTCACCGAAAACGGCGACCTCGCGTGCCTGAACATCGACGGCACCATGGTGTGGCAGCGCAACATTCTTCGTGACTTTCGCGGGCAGCAGATTCAGTGGCTCATCAGCGAGTCGCCGCTCGTGGACGGGCCGAGCGTGATCGTGACGCCAGGCGGGCCGGGCGCCGGCATGGTGAAGCTCGACAAGATGACGGGAAAGACAGTGTGGACGTCGAAGGACCTCAGCGACACCGCCGGGTACTCATCCGTGATCGCCGCCGACGTGCAGGGCGTCCGCACCTATCTGACGTTCACGGCCGAGGCAGGCGTCGGCGTCCGCGCCTCCGACGGCAAGCTGATGTTCCGGTATCCGAACGCCGCGAACCGGACCGCGAACATCGCGACGCCGGTGTTTGCCAACAATCAAGTGTTCTTTACGTCCGCCTACGGGACGGGCGGCGGGCTCCTCAATCTGACGGCGCAGAACGGAGCGGTTCAGGCCAAAGAGGTGTACTTCACGCGCGACATGAAGAACCACCACGGCGGCGTGGTGCTCGTGGGCGGATACCTGTACGGGTTCAACGACTCGATCCTGAGCTGCCTCGAGTTCGCGACGGGCAAAGTCATGTGGCGCGATCGCAGCGTCGGCAAGGGCTCCGTGACGTTCGCGGACGGCCACCTCTACATTCAGGGCGAGAACAACATCGTCGGGCTCGCGGAAGCGACCGCCGCCGGGTACCGCGAGAAGGGCCGCTTCGAGATTCCCGACAAGGGCCTGCCCAGTTGGGCGCACCCGGTCGTGACCGACGGCCGGCTCTACGTGCGCAACCAGGACACGCTGGTCGCGTACAACATCAGGGCG
>CAZJTG010000343.1:0-717 GCA_964548865.1 uncultured Solibacteraceae bacterium
CGGACCCGCCAGCGGCACCGTTCAGTGCATCGGGGAGCGCATGGGCGCGCGCGGGACGATGACCCGCCGGAGGGTATTGGCGGAGCGCACGATACGATTCATGCTGCTGGTCGTACGCATTGGCCGGGGCGGCGAGGGCGGACTGTGCGCATCCGGGATCTCGGTCCCCCAGTCGGGCTTGTCGACCTCGACGCGGCCGTATGGATTGGAGACCTCGATCGCGTTGAGCGCTTGCGGATCCTCCTGGGCCAGCAGGATCACGGTCGCGCTGTCGCCCGCCACCTCCGCCACGAAATGCGTGCCCCGGATCCCGATGGTGGCAATAGAGGTGGTGAAGAAGAAGCTGCGCGGCTTGCGCTTGGCGAGCAGCCCGGTCAGCGCCCGGAGCGCGCCGCCAACGATGGACGTCCGCAGGCCTTCCTCGCGCGGGGCGGCATCACCCTGCGCCGGGGCGACCCCATCCGGAGCATAGTGAAAGCTGTCCAGGACGATCACCGTTGCGGCACCGAGTGCCAGCGTAGTCTGATCGGCGAGGACGAGCGTCAGGCTGCTGTCCGCTCCAGTCTGGATCCTGTCCCGCTCGAACACCGGATCGCCTGCCGACAACGGGCGTCGCGCCCCGTCTGCGGCAATCGCATGCGCATCGCCCTCCCGCTCCTGCACGGTTGCCGCCACCGCTGCGGCGGGGGCATCGCCGGGATGCGCGACGAGCAGGAC
>CAZJTG010000343.1:727-3451 GCA_964548865.1 uncultured Solibacteraceae bacterium
TGCGAAGCATGGGTACCCTCCGGATTCCGCGGCACTGCGGCGCCCGCACGGTCGACTCCCGCCCGGTCGCCAGCAGAAGTATAGCGCCCGCATCGGGGAGCGACCGTGAACCGCGCCCGCCTTGCATCCGCCGGAGCAGCCGCGCTGCTGTGCGCCGCGCTCCTCGCCGGCTGTGCGACGCCCGCGAGCCGCTTCGACGCCGATGCCGCGGCACGCGGCATGCGACGCATCGAGATCGACGGGATCGGTCATCGCCACGTCGGGTTCACCACGCGCCCGCTGCGCGACGCCGACGAACTGCACGTCTATTTTGACGGCGACGGCACACCGTTTCTCGACGCCCGCCACGTGGCCATGGATCCGACCGCGCGCGACCCGCTGATTCTGCGGCTCATGGCGCTCGACGTCGCTCCGGCCGTACTGCTCGGTCGCCCCTGCTATTACAACGGCGCAGGAGCGTGCAACGCCGCCCTCTGGACGGAAGCGCGCTACGGCGAGGCCGTAGTCGCCAGTCAGGCGGCCGCCCTCGCGCGTCTCGTCGCGCCGCGTCCCTCGGCCCGCGTCGTGCTCATCGGCTACAGCGGCGGCGGCGCGCTCGCCATGCTCGTGGCGGCGCGCGAGCCACGGGTGGATGCGGTGGTGACGATCGCCGCCAACCTGGACACGCGAGCCTGGTCGCTGCATCACGGCATGCCGCCGCTGGCTGCGTCGCTCGACCCGGCGGCCCTGCCGGTGCTGCCGGCCAGCGTCCGGCAGCTGCACGTTGCCGGTGCCGCCGACGCGCGTGTCCCGCCGGCCCTCATCCGCGCCGAGGCCGCGCGCCAGCAGGCCGCGTTCAGGATCGTCGCCGGCGCGGATCACGGCTGCTGCTGGGAGGCCGCATGGCCAGAGATCCTGCGGGAAATCGCCGGGCCGTGACTGACGCCCGCAAGTGAAGTGACGCCGCGCGGTGGTCCGGGGCCCGCCGCGGTTGCTCGCACCGTCTCAGAAGCGGGTGCGCAGGCCGATTTCGAACGCGTGGACGGCCAGATCGTCGTAGCCCACCAGCCCCTGATAGCGGATGAAGCCCGCGGTGCGATCGGTCAGGACGGCGGTGACCCCGGCGCCGATGTTGAAGAAGTTCTCGTCCGCGTCATCGGCGAGCAGGCTGAAGGTCGTGCCGGTCGGATCGACGACGAAGCGTCCGGTGATCGGATCGGTCTCATTGTCGAACTCGTGCACGTACTCCACCGTCAGCGACGGGTAGAGGCGGGCACCCGGCGTCTGGACCTCGGTGGTGGCCGTGCCTCCGAAGGTCATCGTGAGCGACTGGACGTCCTGCTCGTCGATGGCGAGCGCGAAGCCACTGCCCGCCGCGCCCGGCGCCGACATCCGCTCGCTGAACCCGTCGATGTTCGTGTCGGCGAATTCGAAACGCCCGTAGGGGGTCAGCGTCCAGCGGTTGTAGCCGTAGTTGCGACCGACGGCAATGCTGGCCGAGATCTCGTCGCTCTGCGTGCTCGACAGCGCCGAGTTGTTCACCGTGGTGGCGCCGATGGCGTAGATGGTGTTGCGGGCCTGATCGTGATCGCTGTCCGTGTAGCCCACCATGACATCGGTGTACCAGTCGCCGGAGTAGAACGACCAGTACCCGAACACGCTCAGGCTGTCCGACTCGAGATTGCCGCCGTTGCCGTCGATGTCGGCGTCGGAATCGCGGTAGCCGAAGGCGAGACCGAAGACGAAGGTGTCGGAGAAGGCGTAGTCGGCACCAACCGTAACGCCGTAGTCGTCGGCCTCGAAGCCGGACTCCCGAAGGGTGGCATCGCGATCGGTCAGGTTGTACAGGCCGTTGACGAAGAAGCCCCAGCGCGACGCCGCATCGTCACCCGCCGCCAGGCTGTTCCACTGAAAACCCGACCCGGTGCGCTGTACCACGGCCCCCGGCGTCGCGCCGCGCACGTTGGCAAGCCGGCCGCCGATACTGTCGACATGGCCCGAGGAGGCATCCACCTCCAGGCTGGCGATCGCGGCATCCTCTTCCGGCGCCATCGCCTGCAGACCGTCACGGGCGCCCTGCGCGTCGCCGGCCGGACCGGCCAGGCTCGCCCCGGCAATTTCGTTACAGCGAGCCTGCAGGTCCTGGCCATCCGTCCCCTGGCTGTTCAGCACGCCGAGCGGACAGATGATCCCGATCGTGCGCGCCAGACTCTCCTGGACCGGCGTATCCGACGTCGCGAGCAGCGAGTCCGTAACGAGTTGCTGGATCGGATCGAGCTCCGTGCCACCGGCCGCGGTGGCGAACGGGAGCATGATGGCCAGTACAGTCGTACGAAGAGACAGCGCAGTCATGGTCGGTCCCCCCCTGGGCTGCGGAAGGCGGCAGCGCATATTTTCCTTTATAAGACTTGTTATTATCCACCTCATTTAATCTGAAAGCCAAGGTTTGTCCTGCGCGCAATCGAAGCAATCCCGGCAATCCGACGGCGGCACCGGCCATCCTGGGCGACCTGGGACAGCCACTGCGGGCAGTTTATGGCGGCCATCGGCAGCCAATGTCCGTGCCGAAGTTCGCCGGGGCTAGGCGACGAATCGTCTTTGCATCGGGAACGGGCACGGCGTGCGTGGCGCCTCGAGCGGGATGGCCGCTTGCGGGTCCGGGTATCCGGAAACGAAATCCGCGCAGCGCCTCTCAACTGGCGCGGCGCCAGCGCAGCGTCGCGATGCGGGCTTCCGGCGTGCCGT
>CAZJTG010000344.1:0-3433 GCA_964548865.1 uncultured Solibacteraceae bacterium
CACGTTGTCGAGATCGCACTCGGGATCGGGCTCGTCGTAGTTGGCGGTCGGCGGCGCGATCGAATGCGTCATCGCGAGCACGGTCGCGACGAGCGCGATCGCGCCCGACGCGCCGATGGCATGGCCATGCATCGACTTCGTCGAACTCACCGCCAGGCGTCCGGCGTGCGTGCCGAATACGTCCTTGATCACACGCGTCTCCGTCGCATCGTTGACGCGCGTCGCCGTGCCGTGCGCGTTGACGTAGTCGATGTCCCCGGGAACGAGGCCGGCACGATCCAGCGCCATCCGGATGGCCCGCGCCGGCTCGCGCTCGGACGGATGCGTGAGATGAGTCGCGTCCGCTGTCGCGCCGTATCCGGCCAGTTCGGCGTGAATGCGCGCGCCGCGCGCGACGGCGCGATCCCACGACTCGAGCACGAGGACGGCGGCGCCCTCGCCAATCACCAGGCCCGTCCGGTTCCGGCTGAACGGCCGGCAGGTCTGCGAAGGATCGCCGGCCGGACGCGCGAGGACCCTCAGCGCCTCCCACGCCAGCATCACGGGCACGGTGATCTGCGCCTCCGTTCCACCGGCCAGCATGACCTCGGCCCGCCCTCCCGAGATGAGCTCGAACGCCTCGCCGATGGCATGACCTGACGACGCGCACGCCGTGGAGAGACAGATCGTCGGTCCGCGAAAACCGTGCAGCATGCCGACGTGAGACGCGGCGGCGTTCGCCATGATCCGCGGCACGGTCAGCGGCCGAAGCCGCCGCGACTTCATCTCGTACACGCGCCGGTGTTCCTCGTCGAGCGTGATCAAGCCACCGCCGCCGCAGCCGATCGCGACACCTGAACGATCCCGCTCCTCCTCCGTCAGCATGAGCCCGGCGTCGTCCACCGCTTCCCGGGCGGCGCAGACAGCCAGTTGTGCCACCCGATCGAGCTGGTCGATCGGCGCGCCCGCGCAGTGGAGATCCGGATCGAAGTCGCGCACCTCTGCCGCGATCGGCAGGCCGATGGCCTCCGGGTCGATCCGGGTGATCCGGCCCACGCCGCTCCGTGCGGCGCACAGGCCGTCCCAGAGCGCTCGGGTACCCACACCCAGCGCGGACACAACGCCCAGGCCGGTGATGGCGACCCGCCGCATGGGCATCAGGCCGCGGGGCGAGGGCGATTCGCGATCTCGTGGCGCAGCGCCTCAACGGCCTCGCGGACGCTCTTCATTTTTTGCACGACGTGATCGGGAATGTTGATGTTGTACGTGTCTTCGAACGCGAATACCAGGTCGATGCCGTCCAGAGAATCGATGCTGAGTTCCTGGAACGTCGAGTCGATTGTGATTTGGGACGGATCGATCTTCTTCTTACGGGCGATGATGGCGGCGACCGTCTCGAAAATGTCCTCGGTCGGCATGATGCTGATCGGCGCGAATCCTACCGCAACCGGCGACAGCCCTCAACATGCTAAGGTACGCGCCGTGCCGGCGGCAGACTTCATCCGCGTGCCGTACGACGATCCGCACGTCGCCCGCGGCCGTCAGCTGCTCTCGGCGCACCCGGAACTGCGCAGTCTCGCCGGACCCTATCCCCCCTCCGGGCTCTGGATCCTGACGCTCGTCGTCGTTCAGTTGTCGCTGTCCATCGCGCTCGCGGGGCAGCCCTGGTACGTCTGGCTGCCCCTCGCCTACATCGTGGGCGCGACCATCGACCACGCGCTGTGGGTGCTCATCCACGAATGCGCGCACAACCTGGTGTTTCGCGCACCAGTCGGGAACAGGCTCGCCGCGATCGTCGCGAATCTGCCGCTCGTCGCGCCGTCAGCCATTTCGTTCTGCAAGTACCACCTGCTCCACCACCGGCACCTTGGCGACCAGGAACTCGACGCGGATCTGCCTGGCGAAACTGAGGCGCGCGTCGTCGGAGCGTCCCCGGCGCGCAAGGCGGGCTGGCTCGCGCTGTTCGCGATTGTGGTCGGCGCCATTCGGCCGCGACGGCTCGCGCGCGTGCCGTTCCTGGATCGCTGGACGATGATCAACGTCGTCGTACAGGCGGCGGCGATGGCCGCGCTCTGGTCGATCGCCGGGGGCGGGCCGTTCAAGTACCTCGTCGCGTCAACGCTCGTCGCCATTGGGCTGCACCCGCTCGGCGCCAGATGGATTCAGGAGCACTACGTCTTCACCGAGGGGCAGGAAACGTACTCGTACTACGGGCCGCTCAACCGCGTCTCGTTCAACGTCGGCTATCACAACGAGCACCACGATCTGACGAGCGTGCCGTGGCGCCACTTGCCGAGGATTCCGGCAATCGCGCCGGAGTTCTATCGCGATCTCACGGCGCATCGCTCCTGGACGGCCGTGCTCCTGACGTTTCTCAGAGACGGCCGCCTGTCGCTGTTCAGCCGCGTCGTCAGAAACCGAAGCAGGGACCCCGGCCGCCCTTCATGAGAACGAGGAAGGTGGCGGTGACCGGGGCGACAGGGTTCATCGGATCGAACCTCTGCGAGTACCTGGAGCGCCGCGGCGACGACGTGCGGCCGGTGCCGAGAGCGATCCTGAGATCGCCAGGGCTTGCCGACTCGTTGAAGGCGACGGACGCGGTGGTCCACGTCTCGGGCGTCAGCGAGGCGGCGCGGGCGCGGACGTTCGCATCCGTCAATGTCGAAGGAACGCGCGCGGTCGCGCGCGCGGCGGCGCAGGCCGGCACGCACGTGGTCTTCATCTCGAGCCTGGCCGCGGCCGGACCGGCGACCGCGGGCCGACCCCATGCCGAGCAGGACCCGCCACGGCCGATCACGCCCTACGGGCTGAGCAAGCTCCGAGCCGAATACGAACTGGCCGCGTCCGGAGCGCGATGGACGGCGCTCCGGCCCGGACCGGTCTACGGCCCGCGCGATCGCGCATTCCTCAGGCTCTTTCACTACGCCACGCGCGGGTGGCTGCCGCTTACGGGCCGCGCCGCGGCCGAGTACACGTTCATCTACGTCGATGACCTCGTGAGGACGATCGCGGCCGCCATCGACCGCGGTCCCGTTGACGGCCCGGTGTTCGTGGGTCATCCCCGCTCGATCCGGTTGAGCGACCTCGTGAGCGGGATCCGCGACAACGTCAATCCCAGGGCGCGCATCGTTCCCGTGCCCTGGGTGGCGTCCAGCATCGCCGCAGCCGCGATGCACGCCCTGGGCGCCGCAATCAACCGCCCGCAACCGTTGAATCGCTGGCGCTATCGCGAACTGGCGGCCGAGGGCTTCGTCTGCGGCGTGGATCGCATGCGGGATACGCTCGGCGTGGTCGCCGAAAGGGACCTGGCCACCGGCCTCAGGCTCACCGCCGACTGGTACCGCAAGCACGGCTGGATCTAAATCCCTCCCCCCTCCGCCCTCCCCCCTCCGCCCTCCCTTCGCCCTCTGCCCTTTGCCCTCTGCCCTTGCTAGAGTTCTGCCTCAGCACCAGC
>CAZJTG010000345.1:0-3408 GCA_964548865.1 uncultured Solibacteraceae bacterium
CTGCTGCCGATGACGACGCTCGAATTGGCGGAATTGCTCAACCAGGAAATGGTCGAGAACCCCATGCTCGAGGAGGTTCCGGCCGAAGAGCCGGCGCAGGAGGCCGCCCCGGCTCAGGACGCGGAGAAGCCCAAGGAAACGAAAGACGAGCCCTGGGACGACGCCGACTACGAGTATTTCTTCGGCGAGTACCTCGACGAGGGCTACAAGCCTCGCCAGCCGCAGGAAGTCAAGGAGCTTCCGCCGATCGAAAACACGCTCTCGACGAAGAGCTCGCTTGCCGACCATCTGATGTGGCAGCTCAATCTTCAGGCTGGCAGCGAGGGGTTGCGCGAAATCGGCGCGGCCATCGTCGGCAATATCGACGACGACGGCTATCTGGTCGCCTCGGTGGACGAGATCGCCGCGCTCGGGCCGTGGCCGGTGACCGACGTGGAAGCGGCGCTCGATCACGTGCAGAAATTCGATCCGATCGGCGTGGGCGCGCGCGATCCGCAGGAATGCCTGCTGCTGCAGATTCGGCACATGGGCCTGGCGGGAACGCCGGCCGAAACGCTGGTCCGCGATCACCTGCCGAGGCTGAGCAACCAGCGCATTCCTGAACTGGCGAAGGCGCTGGGCGTCGAGCCGGAGGAAATCAAGACGCACATCGAGTTCATCAAGCATCTCGATCCGAAGCCGGGCGCCCGGTACAGCCCGCCGGACACGCAGTACGTCATCCCCGACGTCTACATCATCAAGACGGACGAGGGCTACAAGGCGGTGTTGAACGAGGACGGCCTGCCGCAGCTGCGCATCAGTCCCGTGTACCGGCGGCTGCTGGAGAAGAACGGCGAGGCGTCCGACGAGACGCGCGCCTACGTCAAGGACAAGTTCCGCTCCGCGCTCTGGCTGCTGAAGTCGGTCGACCAGCGTCAGAAGACCATCATCAAGGTCGCGACGAGCATCATCAACTTCCAGCACGGCTTCCTGGACCACGGCATCGAGCACCTCCGACCGCTCGTGCTCCGCGACGTGGCCAACGACATCGGCATGCACGAGTCCACGGTGTCCCGCGTCGTCAACAACAAATACATGCACACGCCGCAGGGCGTGTATGAAATGAAGTTCTTCTTCCACAGCGGCATCAGCAGCTCGTACGGCGAGCACGTTTCGTCGGTGACGATCAAGCAGCGGATCAAGAAGATCGTGGAAGGCGAGGACCAGCGGCGGCCGCTGAGCGATTCGAAGATCATGAACATTCTGCAAAAGGAGGGACTGGCCCTCGCGCGACGGACCATTGCGAAGTACCGCGAGGAGCTCAAGATCCCGACCTCGAACCAGCGGAAGGTTCTGTACTGATCTCGCATGACCACGGGCGTGAGCGTGGGCGCGTTGCTTGGCGCACGAGGGGCGGCCGGCGGCCTCGATCTGGACCTGCTTGCCGGCGCCGGCGGCCTCGAGAGACGGATCTCCCTGCCCTACGTGCAGAAGACCGGCCTCGCCCTCGCCGGCTATGACGCGTACCTGCGGACCGGCCGCGTCCTGATCTTCGGCGAGAGCGAAATTCGCTTCCTGGAGCAGCTCGAACTCGAGCAACGCGCCGGCGCGCTACGGCGGCTGTTTGCGCGCGACTTCCCTTGCGTCATGGTCACCATGGGGCTCGACGGTCCGCCGGAACTGGCCGCCGAGGCCGAGCGGGCTGGAGTGCCGGTGTTGCGCACGGCGCTGCAGACGCCCGTGGCCATCGCCAGGCTCACGACTCTGCTCGAGGATCGCATGGCGCCCCGGGAAACCCGGCACGGGGTGCTCATGGACATTCTGGGCCTCGGCGTGCTGGTGACGGGCGACAGCGGAATTGGCAAGAGCGAATGCGCGCTCGACCTCATCGGGCGGGGGCACCGGCTCGTCGCGGACGACACGGTCGAGATCCGCTGCCGCGGCGAAGCGATCCTGATCGGCACGTGCCCGGAGCTGACGCGCCACCACGTCGAAATACGCGGACTGGGTCTCATCAACGTGACCGACTTGTTCGGGGTGTCGGCGACGCGTTCGTCGAAACGGGTGGAGCTCATCGTCCATCTGGAGCGCTGGGACGAGACGCGCGAGTACGACCGCCTCGGTCTGGATGTCACGACGACCGACGTGCTGGGGATTGACGTGCCGCTCGTCGTGATGCCGGTTGCGCCAGGCCGCAATATCGCCATGCTGGTCGAGGTGGCTGCGAGGAATCAGCTGCTGCGATCGCGCGGCCGTCACGCCGCCCGCGAACTCGTCGAACGGCTCGAGCGCCGCCTCGAGCGGCTGTCCGAACGCGATAGCGACGACCTCGAGGTCGAGGATTTGTGAGACGACGGGCCGGGATCGGCGCCGGGGCCGCGACGTTCGTCGTGATGTCCGGGCTGTCGGGCGCGGGCAAGTCGCACGCGCTCCGCGCGCTCGAGGATCTCGGTTACTTCTGCGTCGACAACCTGCCGGTGGCGCTGATTCCGGCGTTCGCAAAACTCGTGCTGAAGGAGCGGCGCCCGGCCCGCGGGGCAGTCGTGGTGGACGTTCGGGGCGGGGAGGAACTCGCCAGGTTTCCCGGCGAGTACCAGCGGCTCAGGGCGGGCTACGGCAAGCGCGTGCGGCTGGTATTTCTCGAGGCGGACGACGGCGCTCTGCTGCGACGATTCAGCGAGACAAGACGGCCACATCCGCTCTACGCCGCGCCGTCGGTGGCCGACGGAATCGCGAACGAGCGGCGGCTGCTTCATCCACTCCGGCGTCTGGCCGATCAGGTCGTGGATACGAGCCGCCTCACGGTCCATGAACTCCGGCGCCGCATTCTCGAGTCCACCGGCGGAAGCCACCGCGCGGCGCCGCTCCGCGTGAACGTCACGAGCTTCGGATTCCGGCACGGAATTCCCGAGGACGCCGACATCGTCTACGACGTCCGCTTCCTGCCGAACCCACACTTCGTGACAGCTCTCAGGCCGTGGACCGGCCGACATGCCCGGGTCGCCAACTACGTGCTGGGGTACCCGGTCGCGCGCAAGTTCCTCGCCCTGACCGAAACGCAGCTGAAGTTCCTGCTGCCGCAGTACGTTCGGGAGGGCAAGACGTATCTGACCATCGCGATTGGCTGCACGGGCGGACGCCACCGCTCGGTGGCGCTGGCCGAAGAAGTTGGCAGGCGGCTGAAGCGGGTCCGCGGCCTCGACGTGCACGTGCGCCACCGGGACGTCGGAGAGAGCTGAGGAGCACATGGTCGAACGATCCGCGACGCCCGGCGTCGTTGTCGTCACGCACGGACAGCTTGCGGCAGAACTCCTGAATGCCGCGGAGATGATCGTCGGGGACTTGCCCGGCCACGCCGCCGTGTCGATCGGCTGGCACGATGATGTGACGGTGGCGAAGGCGGCGATCGCCGCCGCCATCGACAAGGTG
>CAZJTG010000346.1:0-3385 GCA_964548865.1 uncultured Solibacteraceae bacterium
TCAGCCGATCTTTCACGCGGCGCAGCACCATGCGCTTGTCCTTGAGCGACCTGGACATCGGCAGATAGCACTCGATCGAAAGCAGCGCGATGGTCACCCGTCAGACCGTCTGCGCGATTCGTTCCACCGAGAAGATTTCGATAATGTCGCCCACTTTGATGTCGTTGAAGCGATCGAGCGAGATGCCGCACTCCGAGCCGGACTTCACTTCGCTCACGTCGTCCTTGAACCGGCGGAGCGACGCCAGCTTGCCGGTCCAGACGACGACGTTGTCGCGCAGGAGGCGCGCCGTGGACTCGCCGGACCGCGTGACGCGTCCCTCGAGGACCATGCAGCCCGCAATCGTGCCGGCCTTCGGCGCCTTGAACGTCTGCCGCACTTCCGCCGCTCCGAGCCGGGATTCCTTGATCGTCGGTTCGAGGAGCCCCAGCATGCCTTTCTTGATCTCGTCCGTCACGTGATAGATGACCGAGTGGTGGCGGATGTCCACCTTTTCGCGCTCGGCCACTTCCGCGGCGTTTCGATCCGGCCGTACGTTGAAGCCGATGATGATGGCATTCGACGCGGTCGCGAGCAGCACGTCGGACTCGTTGATCGCGCCCACGCCCGTGTGGATGATGCGGACCTTCACGCGCTCGTCCGTGAGCTTGGCGAGCGTGTCCGCCAGCACCTCCGCCGACCCCTGCACGTCGGCCTTGATGATGAGCGGCAGCTCCTTCATGCCGCCTTCGGCCATCTGCTGCTGGAGGGACTCGAGCGTGAGCCGCGAGCTCTTGCCACCCAGGCTCTTCTCCTTCTGCTGCGCCTGCCGGTAGGCCACGACCTGCCGGGCCTTCGCCGGGTCGTCGATGACCTGGAACGTGTCGCCCGGCTGGGGTAGCGCCGAGAGGCCGAGCACTTCGACCGGCGTGGCGGGGCCCGCCTTCTTGATCTTGCGGCCGAGGTGGTCGAACATCGCGCGCACCTTGCCGTCGATGACGCCGGCGATGAACAAGTCGCTGTCCGACAGCGTGCCGTCCTGCACCAGCACGGTGGCAACGGGGCCGCGACCGCGATCGAGCTTGGCCTCGAGGACCGTGCCCATGGCGCGCCGCTTCGGGTTCGCCTTCAGATCGGCGATGTCGGCGACGAGCAGGATCATCTCGAGCAGCTGATCCAGGTTCTTGCGCTGGCGCGCGGACACTTCGACGGTGACCGTCGTGCCGCCCCACGCCTCGGGCATGAGTCCGAGGTCGGAGAGCTCCCGCTTGACGCGCTCCGCGTTCGCGTCCGGCTTGTCGATCTTGTTGACCGCCACCACGATCGGCACGTTCGCCGCACGTGCGTGGTCGATGGCCTCTTTCGTCTGCGGCATCACGCCGTCGTCGGCCGCGACGACGAGCACGACGATGTCGGTGACCTTCGCGCCGCGCGCGCGCATCATCGTGAAGGCCTCGTGACCGGGCGTGTCCAGGAACACCACGCGCCGGCCGTTGACGTCCACGGAATAGGCGCCGATGTGCTGAGTGATCCCGCCGGCTTCACGCTCGGCGATCTTCGTTTCCCTGATGGCGTCGAGCAGCGTCGTCTTGCCGTGATCGACGTGACCCATGATGGTCACGACCGGCGCCCGGGTGGCCATGTCCTCAGGATTCGACGCCTCGGTCTCGACTTCGGTCAGCTCTTCCTCGAAGCTGCGCATCAGGACTTCGGCGCCGAAGTCGCGGGCCAGCAACTGGGCCGTGTCCGAGTCGAGCGTCGAATTGATCGTCATCATCATGCGGCGGTCGAGGATCTTCTTCATCAGATCCTTGACCTTCACCTCGAGCTTGTCGGCGAGGTCCTTGACCGTCATGCCTTCGGCGAGCGTGATGAGTTTGGTGACCGGCGGCAGCGGCTCCTGCGGAGGCATCTGCGACGGACGGTCGTCACGCCGCGACGCGCGCGGGCGCGCGGGCGGCCCGGCCGGACGGAACTGGCTGCCCGGCGGCCGGCTGCCAGGGTAGGGCGGCCGCGGTCCGCCGGGTGACTGCGGGCGGACCGGCTGGGATGGCAGCGGTCGCGGACCGCCAAGCGGCGGGCGGGCCGACGGCGAGGCGGGCCGCAGCGTTCCCGGACGCGCAGGCTGCGAGCCTGGGGCCGCGGGGCGCGTCGGTGCGGGTGGCGCCTGCTGCGGTCGAACGACCGGCCGTGCCGCCACGGGGCGCGCGGCCGGCGCTTCACCCGTCAAAGGATCCTCGATGCGGAGCCGCCGCGTCGGCGGCACCACGCGCCCCGGCTGCCGCAACGCGGCGGGCGCAGCTCTCGGCGCCGGCGGCGGTTCCTCTGCCGGAGCGGGCTCCACGGCCACGGGCTCGGGTTCAGGCTCGGGCTCGGGTTCGGACACCGGCGCGGGGGGCGCGGCCGGCTCGGCGCTGATCTCGGGCTCCGGCGCCGGTGGCGCCTCGACTTCGAGCGGGGCCGGCGGCTCGACGACCGGGTCGACCGGCGGCGCCGCCGTGTCCGGCGCAGCTTCCGTCGGCCTGGCGACCGCCTTCACGAGGCGCGGCCGCAGGACGGGCGCGGCGGGCTTCGGTGGCTCGGGAGCCTTGCCTGCCTTCCCGGCCGACTTCTTCGCGACCGGCGTGTCCGCGAAGATGTTGCCGTGCGGCAGCTGGATGTTCCGCTTCCGCGCCTGACGTTCGACAAACTGGCGCGCGACGATCTCTTCGATCGAGCTCGACGCGCTCTTCACGTCGATGCCCGTTTCTTTCTTGAGCAGATCGATCGCGTCCTGGCTCGCGAGGCCAAGCAGCTCGGCGACCTTGTAAATCCGGACAGTGGCCAAAAGGGGCTCCTAACGTACTTGCTTACTGCGATTCCTCGGTAACGGTCGCGGCCGGCGCGTCGGCGGCCTGCGAGGCCTGCTCGGCCTTCGCCGCGGCGACGACGGCGTCCACGGTGTCCTGATCGAACCCCGGCAGCGCCAACAGCGATTCCTGCGGCGCGGCGAGCACCTTTTCGACCGTGTCGAAGCCACCGGCCCGCATCGTTGCGAGCACCTCTTCATGGATGTCGGGCAGGGTGAGCGTGCGCGAGACTTCGGCGCCGCTGCCGAAATCGATGCCCTCGAGCTGCAGCTCGACTTCCTTCTTCTTGTCTTCGTCGCTCTTGATGTCGATCTTCCACCCGGTGAGCTTCGCCGCGAGCCGGACGTTCTGGCCCTTCTTGCCGATGGCAAGCGAGAGCTGCCGGTCCTCGACGACCACTTCCATGACGCGCGCTTCATCATCGACGATGCTGACGCGCTGGACGCGGGCCGGGGAGAGCGCCTTCGTGACGAACGTCACGGGATCCTCGGACCATTCGACGATGTCGATCTTCTCGCCGCGCAGCTCGCGGATGATCGCCTGCACGCGCGTGCCGC
>CAZJTG010000347.1:0-1019 GCA_964548865.1 uncultured Solibacteraceae bacterium
TAGCGCCGGCCGAACGGCCACCGCCGTCGTGGCGGCCTCGTGTCTGATCGCCGCCTCGACTGCCGCCGCGATCGATCAGGGCGGAGGCCGAGGGACGGTGACTCGCGCGCTCGCGGAGGCGGTCTGCGCGTCCGATCTTGGAACCGGCGTGAAGTCGAAGCGCCGCTTCTGCGACGTGATCATCGCCTCCACGCCGCGCGAGAGCGTGTCGATCGCCCTGCCGGCCAGAACCGGCGTGGCGACGTTGCTGTTCGATCTGCACAACCGCTTCACCGTACCGACGGCGAGCGCCGATCCGACCCAGGGGTTTGCGCGCAATACCGCGGTCGTGGCGGTGATTCGCCCGACCGGCGAAGTCATCGAGCGAGCGGCCGTCAGTCGCGAGTACCGGACGACCGGCGACCTCTTCGACCGCATCGCCGCGCCCGGCCGGGGGGCCGCGCCACGAATCGTCGCGCCCGGCCAGGCGCAGGCCGTGCGGATCGACATTCCGGCCGGCCTCAGGAGCGTCGGCATCGTCGGCACCCGGCTCGAGGAGTGGAACGCGACCGGCCGCGGTGCGTTCGACAATCCCAACAAGCCGATCGCGATGGTGAGCAACCTGCGACTCGAGTTCAGGCCTCGCTAGGCACCGGCACGGGCACCGCGCTTCCATGTCAGAGTCGTTCGACGTTGTCATCATCGGCGCCGGCCCGGCGGGCCTGGCTGCGGCGATCGCCGCGAAACGGCGCGGCCTTCGGTACGTGGTCATCGAGAAGGCGGCCCTGGTGAACTCCCTGCTGCACTATCCGGACGAGATGGTGTTCTTCACCACGCCCGAGCTGATGGAGATTGGGGGAATGCCGTTCGTGAGTCCGCACGACAAGCCGACGCGCCAGGAGTCGCTGCGGTACTACCGGCGGGTTACGGACACCCTCGCACTGGATGTGCGGCTGTTCGAGCCGGTCACTGACCTGGCGCGGGCGAGCGACGGGCGATTCGTCGTGTCGGGGTCGGAGGACCGCACCGTGAGGATCTGG
>CAZJTG010000347.1:1029-3384 GCA_964548865.1 uncultured Solibacteraceae bacterium
GCGGCCGGCGCCTACGACGTGCCGAACCGGCTGGGCATTCCGGGCGAGGACCTCCCGCACGTGTCGCATTACTACCGGGAGCCGCATTCGCACTACCGGAGACACGTCGTGATCGTCGGCGGCAGGAACTCCGCAGCCGAGGCGGCGCTGGAACTCTTCCGGGCCGGCGCGCAGGTGCTCATCGTGCACCGCGGCGCGACGCTCGGGGAGGGCATCAAGTACTGGGTCAGGCCCGACATCGAGAATCGCATCAAGGAAGGATCGATTCGCGCCATGTTCGACACGCGCGTGACTGACATCACGGCCTCAGATGTCGGACTTCACGGTCCGGCCGGCGCCGCCCGCGCGCCGGCGGATGCCGTCATGCTCCTCACGGGATTCAGGTCCGATCCGGTCCTGATGCGAAGTGTCGGCGCGGCCATGGATGCGGAGACCGGCGCGCCGGTCCACGACGAAGCGACGTTCGAGACCACCGTGCCCGGGCTCTTCGTCATCGGCGCCTACGTCGCCGGACGACAGAGCGGACGGATCTTCATCGAAAACGGCCGGTTTCATGGCGAGGTCGTGATCGGGGAAATTCACAAACGACGCGAACGACGCCAATGACACCAACGACGCCACGTTAGGCCATCGGGCCCGCTGTTTTCACCTGCGAAAAACAAGAGCCCTAACGTGGCGTCGTTTAGTGAACCGTCTTTGTCTTATTGGTCAGAAAGTCCTGCATCACGTACTGCCCGAGCGTGTAGGGCGTCGTGAAGTACGCCTTGCCGCGTGAGATGCGCGCCACACGCCGGACGAACGCGACAAGGTCGTAGTCGCGGGCGAGCATGAACGTGTTGATCATGATGCCGGCGCGCCGGCAGGCGGCCACTTCCGCGAAGGTCTCGCGGAGCACGAACGGGTCGAGGCCGAAGGCGTTGCGGTAGATGCGGCCGTCAGGGCGCGTCACCGCCGACGGCTTGCCGTCGGTGATCATGACGATCTGCCGCATGTCCTTCCGCTGTTTTTCGAGCAGCCGTCGGGCGAGCCGCAATCCCTCGCACGTATTGGTGTAGTAGGGCCCGACCTTCACCCGGCCCAGCCGGGCGAGCGGCACCACTTCCGCGGAGTCGTGAAACAGGACGACCTGGAGCGTGTCCCCCGGGTACTGGTGCTGGATCAGGCTCGCCAGGGCCATCGCGACCCGTTTGGCCGGCGTGAACCGATCCTCGCCGTACAGGACCATGCTGTGGCTGCAATCGAGCAGCAGGACGGTCGCGCAGGAACTCTGGTAGTCACCCTGAGTCACCATCAGGTCTTCGTAGTCGATCTCGATTCGCCCTGAGGCGTCCAGGGAACGCCTGACGGCATTGGTGATCGTCGCGACCGGATCGAGGTTGAGGGTGTCGCCGAATTCGTACGCGCGCGGCGGCCCGCCGGCGTCGATGCCGGTGTCGAGATCGCGGGTGTCGTGCCTGCCGGAAGCACTTCGGCCGATCGATCCGAGCAGGTCGCGCAGCGCTCGATAGCCAAGGAAGTCGAGCGCCTTGTCGGTGACCTCGAAGCGAGTAGCGCCGGCCTCGCCGGGGCCGCCAGTCGGGCCGTCCAGCCGCTGCGGATCGGGCCGCCCGGTGAGGCTGATGTAGCCCTGTTCGCCCAGTCGCTCGATCAGGGTCTGTACGAGCGCATCGATCTGCTGCCGCTGCCGCTCGATGCCCTCGGGCGTTCCGTCGTCTGAGAGCAGCTGCCTGGCCATCTCGTCGGAGAGCGCGCCGCCATTCAGCAGGGCGTCGAGAATCGCGTCGTAGAGCGCCTGCATCGCCCGGTCGTCGTCGCTCTGTGGATCGTGCGGGTTGCCGAAGCCGCTCGAGAGGAACAGATCGGACAACCGCGACATCAACTTCTCGAGGTCGACGTCGTCGGCGAGGTTGGCGATGAAGCGGCCGTACCGGTACTTCATGTCAGTTGTAGAACTTCTTGCGCTTCCCGCGCGGTTCCTGGTCGTCCTCCATCAGCTCCTCGAGCGTGCGCGGATCGGGTTGGCGGTCTCTGGGCTTCGACTGCGGAGGCGTCGCAAAGAGCTGGCCGGCGTCGGTCCGGCTGATCTTGCGCAGCGCGCACAGCCCCTCGAGGATGAAATCGGCCAGGGCGGCCCGGGCTGGCGCCGAACTGCTCTCGCCTGCGCCCAGCGCGGACAGCGCGTCGGCGAAGCGGTCCACGTCGCCGGCGGCGTCGATGAGCTGCTCGGCCGACGACGTGTCGGAGAGGTCGAGCGTGCCGCCGTTCTCGAACCACGTCACGATCGGCCGGGTATTGACCTTCGACGCGCGCGCGTCGAACACGCTGGCGACGGCCGCGCGCACGAGTTCCCGCGCC
>CAZJTG010000348.1:0-3362 GCA_964548865.1 uncultured Solibacteraceae bacterium
TGCTGGTCGCGGCCCAGACACTCGCGTTCACCGTGGTGGCCGTGCGCGGCCTGCGACTGTTCAAACGCGCGGAAATCACGCTGGACGGCATCGATCGCGCCGTCGGCCCGGTGACCGACGGCGTGATGGAGCTGCTCTCGGATCTCCAGACGGGGCGACGGACCGTCCGCCGCGCCCAGCAGGCCGTGATGCTCCGGGCGTGGCCGGTCCTCGGCGTCATCGCCGCCAGCCGCGCCATCGCCAGACAGTTCTCCGCGCGCAATCGTCCCACTCCGGACACGCGCCTGGACCAGGACGCGCGCGCGCGGTTTGTCGACGAAGGAGGACCTGTCAATGACGCGCGATAACAACGCACACACCAGCTATGGATTCGCACTGGGCATGATCTGCGGCGTGGCCGTTGGCGCCGCCGTGGGATTGCTGTTTGCGCCGACGAGCGGCAGGGAGCTGCGCGGCAAGATCGGTGACGGCGCACGCAAGGTCGGCAGTCAGTCCAGGGACCTGTATGAGTCCGCGCGCCGAACGGTCAGCGATGCCGTGAGCACGGGTCGCGAGGCGTACCAGAAAGTGCGCACCGACCACGTCACCTCGCATAGCTAGCGCCACGACGCCAGTCAGGCGGGGGGCGTCAGACCCGCGTTGACACATTGCCGGCGGCCGGTGTCTAACTCCGGCATGCTGCAAGCCAGAGATCTGACCAAGCGCTATGGCGGGCTCGTCGCGCTCAATCGCGCGAGTTTCGACGTCCGTCCAGGGGAGATCGTCGGCTACCTCGGCCCGAACGGCTCGGGCAAGAGCACCACCGTCAACCTCGTGGTGGGTCTGCTCGAACCAACCGGAGGCAGCCTCACCCTGGACGGCATCTCGATCGTGGGCGATCCGGTCGAGTACAAGTCGCGGATCGGCTACGTGCCTGAGGAGCCGTTCCTCTACACGCACCTCACGGCCGCCGAATACCTCACGCTGGTCGGACGGCTGCGTGGCATGCCCGCGTCCGCACTGTCGACCCGCATCACCAGGCTCCTCGACCTGTTGCAGCTCCACGACAGCCGGTACAAGACGATGCGGGCGTTTTCGAAGGGCATGCGCCAGCGTGTGCTGCTCGCGGCGGCCCTGCTCCACAACCCGCGACTGCTCGTCCTCGACGAGCCGTTCTCGGGGCTCGACGTCAACGCCGGTTTGCTGTTCCGGACCCTGCTTCGAATGCTCGCCGACGAGGGCCGCATGGTGCTGTTCAGCACGCACCGGTTCGACATGGTCGAGCAACTCTGCTCGCGCGTCGTGATGCTGGCGCGCGGGTCGGTCGTGGCCCAGGAAGAACTGGCGGCGGTGGGCCCGCGAGGATCCGGCGCGCTCGAGGCCCTGTTCCTTCGCGCCACCGGCCAACCCGACTACTCGCCCGTCGCCACACAGATTCTCGAAGCGATTTCGGCGTGACGTTGCTCATCCGCCTCTTCTTCGTGCGGCTGTTCGATTTCGAACTGGCCGAGTCACGCGCGGGTTCGCTCACGGGCATCGTCACCGGCGTTGCCGCGATGCTTCTGGCGATTGGCGCCTGGCTGCTTCGGGTCTTCGGCTACCGCTACGGCGCGATCAACGACGCCGGCAACGCGGATCTTTTTCAGGCCGCGGCGCTCACCGATCACACGTTCCTGCTGGCCGCCATCATGTGGGTCGTCGGCATCAGCGCCGTCCTGACGGGCCCGTCACTCTTCCCGGACGAGACCGACTTTCGCGTCATGTCGCCGATGCCCATCGATCGGCGCGTCGTGTTCGGCGCCAAGCTCGCGGCCGTCGGCTTGTTTACCGGATTGTTTTTCGCGTGCGCGTTCGTGTCCGCCCTGCCGCTCTTCATTTTGAGCTCGATCGGCAGCCTCGCCAGTCCGTCGATCGTCGTACAGATTCCGGCGTTCCTGATCGCGAGCGTGCTGGCCGGCGCCTTCGCCGCGTTGAGTGTGGCGGCGATTCACGCCGTGATCCTGCTGGTCGTTCCGCGCGAGCGCCTGCTCGCGGTGTCGGCGGCGCTCGGCAGCGCGATGCTCTGCGCCATGGTGATGGCGCTGCCGTTCGTCGGACGAATACCTTCAGTCAGGGAGGCCCTCGACAGCGGCGCCATGTGGCTGTACGTCTTTCCTCCGGCCTGGTTCGTCGGTGTCGAGCGGTGGATCGGCGGGGACGCGAGTGTTGCGCGGTTCGCCGCCATCGGCGCGGGCGCGCTCGCGCTCGCGGCCGGATTGGCGGCGATCGCCTACGTCGTACTCTACCGTGACTTCTCGCGCGTGATGACACGGCCCGCCTTGGATCAGGGCGAACGGCTCAGCGCCACGCCGACCGTTCGCGCGAGCGGCAGCCGGCGGCCGGCATTCGCCGCCGTGCGCGCATTTGCGTCAGCGACACTCGCGCGAAGCGCGCTTCACCAGGGCGTGTTCATCGGGATCTTCGCCATCGGCGCGGCAGTCGTCGCCGGCAGGTTGCTCGGCGTGGACTTCTCGCCGTCGACCGTCAGTGCGCGGCTGGAGACCGCCAACGTATTGATGAGCGCGCCTTTCGCCTTGTCGTTCATGGCGATCCTCGCCGCGCGTGCGTCGCTCGTTCTTCCCATCGAGATTCGTGCCAACTGGATCTTCCGGCTCACCGAGAATCCGGCCAGTCGCGCCGCCGAACTCGACGCCGCCGTCTCCTCGGTGGTGCGGCTTGCCGTCATCCTGCCGGCCATTCTGCTGCTGCCGCTCCAGTGGCGTGCGCTTGGGCCCGCCTCACTCGTCACGACGATCGTCTCCGCGCTCTGCGCGTGGGTGCTGGTCGAGGCACTCCTGCTCGAGTGGCGCCGGATTCCGTTCACCTGCTCGTACACCATCGGCACCCAGTTCATCCCCCAGGTCGTCCTCCTCGGCCTGCTGCTCTTCGTCGGCTACTCGACGGTCGGTACGGCCCTCGCCCGCGCGAGCATCAGCAAGACTCCCCTTTTCGGCGCGAGCGTCTGCGCCGTCCTCTCTGCAATCGCGCTCGCCCTGCGCCACCACCGCCGCTGGTGCGCCAGTGTTGAGCCACTTCAGTTCGAGGATGTGCTGCCGACCGAGTCGAGTCCGCTAAGGCTGACGGTTGATTGAGAACTGACTTAGGGCAAAGAGCAAAAGTCTGGAACGAGCTGACGCCTCCGACTTCGGAGTTGTTTCCATTGCCTAAGTGTTTTTCCGAGGAGGCGAGCCGAGCGAGGAGGCGAGTAAGGGGTCCGGGGACGAAGTCCCGACACACCGAGCGAGCGCAGCGAAGCGAACTCCGTGTCACCGAGCGAGCGCAGCGAAGCGAGCCCCCAAGCAGAGCGAGCGGGCGGGCAGCCCGCGAGCCTCGCGCAACGAGCC
>CAZJTG010000349.1:0-3360 GCA_964548865.1 uncultured Solibacteraceae bacterium
CGTCGACAAGCTCGAGTGGACCCAGGGCATGGACATCACCTTCACCATCTCGGGTGGAAGTGACGCGATGTCCCACGAACTCTTGTCCCGGATGGGCGTGCCCTTCCGCAAGGACTGAAGGAGTCGAAGGTGGCGAAGAAGAGTCAGATCGAGAAGACCAAGCGGAAGCCGAAGTTCGCGACCCGCGCCAACAACCGCTGCCGCCTCTGCGGCCGGCCGCGCGCGTTCTATCGGAAGTTCGGCGTGTGCCGCATCTGTCTCCGGAAGCTCGCGCACGAAGGCGCCATCCCCGGAATGCGCAAGGCGAGCTGGTAGGCCGCGGCCCATGAGTCGCGAGTCTCGAGATCGAGGGATACCGAAATGAGCATGACCGATCCGATCGCGGACATGTTGACACGCATCCGCAATGCCAACTGCATCAAGCGGAAGCAGGTCGACATCCCGATGAGCAACCTGAAGCTGGCGATCGCCGACGCGCTCAAGCGCAGCGGCTACATCGTCGACTTCCGCGTCCTCGAGGGCGAGAGGCCGGTGGACCGGACCCTGCGCGTCGAGCTGAAGTATGGTCCGGACGGCGAGAACGTGATCAACGAGATCCGGCGCTTCAGCAGCCCCGGACGGCGCGTCTACCGCGGCGTCAAGGAGCTGCCGAAGGTCCTGAACGGGCTCGGCGTCTGCATTCTGAGCACGTCGAACGGCATCCTGAGCGACGCGGAAGCGCGGGCGAAGAACGTCGGCGGCGAAGTCCTGGCGACGGTCTGGTAACGCGAGGAGGTGGAAGATGTCGCTGATCGGAAAACAACCGGTTCCGGTGCCCTCCGGGGTGACCGTCACCGTCGCGGGCGGCACCGTCAAGGTGAAGGGCCCGAAGGGTGAGCTGGAACAGGCCATCTCGGGACGACACGTCGCCGTCGAAGTGAAGGGCGCCTCGGTGCAGGTGACGCGCAAGGCCGAGACCAAGGAATGCCGGGCGCAGCACGGCCTCTACCGCGCACTGATCGCCAACATGGTCGAGGGCTGCGCGAAGGGCTATGTCCGCGAACTCGACCTGAACGGCGTCGGCTACACGGCCAAGGCCGCCGGCCCGGCGAAGCTCACGCTGCAGATCGGCTTCTGCCATCCGATCGAGGTGGTCATGCCGAAGGGCGTCACGGTGGAGACGCCCGCGAACAACAAGATCCTGGTGAAGGGCGCGGACAAGCAGTTGGTCGGGCAGATGGCCGCGAACATCCGCAGCGTCCGCCCGCCCGAGCCCTACAAGGGCAAGGGCATCAAGTACACCGCAGAAACCATCCGTCGCAAGGCCGGCAAGGCCGTGACGGGCAAGTAGGAATCCAAGCCATGCTGTCCACTGCAGCGATCATGAGGAAGCGCGCCGGCCGCATCCGGCGCAAGCACTCCATCCGCAAGACGGTGATCGGGACGAAGGAGAGGCCGCGCCTCACCGTGTTCCGGTCGGCGAAGCACCTCTACGCCCAGATCATCGACGACACCGACGGGAAGACCCTCGTCTCGTCCTCGACGGTCGCGAAGGAACTGAAGGACAAGGTCAAGTACGGCGGGAACGTCGAGGCGGCGAAGGTCGTCGGTGTCGCGCTCGCCGAAAAGGCCATTGCCGCCGGGATCGCCAAGGTCGTCTTCGACCGCAATGGATTCCGCTACCACGGCCGGCTGAAGGCGCTTGCCGACGCGGCCAGAGAAAAGGGGCTCGTCTTCTGATGCCTGGACCGAGAACACAGGGCGGGGGCCGGGGCCGCCGGGACCGCGATGATTCGCAGTCGTCGCAGCCGGCCGAGCGCGAACTCCACGAAGTCGTGGTGCGGATCAACCGCAGCGCGGCAGTCGTGAAGGGCGGGCGTCGATTCAGCTTTTCCGCGCTCGTCGTCGTCGGCGACGGTCGCGGCCGGGTCGGCGTCGGCTTCGGCAAGGCGAAGGACGTGACCGGGGCGGTCGAGAAGGGCACCAAGGACGCCAAGCGGAACATGGGCCCGATCGCTGTCGCCGGCACGACGATCCCGCACGAGATGCAGGGTCGCTGCGGCGCCTCTCGCGTGACGCTCCGACCGGCTCCGGCCGGCCGCGGCATCATCGCGTGCGCCGCCGTCCGCGCCGTCTTCGAGAGCGCCGGCGTGCAGGACATCGTCACGAAGTCGCTGGGCAGCCACAATCCGGTCAACCTGATCAAGGCGACCCTCGACGCCATCTCGAAACTCAGGACGCGCGACCAGGTCGAGTCGCTGCGGGGAGTGAAGCTGTCATGAACGTCGGCGACCTGAACGAAGTCCGCGAGGATCGGCTGAAGCGCAAGATGCGCGTGGGTCGCGGCGTCGGCAGCGGCCACGGCAAGACCGCCGGCCGCGGCACGAAAGGCCACAAGTCGCGAACCGGCTATTCGCGGCGCTGGGGCTTCGAGGGCGGGCAGATGCCGCTCTACCGGCGTCTGCCGAAGCGCGGTTTCACGAACGCGCTCTTCCGCGTCGAGTATTCGATCGTGAACACCGGAGCACTCGACATCTTCGAGGAAGGTGCGACGATCGACATCGACGTCCTGAAGAAGGCGGGCCTCCTGACGAAGAACTCGGAACGGCTGAAGATCCTCGCCAAGGGCGCGCTGTCGCGGCGGTTGATCGTCAAGGCCGACCGGTTCAGCGATGCGGCCCGGCAGATGATCGAGTCCCTCGGCGGAACCGCCCAGGAGATCGGCTGATCATGAACGGCACGAGCGCGTTGGCGAACATCTTCCGGCTGCCGGAGTTGAGGAAGAAGATCTTCATCACCCTGTCGCTCTTGTTCGTCTATCGATTGGGATTCCACATCCCGCTTCCCGGCTGCGACGTCCGCGTGCTCCAGGGCACGATGAACGACCTGCAGGGCAGCGACGTGCTCGGGCTCATCAACGTGCTTTCGGGCGGGCGCCTCCAGCTCCCGGTGCTCTTCTCGCTCGGGATCCTGCCCTACCTCACGGCGTCGATCATCTTCTCGCTGCTCGTGAAGGTCGTTCCGCGGCTTGAAGCCCTCTCGAAAGAGGGGCCGGCGGGACAGCGCAAGATCAACCAGATGACGCGGCTCGCGACGGTGCCGCTCTGCATCTTCCAGGGCCTCGTGCTCTGCTTCACGCAGTTCGACGGCACCGGCAAGGTCGTCGGCCAGGAGGCTTCCGCGCCGATGGTGCCGATCCTCGGCGGCGACTTCTTCGCGGTCACCGGCGCCACGATCATGCTCGTCCTGGGACTCACGGCCGGGACGCTCTTCATCATGTGGCTCGGCGAGCAGATCACCGAGTACGGGCTCGGCAACGGCGCCTCGCTGATCATCATGGCGGGCATCGTTTCCGGCATCCCGAGCTCGGCCGGCCAGATC
>CAZJTG010000350.1:0-3303 GCA_964548865.1 uncultured Solibacteraceae bacterium
CGCCAGCGTACGCGCCGTCACGGTGTCCGCACCAATCGCAGGCGTGATCCTCAAGCGGTTGCAGGAGAGCGAAGCGGTCGTGATGCCCGGTGTGCCGCTCGTCGAGATCGGAAATCTCGATGACCTCGAGATCGTGACCGACCTCCTGTCGACAGACGCCGTGAAAGTCCGCCCAGGCGCCGAGGTCACGATCGATCGCTGGGGCGGAGACGGGGCGCTTACGGGTCGCGTCCAGCGGATCGAGCCCGCGGGCTTCATGAAGATTTCGGCGCTGGGCGTCGAAGAGCAGCGCGTCAATGTGGTCATCGATTTCGTGGACCCTCGCGAGCGCCGCGCCTCCCTTGGCGATCGCGCGAAGCATGACGCCTTGCAGGCGCGTCGAGGTTCGAATCGTCGTGTGGCAGAAGGCCGACGCGCTGTCGACGCCGACGAGCAGCCTGTTCCGCCTCTCGGGGGACTGGGCGGTATTCACGGTCGAGGGCGACCTGCTGCGCCGGAAGACCGTGAAGATCGGTCAGCGCAACGACCGACTTGCGGAGGTCCAGGAAGGACTGTCGCCGGGCGATCGCGTGGTGGCGTATCCGGGCGAGTCGCTGACCGATGGCGCCAGGGTCAGGGTGCGGTAGTCGGGGCACGTTAACCACCGCCAGCGGCCCGCGTATCTAGAGGCATGACAGCTTTCTTCCGGTCCAGTCTGACGAGAAACCTTGTATTTGCTGTGACTTGCGGCGCCATGGCCCTGGGGATTCAGCCGGGCCTCGCGGCTCAGGCGCCCGCGGCTCAGGCCCGGGCCAGCGTCATCACCGACCAGGGCGCCGAAGCCGTACGCGAGGAGTTCTACGCCGTCCTGCGGCAGTACGCGCCGTCACTTGGACAGATCCTGAGGCTGGACCCGGCCCTCATGACCCGCGAGGACTACCTGACGGCGTACCCGGCCGTGGCCCAATACCTCAAGCAGCATCCCGAGATCCTCCGCAATCCGTCTTACTACCTCAGCCGGTACGGCAGCGACTATTACAGCTACTCCGACCCGCGCGAGCGGGCCTGGAACAACACGATGGAGATGGTGGGCGTCTTCCTGATCATCCTGACGATCGCCGGCGCGCTTGGCTGGCTCGTGCGCACGGCGATCGATTACCGCCGGTGGGGCCGGCTCGCCAAGGTCCAGGCCGAGGCCCACACGAAGCTGCTCGACCGGTTTACCGGAAACGAGGAGCTGCTGGCCTACGTCCAATCGTCCGCGGGCTCGAGGTTTCTGAAGTCCTCGCCGATCTCCCTGGATGGCGGCCCGCGGGCGATGGGGTCTCCCGTGTCGCGCATCCTGTGGTCGATGCAGGCAGGCGTCGTACTGGCGGCCGCCGGCATCGGCTTGAACTATGTGAGCCGGAACATCGATCCGCTGCACGCCGAACCCATCTTCATGTTCAGCGTGCTGCTGATTTCGATCGGAGCCGGGTTTTTTGGATCGGCCGGTCTGTCGTTCGTGCTGTCGAAGCGGCTGGGCCTCCTGGGCGATCGACGGGTTGAGGAAGAGTGACGATGAGGAGAGCGGGTGTCTGTGTCGTGGCGTGACATGACGGTCTCCGATGTCGAGCGCCTTACCGCCGTTGCCGGCGGCGATGCCGCGCTGGCGATGACCGAAGACGCGTTTCGGTCGTTCTACGACCGCACGTCCCGGGCGCTGTGGGGCTACCTCGCCAGGCTGACTGGCGATCCCGCGCTCGCCGACGACCTGCTGCAGGACGCCTACTACCGTTTTCTCCGCGCCGGCGCCACCCACGAGAATGAGGCGCACCGGCGCAGCAGTCTGTTCAGGATCGCGACCAATCTTGCGCGCGACGCCGCCCGGCGCCGGCGCGTGCTGCCATTCTTCGTCAGAGACGATGCCGGCGAGATTCCCTCCAGGGAAGACGTGGCCGGACGCGTCCAGCGCACGACGGATGTCGGCCGCGCGCTCGAATCCCTGAAACCCCGCGATCGCGCGATGCTGTGGCTCGCCTACGCCGAAGGATCGTCGCACCAGGAAATCGCCACTGTGCTCGGCGTCAAGACCGCCAGCGTGAAGCTGCTGCTGTTCCGCGCCCGGCGCCGCCTGGCCGGCCTCCTCGGCCGGCGACCCGCGCCGGCGACGAAAGGCGGCGCCTAGATGGCTCGCATCGAATGCGTTCGCGAGGACGACGTGCTGATGATGGTCTCGACCGGCCGGTGGCCGGAGGGCGCGCCGACGGAGCTCAGAACGCACGCCGAGGCCTGCCAGGTGTGCCATGAACTTGGATTGGCCGCCGCCGGCATCGTCCGGGAGACCGAGAGTTCCCCGGTTGCCGGCGACTCCGTTCGACCGCTGCCGAGTTCCGGCACTGTCTGGTGGCGAGCCCAGCTTCGGGCCCGTCAGGAGGCCGCCCGCCAGGTCGCCACGCCCATTACGGCCGTGCAGTTGTTCGCATTCAGCGCGCTCGTCGGCGTGGCCGGGGCGGTGTTTGGGGCCACCACCGAGTGGTTTCAGCGGACGCTGCAGTCGCTCGGCGGGGCCGTGGGCGGCGTTTTTGGCGCCGTGTCGTGGCCGAGCCTGCCCTCGTTGCCCGAAGACTTGTCGGCGGTGCCGCTGGGCTACTGGATCGTCGTGCTCGTCGCCGCCATCGGCCTTGTGGCCGGCGCCGCCGTCTTCAGCTGGGCCATGAAAGAAGAATAGACCGCCGCCTCGTCCTGACCCGGCGTATCATTCCCGCCATACTCACATGACGCGGGAACAGATCGTCGGCGTATTCAACGGCATGCACCGTGCCTGGAACAGCCGTGATTCCGCGGCGCTTGCCCTGGCGCACACCGATGACGGCGTGGTCTACAGCCCGATCTTCGGCGCCGTCCACGGCAGGGCCGCAATCGAGAAGTCCTATCGCGACTTGTTCGCGGCGTTTGCCGACTGGACCTTCGAGCCGCAGGAATTGATCGTCGACGGACTCCGAGCCGCGCAGACCTTCACCGTGACCGCGACGCACACCAGCGAAATGTTCGGCGTGCCCGCCACGCATCGGCGTTTCAAAGTTCAGGGAGTGCTGGTATTCGAGTTCCGGGATGGGAAGATCGCGGTGGAGAAGCGGCTCTACGATTTCAGCGGGCTGCTGATTCAGATTGGCGTGATCAAGGCCAAGCCGGGAGGCTAAAGTGGTTTTCACTGCGGAGTAGTAAGACGTGGGTCGGTCGGTCTGACCGCGGTTTTCAACCCCAGCTTCCACAGGCCCTCTCCCCACCACCCGCCGCGGTGAAAACCGCTGAGCCGTTTTCGCGCACTACGTCAATGCGAAA
>CAZJTG010000351.1:0-3299 GCA_964548865.1 uncultured Solibacteraceae bacterium
GCCGTGACGCTGGGCGGCGGCCGCGTGCTCCTGTTCGGCTGCGCGGCGGGCGATGTCGGCATTGCCGCCGTCTTCAGCGTCAACGACAAGGGGGCGCGGTAATGGCAAACGCGATGCGCTCCTCCACGCTCGAGACGATCGGCCTCGGCACGGTGCTCGGGATCTTCGAGCGCGGCCGCCTGCCGGTTGAGACCGGCGCGCTCGTCGATCAGGTGTTCGGTCCCGCCGCGAGCCGCGGCGCCCTCGTCATCTCCGGCGCCAACGGCATCGTCGGGGCCGGCAAGGTGATGCAGCTCGGATCGCGGCTGCAGCCCTTCGGCGTGCCCATCGTCGGGCTCGATTTTCCGAACGCGCCGGACGGCATCTCGCCGAAGTACGCGGGCCTCGTGTCGTCGTTCGGCCGCGAGCGCGCGGCCGAGATCATGGCGAACGTGATCCGCCTGAACTACGACGGGAAGGCGCTGCCGTCGAGCCTCGCGGGATTCCGGCCGCGCATGCTGCTCGAGGCGATTCCCGAGGTCATCGGGATCAAGCGCGCCCACTACGCGACGTTCCGGGCCGCGTTTCCGTCGATCGAGATCCGATCCGTCACGTCAGGATTCCCGAGCCGCGAGCTGGGTGTCGGCATCGCGCACCCGGCGTTCCCGCACGAAATCAACAAGATCTACGAGATCGTCGAGGACCAACCCTCGGCGATCACGCAGTTGCTCTGGTCGCTCGGCCTGCTGCCAATGACCGTGAGTGACGACTGGGCCTTCGTGCTCGACGTGCTCTTCTGCGGTGTGACCAACGCGTCCCTCCGGTACCACGGCGCCACGAACATGCCGTACTGGAAGGTGGACAAGTTCACGCGCAAGCACTTCGGGCCGAACCCATTGCGCGCGCACGACGCGATCGGCGCGAAGGGTTCCAATTTCCTGACCTGGTCGTGCCTGCACCATCTGAGTCAGGAGTACGGCGCGGTGTTCGAGCCGACCGCGGATCTCGTGGAGCACAAGGACACGGGCCAGGGCTGGTATCCGCCGAATCACTTCCGGCCGCTCGTGGACTGGGCGATGTCGGGTGAAGACGAGGAGCTGTTCAGGACGTGGGTCGGCGGCGCGCTGGTCCAGATGACGTCACTGATCCTGAAGGAGCGACGATCGCATCTCTCGCAGATGAACGCGATCGGCGAGCTCTGCGCGCAGTTCCGGCAGGGTGCGCTCGCGGCGATTCGCGACCTTGGCGCGACGAAAGCTCGCGCCCGCGTCGAGGCGTACCACAGGCTGCACCCGGCCGCCGCGGCGAAGTCCTGGTATCCGGCGGAGCTGGATCGCATGGGCGACGTCGAGTGGCGGCAGCTGTATGTCAACGCCGAGCACAACGGCACGGTGGGCGTCATCAGCCTCAGCCGCGAGAGCTACAACCACGACGTGGATGCGGAGCTCAACCGGGCGATCGACTGGCTGAAGGCCGCGAAGATCGACCGCGTCATCGTGAGCGGAGATTTCCATCTCTCGACGCAAATGGTCGGCGCCGACACGAGCGAGTTCTTCCCGGCACTGAAGGATGTGGCGGCAGGGCAGGCCATCGCCGAGACGTGGTCGCGGACGGCGCGCAGGCTGCACACCGACTTCGCCGTGTCCGTAGGCGTCATCACGGGCAAGCGATGCCTCGGAGGCATGCTTGAGCTCATGACGCACTGCCACTTCGTCGTGGCTCTCGACGGAGCGCAGCTTGGCATGCCCGAAGTCACGCTGCCTGTTGTTCCTGGCATGGAAGGCTGCCACTGGACGTTCCGGAAGGCCACGCGAGATCAACGTCCGCGGCTCCTGCAGATGCTGCTCACCGGCCGCCCGGTCAGCGGCGCCGACGCGACCGGATGGCTCATCGACTTCGCCGGATCGATGGACGACGTCCTGTCGGTGGCGTGGAAGCTCGCGTCGGGGAAGGACACGGGCGTCTCGCGCCGCCGATTCGATGCTGCCGCGATCGAGATTCCTGCGGATCTCCCCGGCCTGCCGCCCGCCGGCAGCCAGGCTTCGGAAGCCGCGCGCAAGGCGATCCTCGACACCGTCCGGGCGTCATGCGGCGCGACGCTGGCCGACGCGCTCGCGATTCAGGCGGCGCACTCAGCGCGGTTCATGGTCACAGAGGCGTGCACGCGTGGCGTCGTCGGTGGGGAGTTCAGCAAGACGATGGGCGTGTGATCGCCTCACTCGTGCCGAAGCGCTTCGACGGGATCCAGCCCGGCCGCGCGCACGGCCGGCCAGTAGCCCGCCACGATGCCGACGCCTACCGAGGCCATGACGCCTGACACGATCGCCCAGAGCGGCGCGACGGCCGAGAATCCCGACACGAAGAGCCTGACGGTGAAGCCGATCCCCAGGGCGGCCAGGACGCCGGCTAACCCGCCGAGGCCCGACAGCATCACGGCTTCGAGCAGGAACTGCAGCCGCACCTCTCGCCGTCGCGCGCCCACCGCGAGCCTGAGGCCGATCTCGCGCGTGCGTTCCGTGACGCTGATGAACATCACGTTCGCGATTCCGATTGCGCCAATCAACAGGCTCACCGCGGCCAGGCCGACGGACGCAAGGCCAATCCTGGCGCTGAGTCCATCAAACGTCGCGATGATCTGATCCGCGGTGGACAGCGTGAAATCACTGGGTGCGTCCGGGGGTAACTGGCGAAGGAGGCGCAGAATCGCCTCGGTCTCTCGACGGCACGCCTCGCGCTGGCCGGCGCGAGCCTGGACGTACAACACCACGCGGTCTGGTTCTCCAAACCTGCGGCGGACGGTGCCGGCCGGCAAGCTCAGCACGCTGTCCTGCCGGTTCTCCCCGAGGAAGCCGCCACGACGTTTCGCCAGTTCGCCGACGACGGTGTAGGTGTCTCCCGCCAGCGTGAGCGTCTCTCCGATCGGAGAACGATTGCCGAACAGGGCCGCCGACAGACTCGCGCCGATCACCGCGACACGCGCGCCTCGCCGATCCTCCAGGTCCGTGAATGGGCGTCCGCGCGCGAATTCCGCGCCGATGACGCCGAACAGGGCTGGCGACGCGCCCTCGACCAGCACCGTGTCGGACTCGGCCGTGCCGGCGCGGGCGACGAGCGCAACGCCGCCGGCGGACGTCGGGACGATCACTTGCGTGGCCACGTCGGCCGCGAACGGATTCAGTCGGCGAAGCTGCCCGGCAAACTCCACTCGCAGCGGTTCGCGCCGCACTTCGCGTTCGCTCGGCGCCGCGTACGGATCGCCGGTCAGGTGAAACGCGAAAATATTGTCCGTACCCAGGGCCCGAAAGAGCAGGGCGATCTGA
>CAZJTG010000352.1:0-3022 GCA_964548865.1 uncultured Solibacteraceae bacterium
ACAGCCGATCGCTGTTCTGCCAGTCGTGACTCGTCACGTGGAACGGCACGTTCACCGGCCCCCCGCGTGCGTGCCCGCTGAAGCTCACGTACGTCTTGGGCGTCGCGACCCAGCTCGGTTCGAAATCGAGGGATCGGGGACTGAAGCGATACGTCAGGTCGGCGGCGATCGGAAAGAACCCGAACGGCTTGAATCTCACGAACCCGGCTCGCGGTTCGTGAACCAGGGCCGGGGCATCCGCGGGAAGCGTGGCGGACGCCACGGCCTCGCCCGCCGGGGGCGTGATGATCGTCGTCCCAGCCCCCTGCATCCCTTCGCTGAACTTGCCTTGCCAGCTCATGGCCACCCGCCCGCGCATCCGGCCCTGAGGCTCGAGCGCCGTGAAGCTGTACTGGCGCGTGAATGCGTAGAGATCCACGTTGTCGTAGTCGGCTACGAACCGCGTGGTGCCGTTCGGCACGCCCATCGGAAAACCGTACGTGAGCCGCATCGATCCCCCGAGGAAATCCGACTCCGCGTGCGGGATGATGAATTCCTTGGCGGTCCAGCGCAGGTCGCCGTGGAGATGCGGAAACCGCCACTCGCCCTTGCCGAGCGTCAGCGCCGCCTCCTCGCTCGTGAACTGCCCGGCCAGCTCGCGGCCGGTCTTCCAGAACTTGAACATGCCCTGGAACGTGCCGGTGCCGCCGACGCGCCAGCTGTCGTCGGCGAAGAAGATCTCCCGCATCCTGGAAAAATCGACGTCGGAGGTGATGCTGTATTCCTGCTCGGGCCAGTTGGCGAAGTTGACGTAGCCGCTGACGTGCGATGTCGCGCCGTCGGTGACGAGGTCGATGTGGTTCAGCAGCACCTTCGAGCCCTGTAGCTGGAACCGCGTCCGGAAGTCGGTGCGCATCGGCAGGAAGCGGCCGATGCGGGTGGTGCCGTTGGAGAACTCGGCCATGCCGACGATCGCGTTCAGGTTGTTGGCGCGCACGAGCGCGAAGTTCAGGTTGCGGCAGATGACGCCCCAGTTGCTGACGTGATCGTCGTAGACGAACTCACCGTCGTGCGCGTAGACGGCCATGCTCCGGTTCCTGAAGCCGGGCCCGCCGCCGCTGGTTTCCGGTCTGAGCCTCGGCAGCCGGGCGCCGCCCTCCGCCCAGTTCTCCACCGTCATCCGCCAGCCGTAGATGTGGACGTCGGCGTACAACTCGCGGGGCACGCGCACGAGATGCCACCACGGGATGTCCACGGTGACCTTCTTCGCCGCGAAGAACGGCCGGTCGTCCTTCGTCGGCCCCTCGATTACGAGATCCTCGACGACGAACTTGCCCGGCGTGAGTCGCGCGCTGATCCGGCCGATGCGGAGCGGCCGCTTGAGGTACTGCGTCCCGCGGTCCTCGGCCAGCGACCGGATCGACTTGCCGGCGAGCGTGATGTTGCCGATGTCGACAGTGAACAGGGTGATGAAGAGCGATGCCATCGCCGCCGACAGGACGATGGCGATGCGCTTGGTCCAGCGGCGCGTCGCGGCACGGCGCGCGCCCCTGGGCCGCGCGGACGGTGCGGGTTCCGGGCCACCCGGGACCGGCGCCTCGTCACTCATGCTCACGCTCTCGCTCACGCCTCCAGCTTACCTTGCGATAGGCACGGCTCCGGCTTACTCGACGACGACCAGCAGGCGGCCGGACTCAACGGACTGCCCGTCTGTCACGGCGACTTCCCTGACCCGGCCGGCCTTCGGCGACCCGATTTCGTTTTCCATCTTCATGGCCTCGACGACGACCAGCCCCTGGCCGACCGCCACGTCGTCGCCCGGCTTGACCAGGACGCGCAGGACTCGCCCCGGCATCGGTGCGGCGACTCGCGCCTCGCCGGCGGTCTCAGCGGGACCGGTGCCCCGGCGGCGGAACCGCCGGGCGTCCACCAGGGCCGTCAGCGTCACTCGGGGAAACTGCAGCATCAGTTCGCCGGACGCGCGTTCGGTGACGGCGACATCCGCGACGCGGCCCGTGTCCGTGTACAGGAATGAGAGCCCGAGATCGGTGGCCGTCGCATCGACCTCGTGCACCGCGCCGTCAATGCGGATCCGGAAGCGGCCGCCTGTTGCGCCGGGCACGCCGACCGTCTCGATGGAGGCCGTCCGCATCCGTCCGTTGACTTCGATTTCGAAGGTCATTGATCGACTGCGGGGGGCTTCGCCCCCGCGCGCCCCCCGACGCGCTCACTCGCGGGAACCCCTGTAGCCCCACTCCGTTCGTGCGGGACCTTGCTGACGCTCGGTCTCATCCTCATCTGAGCCCGTCCCGTCTGGCGGCCTGCCGCCAGGCACTCGCGGTGTCCGGCCCGCCGGCGGCCACGGCGCGATGCGCGCGGAACCAGGCGGCGATGGCCGCGGCCACGACGGCATCCTCTTCCTCGGTCTCGAGCGGCGGACGGAACGGCTCGCCCGTGCGACCGGCCAGGATGCGATCCAGATAAGTGGTGTCGAACCGCGCCTCCACGAACTCGGGCTGGTCGACGAGCCATTGGAAGAACGGTACGGTGGTCTTGACGCCGACCACGCGGTATTCGGCGAGCACACGGCGGAGACGCGCGACGGCATCCGTGCGGGTATCGCCCCAGACGACGAGCTTCGAGATCATCGAGTCGTAGAACACCGGGATCTCGAATCCAGCCGCCACGCCGCGATCGTCGCGAATGCCCGGACCGCCCGGAACGGACAGCGCGCGCACGAGCCCGGGCGCCGGCATGAAGCCGGCATCAGGGTCCTCGGCGTAGATGCGGCATTCGATGGCATGCGCGATCGGCGTGAGCGCGCGCTCGGGAGGAATCGTCAGGCGTTCGCCCAGCGCGATCCGCAGCTGCCACTGCACGAGATCGATGCCGGTCACCAGTTCCGTCACGGGGTGTTCGACCTGGAGCCGGGTGTTCATCTCGAGGAAGTAGAACTGACCATCCTCGTCGAGCAGGAACTCAATCGTGCCGGCGTTCGTGTAGCCCACGGATCTGGCGACGCGGGCGGCGCACTCGGCCATCC
>CAZJTG010000352.1:3034-3267 GCA_964548865.1 uncultured Solibacteraceae bacterium
ACCGACGGCGACTCCTCGACCACCTTCTGATGGCGGCGCTGAATGGAGCACTCGCGCTCGACAAACGGCAGCACCGTGCCATGGTGATCGGCCAGCAGCTGAATCTCGATGTGGCGCGGCTTCATCAGCCGGCGCTCGAAATACACGGCCGTGTCGCCGAACGCGGATCCGGCTTCCGACTTCGCCGTGCGAACCGCCGCGAGGAGATCGGCCGATGTGGCGACGGTGCGCAT
>CAZJTG010000353.1:0-3263 GCA_964548865.1 uncultured Solibacteraceae bacterium
CGTGAACGGGTACCGGGTGCGGGAGGTCCAGCGGAGGATCGCGGCGGGGGACGCCGACCGGCTGAAGATCCTCGCCCTCGCGCTCGACGCCGGATTTGCGTCCAAGTCCACCTTCAACCAGGTCTTCAAGAAGCACACGAGCAAGACCCCGTCCGACTACCGCCAGGCGGCGGGGGCCTGAAGAGAGCCCGAAAAGGCCCAATCCGGACGATCTGGACGTCCAATCCGACCGGTCCGGGCGAGTTTCCGGCCCGCCACCCCCATCCTGATCGCACGAAGCGACCGACAGCCGGTCACGACTGCGAATCAACCTTTGGGGGAACGATGAGAATCAAGATCCTGGCAGCGGCAACCGCACTTGTGGCGACGTTCGGGGCCCCGGCCTCCGGCCAGCGGTTTCACGACGGCGTGGCCAACGCGAACCTCGACCACAAGGTCACGCTCCACCTGAGCCCGCGGTGGAAGGAGTGCTCGATCCAGCTCGATGCTGCCCTGACCCAGAAAGCGTGGCGCCAGTTCACGGGCGAGGCGGGGGTGGTGGCCTATTTTCGGCCCCTCGTGGACGCGGAGCCGATGGGCAAGGGCAGATTCGAATTCGCGCTACAGCAATGGAAGACCGGCATCGACGATGAGGACGCCGCGTGGAACGACACGTTCGTGCACCCGGACGCGGAGCACTGGCTCTTCGAGGGGAACGGCCTTCAGTTCCCGGGGCTCACGGCGCGGCTCGGTCTCTCCGACCGCACGGACGTCGGCGTTTACCTGACAAAGAACATGGCCGCGAACTACGGCTTCTTCGGCGCCCAGGTCCAGCGCAACCTCGTCAACGATCGAGAGTCGAAGTGGGCGGCGTCGGCCCGAGAGAGCTTCAATACGCTCTACGGGCCTGAGGACGTGAACTTCACCGTCTTCGGGGCTGACCTCGTGGCGAGTCGGCGCATCGGGCTGCTCTCGAATCGCGTCTTCGTCTCGCCCTACGCCGGCGTCTCGGCGACGCTGACACGGTCACACGAGATGTCGAAGCTCGTGAACCTCTCGGATGAAAGCGTCACCGGCGGGCAGGCGACGGCTGGCGCCGTGGTTCGCTGGTCGACGGTGAGTGTCGCGATGGAGTATGCGGTGGCCTCGGTCCCGTCCCTGTCGATGAAGGTCGGCATCGCCCCGCGCCTCCGGTAGCACTCAGCTCAGGGGCTGCCGCGGAGCCGGCGGCAGCCCCCCGGGCGCCTTCGGGGGAGGTGCCCGGGCGGCGGCCACGATGCCAGCAGATCGCCCGCCGATAGCGTATCTATAGATGTCTCCTACAACCCCCCTCTCGATGCTGAGACAATCCCTCCTCGCGCTGTCCCTGGCACTGCCCATCGCGGCGGGCGCCCAGGGCTCCATGGCCGGCCACAATCACGGTGGCAAGCCGATCGTCATTCCCCCCGGCGCCATCTATACCGTCGCCGACGTGGAGTTCATGCAGGGCATGATCGCCCATCACGCGCAAGCGATCGTGATGTCGAAGATGGCCGAGTCGCACAAGGCCAACCCCCGCCTGCTCAAGCTGGCCAACAAGATCGACCAGTCGCAGCTGCCGGAGATCAAGCAGATGCAGGGCTGGCTCAAGTACTACGGCCAGGAAGCGCCCGACACGTCGTCGTGGCGCACGATGAAGATGGACGGCATGCTCGACGAAAAGCAGATGGCCGAGCTCGACAAGGCTCAGGGCGTCGAGTTCGACCGCGCCTTCCTGAACTACATGATCATGCATCACGAAGGCGCGCTGAAGATGGTCGCCGACCTCTTTGCCGTGCCGAAAGCCGGGCAGGAAGTCGATGTGAACATCTTCGCGAACGATGTCGTGACGGCGCAGACCGCGGAAATCGGCATCATGCGCGCGATGCTCGCGGACTTGCCGCCGGCAAAGAAGCCGTAGAGCCACACCCACCCACCGGAGTTGCACTGCATGCGTAAGCTTTTCGCTGTTGTTGCCCTCTGCGTCGTGAGCTCTGCGCTCTCGGCTCAGACCTACCCGTCCACCACTGATCCGCGCTCCGGCCTCAAGTACGGCAAGGGCGACAGCGCCGGCGTCGCGTCGAAGGGGATGGACCTCCTCTCCCTGACCAAGAAGCCGGCGGAGTTCGACACCGTGCGCGGCCTGACGTTCGCGAACTCTGACCTCGCGTTCAGCGGCAACATCGTCTTCCAGGGCAACTTCGCCGGCTTCACGATCTGGGACGTGACCGACGCCAAGAAGCCGGTCATTCTCTCGACGATCCGCTGCGCCACCTCGCAGGGCGATCCGTCGATCTACAACGGCCTGCTCTTCGTCTCCGCGGAAGGCAACGCCAACCGCAACGACTGCGGAATGAATGGCGTGCAGAACCTGCGCGACGGCATGGCCGGCGTCCGCATCTTCGACGTGCGCGATCCGCGCAACCCGAAGCTCGTGAAGAACGTGCAGACCTGCAAAGGTTCGCACACCCACACGCTCGCGCCGCATCCGAAGGACAAGAACATCCTCTACATCTACGTGTCGGGCAGCGGCGGCGCCCGTCCCGACTCGATCGTCCCCGGATGCAAGGCGAATGACGATCCGGCCGACGAAACGAACTCCCTCTTCCGTCTCGACATCATCAAAGTCGACCTGAAGAACCCCGAAAAGTCATTCGTCGTCGGTGGCGCGCGCATCTTCACGGGACTCGATCCCGCTCCGCAGTCGGCCGCGCGTCAGGCCGCGCAGGCGGGTCGCGGCGGTCGTGGCGGCCGCGGCGGCGCTGCCGCCGATCCGGCCGCTCCTCCCCCGCGTCCGACGGGTCCGCGCAACTGCCACGACGTGACGGCGTACCCGGAGAAGAACATTCTCGCCGGCGCCTGCGGCAGCTATGGCCTCCTGGTCGACATCTCGAACCGTGAAAAGCCGAAGCGCCTCGCGGCGCAGGCCGACACGAACTTCTCGCTCTGGCACACGGCGATGTTCAGCAACGACGGCGCCAAGGTCGTGTTCTCGGACGAATGGGGCGGCGGCACGGGCCCGATGTGCCAGGCCAACTCGATGATGCAGATGGGCGGCAACACCGTCCTCTCCATCGACCCCAAGAGCAAGCAGTACAAGCAGCACGCCTACTACAAGATCAACACCGCCCAGACGGCGCAGGAAAACTGCGTGTCGCACAACGGCGGGCTGATTCCGATCCCCGGCCGCGATGTGCTCGTGCAGGGCTGGTATCAGGGCGGCATCAGCGTGATGGACTTCACGGATGCCGACAAGCCGATGGAAC
>CAZJTG010000354.1:0-3241 GCA_964548865.1 uncultured Solibacteraceae bacterium
GCCCGACAAGGCCATCGACCTCATCGATGAAGCGGGCGCGCGCGCCAAGCTGCGCGATGCCGAACTGATTTCACAGGCCTCCGACGAGGCGAGGGCGGTCCGGGTCGCGGTGGCGCCCGGCGAGGCGCCGGGCGGCGCCGATACGAAGTCGGACAAGGGGTGGCTCTATCGTGACCCCGATCTCCAGGGACGCGAGAGCGTCCAGCTCGTCCGCGACAGGATCGAAGTGCCGTCCACGTCGAGCCGTCTCGTCATCGGCAAGCCCGAGATCGACGAAGTCGTGTCGAAATGGACCGGCGTGCCCCTGACTTCGGTGAACGAGGACGAGGGCAACAAGCTGCTGCGGATGGAAGACGAGCTGCACCGCCGGGTGATCAGCCAGGAAAAGGCCATCTCCGCGCTGTCGCGCGCCATCCGGCGTTCCCGCGCCGGCCTCAAGAACCCGTCGCGGCCGGTCGGCAGCTTCGTGTTCCTCGGGCCGACCGGCGTCGGCAAGACCGAGCTCGCGCGGGCCCTGGCGAACTTCCTGTTCGGCAGCGACCACGCGCTCATCCGCTTCGACATGTCTGAGTACATGGAGAAGCACTCGGTTTCGAAGCTCATCGGCTCGCCGCCCGGGTATGTCGGCCACGAGGAGGGCGGGCAGCTCACGGAGAAGATTAAACGCAACCCCTACTCGGTCGTCCTGCTCGACGAGATCGAGAAGGCGCACCCGGATCTCTTCAACATCCTGCTGCAGGTGTTCGAGGACGGGCATCTCACGGACGGGTTGGGAAACCGCGTCAACTTCAAGAACACGATCCTCATCATGACGTCGAACATCGGCGCGCGCTTCATTCAGAAGAAAGCGTCGATGGGATTCCAGACGCCGGACGCCAGGGAAATTCAGAAGTCGGTGACCGATCTGGTGCTGGGCGAAGTGAAGAAGACCTTCAACCCCGAGTTCATCAACCGCATCGACGAGATCATCGTCTTCGAGCCGCTGTTGGACGACGATCTCCGCCGGATCACGGGCCTGTTGATCGACAACCTCAACGCGCACCTGGCCGACCGCCGGCTCCAGATTCGCGTGCTGCCGGAAGCGATCGACTGGATCATCGACGCCACCTGCAAGGACCGCTCGTACGGCGCGCGTCCGCTGCGCCGCGCCATCCAGCGCTACATCGAAGATCCGCTGTCTGAAGAGTTGATTCGCGGCCAGTTGCAGGAAGGCGCCGTGGAGATCTACCTTGATCACGGCACCCTGGCGTGGCGGGCGGCCGGACAATCCGAGGACGGCCGCCGCCTGGCGGCGACCGTCTAACACCAAGCATGATGTTTTCGCGTTTTCGACGCCTGATTCTGGCGGGTGTGACCGCTGCGGCTGCGCTCGGCTGGGCCGCGCCGGCCCGCGCGCAGGCGCCACCGTGCCCGGCGCCGGTCAACCTCCCGCCGGCCAATTCACCGGTGCTGCTCAACTGCATGCACATCATCGCCCACCCGGTGAACGAGACGATCGTCGATCAGCAGACCTACGCGTTCTACGTGAAGACCCCGCAGACGCTGCCGAGCCGCAATCAGTGGTCGCCCTACAGCGAAGACGCGGTGAAGGCCGACTTCTGGAATCTGTGGCGCACGGGGTTCCTCGACAATCTGTGGATTGAGGTGCTCGACGAGCCGTTCCCCAACGGCGTCGCCGCCAAGCACGTGATCTTCCACATCGAGGAGCGCGCCCGCGTGAAGGCGGTCGACTACGTCGCCAAGGCCGGGACGAAGTCGAACGTCGAGACGTCGAAGATCGAAGACAAGCTCAAGGAAGCCGGCGTCCAGGTGAACCTCGACTCGTTCGTGGACGAGGCGACGATCCGTCGCGTCAAGGGCATCATCCGCGAAGTCTATTCGGAGAAGGGCCACAACGACGTCAAGATCGAGTCGCGGCTCGACGCGCTGCCTGCCGGGCCGAAGCTGGTGCACCTCACGTTCGAGATCGACGAGGGGCCGAAGTACAAGATCCGCGACGTGCAGTTCGACGGCAACGTGGCGTTCAGCGACAGCGCCCTGCGCAGTCAGATCAAGGACAACAAGCCGAAGTCCTGGTACAGCTTCCTGACGTCGAGCGGCACCTACCTCGAGGCCAAGTTCGCCGAGGACGCCGACAAGGTCCAGGTCTTCTACCTGAACAAAGGGTACGTGCGCGCCCGCGTCGGGCAGCCGCAGATCGAAGTCGTGGCCGACGCCAAGGACGGCAGGACCCGCTGGATTCGCCTGCGCATTCCCGTCGATGAGGGGGAGCGCTACCGGATCGGGGCGTTCAACATCGCCGACAACACCTCCATCAGGACCGAGGCCATCCGGCCGATGTTCAAGGTGAAAGAGGGCGACTTCTACAGTTATTCCAAGATCACGAAGGGCCTGGAGAAGGCCCGCGAGCTGTACGGCGCGCTCGGGTTCTGGCAGGCGGCGCCGGACGTGGATCTGACGCCGCGCGGCGTCGACATGGAAACGGGCCTGCCGACGGGCCCGGACAAACCGCCTCCCATCGTGGACGTGACCGTGCGGATGCTGGAAGGCAAGCAGTACTACGTCAACCGCATCACGTTCACGGGCAACACGACGACCCACGACAACGTCGCGCGTCGCGAGATGCGCATCGTCGAGGGCGGCGTGTTCAACACGGACCAGCTGAAGCAGAGCATCCGCCGGCTGAACCAGCTCGGCTACTTCAAGCCGCTCGAAGGCAAGGAAGACGAGATGAGCGTGGTGCCGACGCCCGGCCAGGAGGGCCTCGTCGACATCAAGCTGAAGTTCGAGGAGCAGAACCGCAATCAGATTTCCTTCGGCGCCGGCGTCTCGCAGTTCGACGGCTTCTTCGGCCAGCTCTCGTTCCAGACGTCGAACTTCCTCGGGCGCGGCGAGACGTTCGGCGTCAACCTGCAGAAGGGCTCGCGCGCCCGGCAGTACCAGGTGTCGTTCAGCGAACCGTACCTGTTCGACCGGCCCATCACGATCGGCACCGACGTCTACGCGCGCCAGTTCATCTACGACTTTCAGTACACCCAGGATTCCAAGGGCACGAACTTCGTCGTCGGCCTGCCGCTGGCCGATTACATGCGGCTGTTCACGACCTACAGCTACGAGCGCATTCGCGTCTACGACATCAACCCGGCGTATCTGAATCCGGCGGTGCTGGCGTCGAGTCCGATTCTCCGCTCGTCGCTCCTGCTCGACCAGGGCGGCCAGCGCCGCGTCAGCAAGATCACGC
>CAZJTG010000355.1:0-3223 GCA_964548865.1 uncultured Solibacteraceae bacterium
TGCTGCTCATCGTGGCGGCGCTGTTTCTGCGCGGTGCAGCGCAGGTGACGCAGTCGGACCTGGGTTTCGATGCCCACAAACTCGTGACCGCGGCCGCGACGTTTCCGGGCGCGACTGACCGGGCAGGCGCGGACGCGTACTGGCGGGCCGCCCGCGAACGAGCGCGCGCGATGCCCGCGGTGGAAGGCGCCTCGTTCGTGGTCCATCCACCGCTCAGTGGTTCAATGTCGATGCGACATATCAACCGGGGCTACGACACGTACCGGATCTACGAGAACCGCACCGATGCGACGTATTTCGCGACGGCAGGCGTCCGTATGACCCGCGGGCGGGCGTACTCGGCCGACGAGGTCCGGACGAACGCGCCCGTGGCCGTCGTGAGCGAGAGCGTCGTCCGCGACTTCCTGGGCGGGATCGAGCCGATTGGCGCGTCCCTGTCGCCGCTGTCGCCGTCGCTTTCGCATCTCACGGTCGTCGGTGTCGTTGCCGAGGCCGTGACCGCGCGTGTCCAGGGCGGAGCCCACGGCGCGATCTACCGGCCGCTGCCGCCGGCGGACATGCACGAAGCGCAGATGGTGCTGCGGACGTCGCATCCCTCGGCGGTCGCCCGGGATCTCGAGCGCCTGCTGCTCGACGTCCATCCCGGCGTCAGAACGCACACCAGCCTGGTGAGCCACGACGTCGATCGGCACCGCAACGAACCGAAGGTTCTGGCAGGCGTCTCGAGTGCGGTCGCCGCCCTGGCCGTTCTCCTCTCGGTGCTCGGTCTCTTCGGCGTCGCGACGTTCGTCGTGAGCCAGCGGATGTGGGAGATGCAAGTGCGCCGCGCCATCGGCGCCTCCACGGGCGACATCGTCCTGCTGCTCGTCCGGCAGAGCCTCACGCCGGTAGTCGCCGGCCTCACGGCGGGACTGGTCGTGGCGCTGGGGGCAGTCCAGGCGCTCGCGCCGTCACTGTCCGGAATGAGTCCCTACGATCCCACGGCCATCCTCGGCGCCGTGGCGCTGCTAATCGTGGCGGCTGTCGGCGCCGTGCTTCAGCCGGCGCTCCGGGCATCGCGCGCGAACCCCGCGTCGGTACTGCGACATTCGTAGCGACGGCGTGCAGGGCCCGTCGGCCCTGAAGGGCCTCCCCCGGCCGCCATGAGGCCTCCGGACTCCCTCACGATTTAATTGATCGGACCGGCGTCAGCCAGTAGCATGATGGCCCTTCACGCTGCCGGAGGGCACAGCCATGAACGACGACGCGATTTCTGCCCTGGCGGGCGGCCTGCGAGGGCGCCTGATTCGACCCGCCGATCCCGATTACGACGCCGCGCGCGCGGTCTACAACGGCATGATCGACAAGCGGCCCGCGCTCATCGCCCGATGCGCGAACGTCGCTGACGTCATGCGCTGCGTGAACTTCGCGCGGTCCGAGAACGTCCTCCTCGCCATTCGCGGCGGCGGCCACAACGGACCTGGACTGGGCACGTGCGACGGTGGCCTCGTCATCGACCTGTCGCCCATGAAGAGCGTGCGCGTGGACCCCGCGTCGAAGACCGTGCGCGTCGAGCCCGGATGCACGTCGGGCGACGTCGATCACGCGGCGCATGCATTCGGCCTCGCCGTGCCATCCGGCATCGTCGCGTCCACCGGCGTTGCGGGCCTCACGCTCGGCGGCGGCACCGGATACCTGACGCGCGCCCACGGACTCACGATCGACAACCTCCTCGAGGCCGACGTCGTGCTCGCCGATGGGTCGTTCGTCACCGCGAATGCAACCTCCCATCCGGATCTGTTCTGGGCCCTTCGCGGTGGCGGCGGCAACTTCGGCGTGGTGACGAGCTTCCTGTTCCAGGCGCACCCGGTGTCCGAGGTCTTCGCGGGTCCCATCTTCTGGGACGCCGCGGATGCGTTCACCGTCATGACCACGTTCCGGGACTTCATCGGGACCGCGCCGGAAAAGCTCGGCATCTTCGTCGGGCTCAAGACCGTGCCGGCCATGGATCCGTTCCCGCAGCCGCACTGGGGCAAACGGGCGTGCGCGATTATCGGCGCGTACAACGGCACCGCCGCCGACGGCGCGAAGGCCATGGCGACGCTGCTGTCGAAACTGCCGGCGCCGCTCTTCAACTGGATGGGCCCGATGCCGTTCCCGGCCATGCAGGGCCTGTTCGATCCGTTCTTCCCGAAGGGTCTGCAGTGGTACTGGAAGGGCGACTTCGTGACGTCGCTGCCGGATGAGGCGATCCGGATTCACATCGCGCAGTCGGGATCCCCGGCGAGCGATTTCTGCCTCATGCATCTCTATCCAATCGACGGCGCCGTGCATCGCGTCGCGAAGGACGCGACGGCCTGGCAGGCGCGCGACGCCAGCTTCAACATGGTCATCGCCGCGATCGATCCGGATCCGAAGAACGCCGACAAGCTGAAGACGTGGGGACGCGCGTACTGGAAAGCCGTGCACCCGTTCAACCAGGGCGGCGCCTACGTCAATTTCATGATGGACGACGAGGTCGAAGGGCGCCTCGAAGCGACGTACGGCGAGAACTACGCGCGCCTGACCGCCGTGAAGGCGAAGTACGACCCGAAGAACCTGTTCCGGGTGAACCAGAACATCAAGCCGGCGGCACGCGCCTGAGATTCGTGACGCGCGTCCGCCTTGCGGTCGTCGCCGTCGGCGCGGCGCTTGCGCTGGCATCGTGCGCCAGGGCGGAGGCGCCCGTCGAGACGCCGGAGCGCGACCAGGCGCCGAGCGTGGCCGAGGCGCCCGCCACGACACCGGCGCACGACCGGACACTGGTCGTGGCTGCGGCACAGGCGCTCATCGCGCGCACGCCCCTGGCGACGCTCACGACACTCGACGAGCGGGGCGCGCCGCAGTCGCGCATCGTCGAGCCCTTCCCGATTGAGGAGGGTGAGCAGTTCACCATCTGGATTGCGACGAACAGCGCCACGAGAAAGGTGCGCGAGATCGAGCGCGATCCGCGCGTCTCGGTCCTCTACTTCGATCCGCAGGGTCCTGGCTACGTGACGCTCGCCGGCCGGGCCGCGATCGTCCGCGACCCGGCCGAGAAGGCGAAACGCTGGAAGGACTCGTGGGTCGCGTTCTACAAGGATCGAAATCGTGGCGACGATTACACGCTGATCCGCGTCACGCCCGAGCGCCTCGAGATTTCGAGCCCGAGCCAGAACATGAACAACGACCCGGCGACGTGGCGGCCGGTCACGATCGCGATCGG
>CAZJTG010000356.1:0-3219 GCA_964548865.1 uncultured Solibacteraceae bacterium
TTCGCGAGCCCGCCATGATGCGAGGCGTGCTCGATCCAGCCCTGCCGCAGGTGGATCAGATGGCCGCGCGCCTGCGCCTCGCAGGCTCTGCGAACGTCAGCGGCGTGGATTCGGATGCCGTCGAACGGCGGGCGGCCGGCGATCACGATGTGGTGGTCCAGGAGCGCCTGATACTCGAGGGGAAACGCGTCGAGCGAGCGCCTGAACTCGTCGGGCGTCATGAGGAGCGGCGGATCGAGATCCGCGTGAAGCCAGGCGCCGGCGAGCGGCCCCAGCGCGTCGAGGTCGTCAGCCGAGACACTCGACACGAATGCCGCGGCCGCGCCGCTCGGGCTCGCCACGAGCGCGACGAAGCGAACACCGAAGACGCGGGCCAGGTCCGCGGCCATGTCTTCGTAGCCGCGATGCGCCTTCGGCGCCAGTCCGGAGCCACCTGAACTCATGCCCTGATTCTATCGAGTGGCCTCGACGCGCGCGAGGTAGGCGAGCGCATAGAATGTGCGCGTGCGTTTACGGACACTGAAGGTCGGCTGCTTCGGCGGCGGCACGGGTCTCCCGAGCCTGATCGGCGGGCTGAAGCGCGTTCCCTGGGTCGATCTTCACGCCGTCGTGACGATGTTCGACAGCGGCGGATCGTCGGGCGTTCTGCGCGACGAGCTCGGCGTCCTCCCGCCGGGCGACGTACTCAAGTGCGCGCTGACGCTCGCGCGCAACGAGCGCGAGGCACGCAAGATCCTCCTCGCGCGGCTGCCGTCCGAGCACCAGCGGCTGGCCGGACACACCGGCGGGAATCTGCTGCTGTCGATGATGGAGCAGTACACGGGCGATTTCATCGCCGCCGTGGACGGGCTCCGGAGTCTCCTCGGCTGCCGGGGTCACGTCTGGCCGATTACCACCGAGCGCGCCAGCATTTGCGCTCAGTACTCGGACGGATCGACGGGCCGCGGCGAGGTCGAAGTGGACGCGCGGCAGGTCCACGGGCACACCATCGAGCGCCTCTGGCTCGACCCTCCGGTGACCGTGCACAGTCGCGTCGCCGAAACGATTCGCTCGCTTGACGCCGTCATCATCGGTCCGGGGAGTTTCTTTACCAGCCTGTTGCCGATCTTCCTCGTCGACGGCTGTCGCGAGTCGATTGCCCACGTGCGCGGGCCCGTGATTCACGTAGCGAATCTCCTGACCGAGGGCCGCGGGATGGCGTCGTTCACGGCGGGCGAGGCGGTGACGCAGTTGTCGCGAGCCATCGGCAGGCCGATCGACGTCGTCATCTGCAATACCGCGGCGCCAAGTGAGCCCGTGCTCTGGAAGTACGCACGCGAGGACAAGCACCCCTTGCAAGTGGGTTCGCTGCCGCCCGGCTGCGAGTTGATCGAGGGGGGGTTCTGGACCGGCCCGATCGCGCGACACGATCGGGCCAGGCTGCGGGCGGCCGTGTGGGCCGCGCTCGCGCGGAGGCTGCTGAACTAGTTCTGCGCCCGTCTGGCCGACCAGGCGGCTTCCCCCGCGCCGGCCATGTCTGCGATGCCCTTCATCGACTGCAAGTCGGCGGCGACCTCGCCCGTGAAGGTCATCTGCACTTCCGTCCCCTCGGCCGTCATCGTGAAGCCGAACTGTACGGTCTTCCCTTTGATGGTGCCGGTGACCTCGAACTTGCCGTACCGGCCCTGATAACTCCCCTTGAGCTTCTCGCCATCCTGCGTGAGCTCGAGCGTTGGTGTGGCCGTCGTGCCCTGAATCTCGAGCGCCATCGTCCACTTGCCGGTGAGCGTCGCCGGAGGCGCAGGCTTCGCCTGCGCCTCAAGGGGCGATACGAGCAGCGAGAACAACAGAAGAGCCGTCATCATTTCGCTCGTGTCGCCGTCCAGGTCATCTCGCCCTGGCCCTCGATCCCCACCGCACCGCCGAGCGTACCGTCCTTCTGGGCCGCGCCCTTGAACGTGATGCTGACCTGCTGTCCGCCCATGTCCATCGAGAACCAGAAGGTGAGTGTGCCGTTGTCGATCTCGCCTTCAATCTTGTTCTCGCCCATCTGACTCGCGATGGTGCCGGCCACCTTCTTGCCGTCCACTTTGATGTCGAGCGAAGTCTCGATGGCGCCGTTCGGAGTCTGGACCGTCGCGATCCACTTGCCGGCGAATGTGGCGCCAGCCTTGTCGTCGGGCTTCGCCTCCGGCTTGGCTTGCGCCTGACCCTGGGCCTGGCCCTGGGTCTGCGCCTGCGGCGCGGCGCTCACCGATGCGGCGAAAGCAACAACGGCGAGTCCCGTTACTAGAATGTGGCTCCTCATCTGCGTCTCCTCGACCCCTTCTGCTGCGCTTTGAGCGCGGCGGCCTTCCTGATGACGTCGGCCAGCATAGCACCGGTCTCGCCGCCCTCGACGGGGCGATGTGAAATCCAGACGGCCGGAACGTCCTCGGCCAGAATCTCGTGGAAATTCTGGCCGCTCTTGACGCTGAGCGGTGCGAACTCGGCGATGTCCAGGTTTCCCGACCACTCGTCGCGGTGCTTGATCAGGAGCCACGAGCGCCCGGTGTCCGGGGCGCGATCGGGACCGGCCATCCGGTCGCGCTCGCTCCGTCGTGTGAATCCGCGCGTCCGCACGAGGACCCACGATCCCTTGAGCTTGTAGCCGTCGAGCCTGAATTTCAGGTCGCCCTTCCGCAGAGCCGCGTTGACGTCGTCTGTCTCCGGTATCCACGTGCCTTTGTCCCACAGCATCACAATGCCGGCACCGTAGCCCTGGGGAATCACGCCCTCGAACGACCCGTACTCGATCGGATGATCCTCGACATGCATGGCGAGGCGCTTAATCTTCGGATCGAGCGACGGACCTTTCGGGATCGCCCAGGAGAGCAGCGTGCCGTTGTGTTCGAGCCTGAAGTCGTAGTGCAGGTGGCTGGCCAGGTGCTTCTGGACACAGAAGTACAGCGCCGGCGCCTTCTTCCGTGGCGCCGGCCGCCGGGCCCCGGGCGCTTTGCCTTTGGGCTCCGGCGACTTCTTGAAGTCGCGTTTTCGCCGGTATTCGTCGAGCGCCACGGACGCCGCTACAACGCGTCGCCACCCAGGCGCGTGAACGGCTTCCGGACGATCAGCATTCCGAAGCCGGCGAGGATGGGCAGCGCGGCCACGGCCATCAGGAGCGTCGGCAGTTCCATCGTCTCGTAGAACGACGCGGCCTGGCCGCCGAGGAAGTTTCCAATGGACGCGCCGAGGAACCAG
>CAZJTG010000357.1:0-3214 GCA_964548865.1 uncultured Solibacteraceae bacterium
CGTCGCGCTCGCGCGAGAAGACCGCGACCTTGGCGCGGTCGCCCGCCTCGCGGACCGCGCCGCGGATCATGACCGTCCCGTCGTAAATCTCCGGGACTTCCTGCTCGAAGAGCTTCACGAGCAACGCTGGATCCGTCCGCGAAAGGATGACCTGCGGCCCCTTGGCATTGCGGTTCACGGCCTTGATGACCGCCCGGACGCGGTCGCCGATCGCGTAGTTTTCCGCGCGCGACTGTTCCTTGCGTGGAATCTGGCACTCGACCCGGCCGATTTCCGCGATGATGTCGCCGCTCTCGAATCGCTTGACCGCGGCCGTGACGACCTCGCCGATGCGCTCGCCGAACTCGCCGTGAATCTTCTCGCGTTCGGCCTCGCGCACGCGCTGCGCGATGACCTGCTTGGCCGTCTGCGCCGCGATGCGTCCCAGCTTCTCGGTTTCCTTCGGGAACTCGATCTCCATCCCGACTTCGGCTTCCTCGCCGTACAGCTCCTGAGCTTCCGAGAGCGAAATCTCGCGCGCCGGATTCGTGACCTCCGTCACAATGGACCGCACCGCGTACAACTCGACCTGTCCGGTTTCCGTGTTGAAGCGGGTGCGGAGATCCTCGTCGCCCTTGAAGACCTTCCGCGAGGCCGCCAGATAGGCGTCCTCGATGGCGCCAATCACGATAGTCGGGTCGATGCCCTTGTCCTTCGCGACGACGTCGATCATCTGCTGTAGTTCTGTCGCTGCCATGAAATACCTTCCTAAAACTCCACCTCGAGCCGCGCGCGCTTGATCGATCCAAGCGGCACGCGGTGCGTCCGGCGGCCCTCTTCCAGCACGACCACGCCGTCCTCGATCCCCCGCAACCGGCCCGCGAAGGCCGAGTGGCCGTCGATCGGGACGGCGGTGACGATCTTGGCGAGCCGGCCCGCGAACCTCCGGTAGTCCCGCTCGCCGCGCAGCGGTCGATCCAGGCCCGGCGACGACACCTCGAGGGTGTACGTCCGATCGGACCCGCCCACGAGCTCCGGCTCGACGTCCAGGATCACGCTGAGATCCTGGCTGACCCGGCCGCAGTCATCGACCGTCACGGCTTCGTCCGCCGCCGCCTCGTCGGGCCGCCACGGGCGATCGATGACCACCCTCAGCACCCAGCCAGGCGACTCCCGCCGGAACTGCAGGTCGAAGAGCTCGAGACCGAAGCTCTCCACCACCACCGCGACCCGGCTGCGAAGGCGATCCGACTCTTCAACTCGCGGCGTGTCCACCAGACCGGCTACCCGAAAAAGTCCCCTGAAACACGAAAAGTGGGCACGGGCCCACTTACCTTGTTCAGTCTTTCCCGCCTAGACCGCCTGGAAGTATAGCGTAGCGGTCAGCCGAGCATCAATGCTTGCCCGGGTCAGCCTCGGGTGGGCCGGGCGATGAGATCGTAGCCTCGCGACCCCGTGACGACCGCCTCGAGGAGCTGACCGGGGCGAAACTCGGTCGGATCGCACTCGTCGAGATAGACGAGCGCGTCGATGTCGGGCGCCTGCCCGGCCAGACGCGAGGTCAGCACCAGGTCTGATTCCGGCGCCACGCCATCGACCATCACGGTGACCCGCTCGCCCGCGCGCTGTCGCAACCGGCCGGCGACGATGTCGCGCTGGAGCCGCATGACGGCATCGCGGCGCGCCACCTTCACGTCGGCCGGCACGTCGTCGGCCATCGCGAAGGCGCGGGTGTCTTCCTCGTGGGAGTAGGTGAAGACGCCCACGTGATCGAAGCCCGTGTCGCGCACGAACGACAGGAGTTCATCGAACTCCGCCTCGGTCTCGCCCGGGAATCCCACGATGAACGTCGTGCGGAGCGTGACGCCGGGCACCCGCGCCCGGATGCGCGCGAGCAGTGTGTCGTACGCCTGGCGGTTGCCCGGCCGGCGCATCCGACGCAACACATCCGCCGAGGCATGCTGCAGCGGCAGGTCGATGTAACTGCAGACCTTGTCGCACTCGGCCATCGCGTCAAGGACATCGTCGGTGATCGTGGTCGGATACAGATAGAGCAGCCGGATCCACGACAGGCCGTCGATCGTGTTCAGCCGGCGCAGCAGGCGTGCCAGCGCGCCGCGCTCGCCTCGATCGATGCCGAAGAACGTCGTGTCCTGTGAAATGAGCAGCAGCTCCCGCACCCCATCCGCGGCCAGCCGTTCGGCCTCGGCGACGATGGAGTCTTCATCGCGGCTGCGGTACTTGCCACGCAGCGTCGGAATGATGCAGAACGCGCACGTGTAGTCGCAGCCCTCGGCGATCTTGACGTAGGCGTAGTGACGGGGCGTCGTCTGCACGCGGGGGGTGTCGTCGCCGTAGAGGTAGGTCGGTAGGGGCGCCGCCTTGCCCGCCGCCGCGTCGCCAGACGATCGGAAGAAGGCCATCGGTGCCGGCTTCGGCTGAATGCCATTCAGCGCGGCCACGATCTCGGGGACGTCGCCCGTACCCAGGACGACGTCGATCTCAGGGATCTCCGCCTTCAACTGGTCGCGATACCGTTCTCCGAGGCAGCCCGTCACGACGAGGCGCTGGCAGGCTCCGTCGCGCTTGAGCTGCGCCATCTCCAGTATCGCGTTGACGGACTCCTCCTTGGCCGTGTCGATGAACGCGCAGGTGTTCACGACGATCACCTCCGCGTCCGCGGCGTCGTTGGTCAGTTCGTGACCGGCCTGGCGCGCCAGGCCCAGCATCACTTCGCCATCGACGAGATTCTTGGGGCAGCCGAGACTCACAAAGCCTAGTTTCATCTCTTCTTTCAGCTGCGCGGGGCCCCACCCCCGCGCTCATTGTCACGCTCGGCGCCCTTGCTACGCTCGGGGCCTCGCGGTGTTGCGCGGGGCCCCACCCCCGCGCTCATTGTCACGCTCGGGGCCTCGCGATATCCGGCTACGGATACATCCGATAGAGCATGCGCGGGTAGGGAATCGCTTCCCGCAGATGCTCCAGGCCACAAATCCACGACACGACGCGCTCGATGCCCATGCCGAACCCGGCGTGCGGCACGCTGCCGAAGCGGCGCAGATCGAGATACCACTCGAACGCTTCCTGCGGGAGTTTGTGCTCTTCGATGCGCTGGAGCAGCAGGTCGTAGTCCTCGAGGCGCTGGCCGCCGCCGATGATCTCGCCGTAGCCCTCCGGCGCGAGGATGTCGCACGACAGCGAGACCTCCGGTCGGCCGGCCTGCGGCTTGAAGTAG
>CAZJTG010000358.1:0-3196 GCA_964548865.1 uncultured Solibacteraceae bacterium
CTGAAGACACACAACGTCGCCGTGTCCGAGGTCGCGCACCACGACCTCTGGCAGCGCGCCGGACTGGGCATCGTCACAGTCGGCGTCTCGGACGACATCGTCGGATCGACGCTGGAAGCCGCGCTGAAGGAGATCGAGCGGGTGGAGCCCGGTCTCGTCACCGCGCATCAGGTGGAGTACCTGCGCTAAATGGCACAAGGGTCGCGCCCAGATCGAGTCGGCGAGGAGATTCGCCATGAGCTCGCGACGATGCTCGGCCGTGAGGTGCAGGACCCCGGCATCGGGTTCGTCACGCTGACGCGGGTGAAGGTGTCTCCGGATCTCCAGCTGGCCAGGGTCTACTACACGATGCTCGGGACCGACGCCCAGCGCCGGGACACGGAGCGGGCGCTCGCGCGCGCCACGCCGTTTCTGCGACGCCAGATTGGCGCCCGCATCCGCCTGCGCCGCGTGCCTGAGATCCGGTTCGAGTTCGACCGCAGCGTCGAAACCCAGGATCGCGTTGAGCGCATTCTCATCGACCTGCAGGCGGAGCGCGATGCGCGCGAGGCCTCGGCAGCATCGTCATCCTCGGCAGAGCCGCAGGACGACACGCGGGAGAAGTGATGTCCGCTGCCCAGGTTGCGGCCGCGCTCAAGGACCGGCAGACGTTCATCCTCACGTCGCACGCGCGGCCGGATGGCGACGCCATCGGCTCCGAGCTCGCGCTGGCGATCGCGTTGCGCGCGATGGGCAAGACCGTCCGCGTCATCAGCCGGGATCCCGTCCCGGGCCCCTACAGGCATTTCCCGTCCGTCGATTCCATCGAGTATGCGACCGTCGCGAGCGGGGCTGCGGACGCCGTCGTGACGCTGGAATGCAGTGACATCACGCGGCCGGGCCTCGGCGGCCTCGATCAGTACTTCGTCATCAACATCGATCACCACCTCGGCAACGAGATGTACGGCAGCGTCAACTGGTTCGACGGCACCGCCGTGTCCTGCACCGAGATGGTGGCCGACGTGATCGACGCGCTCGGGATCGCCTGGACGCAGGAGATCGCCCAGCACCTCTACCTCGGCATCGCCACCGACACGGGCGGGTTCCGGCACGGCCCCATCTCGGCGCGCACGTTCGAAGCCTGCCGCCGGATCACCGAAGCCGGCGTCGAGCCCGCGGCGATGGCCAGGGAAATCTTCGACAGCTTCGGCATCGGCCGGGTCAAGCTGACCGGTGAAATGCTGTCGCGCATGGAACTCCACGCCGGCGGCAGGCTCGCCGTGCTCGGCTTCGACGAGGGCATGCTCGCGCGCTGCGGCGCGACGGTGGACGACACCGAAGGCCTCGTCAACCTGCCGCTCGGCGCGAACGAGGTGCTCGCCGTGGCGTTGTTCAAGGGCCAGGACAACGGCACGTGCCGGGTCAGCCTGCGGTCAAAGGCTTCGGTGGACGTCCGCGGCGTGGCCGCGCAGTGGGGCGGCGGCGGCCATCGCAATGCCGCCGGCGCCACGCTCACCGGGTCGGTCGAGGCGCTGAAAACGGAAGTCGTGTCCGCCCTCGCCCGCGCCATCGACGCCGCACGGTAGCCGCGAGCGAACTGTGCGAGCGAGCCACGCGAACGGAGCGGGGCGGCGGGGTCCCCGCGAGTGAGCGTGTCGGGGGTCCGCGGGGCGAAGCCCCCGGAATGAGTGTTGAACGGAGTTCTTCTCATCGACAAGCCATCGGGCCCGACGTCGCATGACGTCGTCGCGCGCATCCGCTCGGTGACGAAGGAGCGGAGCGTCGGCCACACGGGCACGCTCGATCCCCGCGCCTCCGGGCTCCTGCCCCTCGTCCTGGGCCGGGCCACGCGGCTCGCGTCGCTCCTGACCGGCGGGGACAAGACCTACGAGGCGTCGATCAAACTCGGCGTCGCAACAACCACCGACGACGGCGACGGCGAGGAAGTGGAACGGTTCATGGGAGCCCTCCCGGACGAGGCGCGACTCGACGCAGCGCTCGCGGCGTTCCGCGGGACGTTCGATCAGGTGCCGCCGGACCACTCGGCCAAGAAGATCGGCGGCGAGAAAGCCTACGACCTGGCCCGGCGCGACGCCATCGTGGCGCTGAAGCCCGTGCCGGTGACCGTGCGCCGGCTGGTTCGCCGCGCGTATGTGGAAGGCGTGGTGTGGCTCGAGGTCACGGTCACGTCGGGGTTCTACGTCCGCGCCCTGGCACGCGACCTCGGACGCGCGCTCGGATGTGGCGGATATCTCGACACGCTGCGCCGGACGCACGCCGGCCGATTCGACATCGGCAATGCCATCACGCTCGCGGACGCCGAGCGTCTGGGGCCGGCCGTTGAGGCCCACGTCCTGTCCCCCGCAGCCGCGCTCGACGATCTGCCGGCCGTGACGGTCACCGACGCCGGCCTGAAACGGGCGATCCACGGCAACCCCCTGGGTCCGGAGCACCTGGCCGGCCGGTTCGTCCCGCCCGCGGGGGCGTCCGCGGCGGGCCAGGTTCGCGTGCTGGGCCCGGATGGCCGGCTCGTGGCACTGGCGGGCAGTCGCGGCGGCCTTTTGCATCCGGCCGTGGTACTCGGCTAATATCGGGGTTTGCCGCTGCTCGAGTAGCGGCGCTGTACAACGGCGGTCCGGGCTTTCGGGCGGTGTCGCTCGAGGTGGTGCTGGGCCGTGCGTGGAGGGCACGACGTGCTGACCAACGATCGTAAGACTGCTGTCATCGGGAACTACCGCACCCACGAATCGGATACAGGCTCTCCGGAAGTGCAGATCGCGCTGCTGAGCGAGCGCATCAATTACCTCACTGAACACTTCAAGACGCACGTGAAGGACCACCATTCGCGCCGGGGCCTGCTGAAGCTCGTGCAGCAGCGCCGGCGGCTGCTGGACTACCTGAAGCGGAAGGACGTTGTTCGTTACGCTGAGCTCATCAAGAAGCTCGGCATTCGCAAGTAAGAAGCCTGCCGATGATTCCAACAACCTATCGTCGCGACATCCAGGTCGGCACCCGCACGGTGTCGATCGAAACCGGCAAACTCGCCAAGCAGGCGGACGGGGCCGTCATCGTCCGGTCCGGGGACACGATGGTGATCGTCACCGCGTGTCACGCCGCATCGGCACGGGTCGGCATCGACTTCCTGCCCCTCACGGTCGACTACCGTGAGTACACCTACGCCTCGGGGCGCATCCCTGGCGGCTTCTTCAAGCGGGAG
>CAZJTG010000359.1:0-3192 GCA_964548865.1 uncultured Solibacteraceae bacterium
GGCGATCTCTACGCGGGGGGTCTTCGTCCCCGCCGCACCCCCCTTCCGCGCTCACTCGCGGGGGCCCAGCCGCCCCGCGCCGTTCGCGCGGCTCACTCGCGCGGCTCGTTCGCGGCCACGCGCGGCTTGTTCGCAGGCGCGCCGTCTAGAATGGGCGGCATGCGCCGAATACTTCTTCCGCTGGCCGTGCTGCTGGCCGCGGCCTCGATCCGCCCAGCCGCGCAGCACGTGATCCCGCTCCAAGCCGGCGACATCGTGATCACCGGCGGACAGCTGTTCGACGGCGTGCGGGACACGCTCGCGCCGAACACGGGCATCGTCGTGCGGAACGGCGTGATTCTCGAAGTGGGCGCATCGCTCGCAGGCCGGGACGTCGGCCCGGCAAGTCTGGTCAGGCTCGAGGCCGGCGAGACGGTGCTGCCGGGGTTTTTCGATCTTCACGCGCACTACGCCATCGACTTGTTCGGCGAGGAGCGCGTTGACGAGTACACGATCAATCCGATCATCTTCCTCGCCAACGGTGTGACGTCCACGTTCCCGGGCGGCGAAGTCGATCCGGACGGCATGATGGCCGCGCGGCGGCGCATCGAGCGCGGCGAACAGGTGGGTCCACGCATCCTCAGCTCGGGCCCCTACTTCGGCACGGCGCGGCCCGGGTGGCGGAACGCGGACTGGAACGCCGACCGCATCCGCCAGGAAGTCGATACATGGGCGGCGAAGGGGGCGCGCGGCTTCAAGGCCAAAGGCATCAGCCGCGACCATCTGCCGGTGCTCATCGAGCGCGCGCATCGGCATGGCCTCTCCGTCACGGCGCACCTCGACTCGGGATCCGGCACCTCGGTGAATCCGCGGGACGCGATCTTTATGGGGATCGACCGCATCGAGCACTTCATGGGCGGCGACGCGATCCTCTCGACGCGCGGCGCTTATGCGTCGCTCGAAGCGCTGGACGTGACGCGCCCCGAAGTCGACCACATCATCAGGCTCTACCTCCAGCGAAACGTCTACTACGACGCCACGGTCACGGCGTACGGCTACTGGTACGACCCGAAGGACATGCGCGTGTTCAAGACGTGGATGGACGAGCAGAGCTTCCTCACCCCGCGCGCCCGCGAGGTGGCGAATGCACGGCTGCCCCGCCGGCCCAACGAACAGTTCAAACGGATCTATGAAGTGAAGATGAAGGAGATCAAGCGCTTCCACGATGCCGGGGGCGGACGGCTGATTACGGTCGGCACCGACCACCCGAGCTGGGGAGAGTTCCTGTCGGGGTTCGGTTCGCATCGCGAAGTGCATGCGCTCGTGCTCGCGGGCATTCCGCCCGCCGCCGTGCTGAAGATGGCCACGATCAACGGCGCCCGCGCCATGGGCATGGCGAGCCAGCTCGGCACGATCGAGGCCGGCAAGCTGGCGGATCTCTTTGTGGTGCGCGGCAATCCGCTCGAGGACATCACGGCCACGCGAAACGCCCGCCTCGTGATGTCGCGGGGTGTCCTGCACGACACGGCGGCGCTCTTCGCATCCGCCAAGGGAAGAATGGGACCCGCCACGCCGGCCGACGACGACTGGTGGAAGGGACGGCTGAGGTTCAGATAGGACGGAGGCGGATCGTGCGCAACCTGATTTCGGCGGTTCTGATTGCGTTCGCGGCGACGGCGACGCTTGCCGCCCAGCTCGCCGGGCGGCCGGCCGAAGAGTGGATCAAGACGCTCGACGGGCCCACGCGCGTGTCGTCGCTGCGGATCGATGAGGTCGTGGCGGCGATGCAGCTGAAGCCGGGCGACCACGTCGCTGACATCGGCGCCGGAACCGGACTGCTGTCGGTGCCGGCCGCAAAGGCCGTCGGGCCGAAGGGCCGCGTCTACGCGGTCGAGATCGACGCCGGGTTCTTTCCGGCGATCCAGAAGCGTGCGACGGATGCGGGCATCACGAACGTCCAGACGGTCCTCGGCGCGTTCACGGATCCGAAACTGCCGTCGACGGCCATCGATCTGGCGTTCTTCCACGACGTGCTGCATCACGTGGACAACCGCGGCGAGTACCTGAAGACGCTCGCGCGATACGTCTCCAGGACGGGCCGGATCCTCGTGGTGGATTTCGAAGCCGGTCAGGGCCCGCATCGGGCGCAGCCCGAGTTGGAGGTCTCGCGGCAGCAACTCGCGACGTGGATGGCGGAGGCGGGGTTCGTTCAGACCGCGGACACGAAGCTCTTCGCCGACAAGTACGTGTTGACGTTCGCGCGCAGGCCGGGTGCTTAGCCCGGAAGGCGTAAACTAACCCAACGCGAAAGTGGCGGAACTGGCAGACGCGCCGGACTTAGGATCCGGTGGCCGAAAGGCCTTGGGGGTTCGACTCCCCCCTTTCGCACTTCCACGCTGAACCCTGCTCCCCGAACCAGACACGCGAACCAGCCCCTGAACCCTGCTCCTCGAACCTATAGAATGCTAGTGAATGAAGACCGAGTTCACCGACGTCTCCGAAACCCGCAAGCACATCTCTTTTGAGGTCCCGGCCGAGGCCGTCGAGGCCGAGATCGCCCGCGTCGCCCAGTCCTACTCGAAGCGCGCCAAAGTGCCCGGTTTCAGGCAGGGCAAGGTCCCCGTGGCGGTCGTCCGGCAGCGTTATCGGGACGAGATTCTCCACGACGTGACGCACGAGCTGATTCCGCGAGTCGTGGGCGAGGCCCTGCGCGAGCGCGGCCTGCGGCCCGTGGCGGCGCCCGACATTCGAGACGTCACGCTGGCGGAGGGCCGGGCCCTCACGTTCCTGGCCGACTTCGAGACGATGCCGGCGGTCGAACTGGGCGAGTACGCCGGCCTGTCATTGCGGAAGCAGCCGGCGGTGCTGGAGGTCGGCGCGGTCGATCGCGCGCTGGACCAGTTGCGCGAGCGCGCCGCGCGATGGCTGCCGGTCGAGGATCGACCGGCCGACAACGGCGACACGCTGCTGGTGGATCTGACGCGCACGAAGCGCGGCCGCCTGATTCAGCTCTCCGGCGAGGCGACGCCCGCTGACGAAATGGAGGGCAAGCCCGAGAAGATCGAGAACGTGTCGATCGAAGTCGGGAACCCGGCCAACCCGCCCGGGTTCAACGAGCAGTTGATTGGGGCGCCCGTGGGCGCCACCCGTGAATTCCCCGTCAATTACCCGGCGGATTACTCCGTACCTGAACTCGCCGGGGCGACGGTCGAT
>CAZJTG010000360.1:0-1154 GCA_964548865.1 uncultured Solibacteraceae bacterium
CCCGACGGAAGGCTGTCGAGCGTGAACTCGCCACCCGCACGAGTGGTCGCGACGCGTGTGGTACCCTCGAGCTGCACGCGCGCGTTGGCGAGCGGCCCGCCGAGGTTGTTCGTGACGCGCCCGGTGAGGCGCGCAGTGCCGAGCATCGAGCCCTTCGTCGAATCACCCGCGACCGCCACCTGTGACGCGAGCCCCATGCTGCGCAGGTACACGAGGTCGGACCCGAAGTTGATGGGGATCTCGCCGCTGGTCTGTGTACCGCGGATCACCTGCACCTTGCCGTCGAGCTCCGCCGGCAATCCACAGATGCGGTACGTGCCGTCCGGCCCCACCTGCGTCTCCCGAACCCGCGGCGCGCGACGCACCGCATTGGTGACTTCGACCTCGTACCACACGAGCGAGACCTTGGCGCCAGTCGCGGGGACGCCGGTGTCGGCATCCCGGACGCGACCCATCAGCACCGCAGGCCCGCGATTGCGCCACGCCGCGGTGCACAGGAACTGGGTGAGTGTCTGCTGTCCCGGGATCACCAGCTCGATGCCGACCGTGCCGCCGGCCGTGAAGGCGTACATCGGCGACCGAAGCGCCAAACCAATCGTGTCGAGAATCGGGTGCTCCAGACGCAGCGTGTGTCCACCCGCGGCGATGCCCTCGATCCTGAAGCGACCGTCCTGATCGGCGACACCCACGAGGTCCGACGAGTCCACCCGGATGATCGCGCCGGCCAGCGGTCGCCCACGGAGGCTGTCGAAGGCGACGCCGATGGCTGTGGCGGTGGGCGCCGGCGGTGCTGCCGCAGGCTGCTGGGCGAGAACCGCGCTTCCTCCCATCAAAGCGAGCGCGACGGGGAGGACGCGGAAGGGATTGCGATTCAGCGACATAGGAAGTGGTTCCAATCTAGCAACCTGCACGCGAGCTCCGCCGTCACGGGCGTGCTCCTTGCCCTGATTCAGCGCGTACGTCCCGCTCGGCGGGCCAATCAAAGAAAAAGCAATGCGATTCTACACCCTCGCCGCGGCGGCGTTCATTTGCGCCAGCCAGGCGTCAGCGCAGTCCGTTGCACAGCAGCTCGGACACGACGTGAAATACGCGGCCAAGGACATCTGGGGCGTCTACACGTCGCCCTTCAATAGCTCGGGCAAGGACTGGGCGAC
>CAZJTG010000360.1:1164-3190 GCA_964548865.1 uncultured Solibacteraceae bacterium
CTTTTGCCGGCGCGCTTGCCCTCACGGGAGCCAGCATGGTGCTCGACAAGCCGGTCGAGCGCTGGGCACAGGCCAATGACAGCGCCACGGCGCTGAAGTTCCTCGATCCACTTCGCCGGCGCGGCATCCTGTTCGCCGGCAAGTACGTCGTCCCGCCGGCGGCGGCCCTGTACATCATCGGCCTGGCGACCAACAACCGGAATCTCCGGGATGGTGTCATCGGCTGCGCCGCCGCGTGGGGCGCGCAATCGCCAGCCAGAAAGATGTTCTATCGGCTCGTGGGGCGGCGGCGCCCGGAGACGTCGCCGGACGACAATCACGAGTGGCAAATCCCCAGCAAGGCGTCGACCGGAAAGTCGGGCTGGCAGATGCGCTCGTTCCCGGCCGGCCACTTCGCCAACGCGATGGGCTGCGCATCGTTCCTCGGCAACCGGTTCGACATGGGCGTCGCCGAGCCGATGGTGTACGGCGTGGCGGTCGGCGTTGCGGTCGGCCGCGCGCTGGATCATGGGCACTGGACGTCGGATCATGTGCTCGGCGGCATCTTCGGCTACGCCGTCGGCAAGGAAGTCGCGCGCCGCAGCCTGAAACGGAAAATGGAGGCGGTGCCGTCGGTCAGCGCGAGCCCCAACTCGCAGGGCGGCTTCACGATGAACTTCAACTGGTCGTTCTAGCGCTCGCGGCGCCCGCGCACTCCGGCAAATCGCTGCTGGAGCGCGCGGATGTCGGCGTCCACGTCGCCCGTCGTCGTGAACATCGCGCCGATCTGGATCTCCTTCTCCCCGAAATTCAGCGCGACGGGCACGATCGGCACGCGTGCCGCGTGCGCGATGTGGTAGAAGCCGGTGCGCCACCGTTCCACGCGCTTGCGCGTACCCTCAGGAGCCAGCGCGAGCACCAGTCGTTCGCGCCGCCCGAACTCCTGCACGACGTCCTTCACGACGTCATGCGACGCGGAGCGATCCACGGGACGTCCGCCGAGCCGGCGCATGATCGCTCCCAGCGGCCCGCGAAACAGCGAGTCCTTCCCGAGCCACATCACTTCGAGGCGCAACGCCAGCTTGGCGGCGACTCCGACGACGAAGTCCCAGTTCGACGTGTGGGGCGCCGCGATGATGACGAGCTTGGGAATGTTCGGGATCTCGCCCGTGACATCCCACCCCATGAGCGTGAGCACGCCACGGCCGAGCGCCCGGCTCACGGGCGAGCCTGTTCGGGGTATCTCGGGTCCCAGCGTCGGTAACCTTGCCAAGCTCGGCCTCAGGAGGTAGGAGAGTAGGATAACGAGCCGGGTCCAAACCACCTTCAGGTGACTCTATGGCTGCCAGGTCCGATAGTCCCAAGCTGCGCGTAATGGACGTGTTCGAGCGGACGGTTCGCTCGTACGGTCCCAAACCGGCGTTGCGCGTGAAGCGGAACGGTTCCTGGCGGGCGACGAGCTGGGATGAATACCGGCAGCAGGTACGCCAGGTGGCGCGCGCGATGATCGCCGTCGGCGCACAGCCGGGCGCCGGCGTCTGCATCATCGGATACAACTGTCCGGAGTGGTTCTTCGCCGACATCGGCGCGATCTACGCCGGCACCGTTCCGGCGGGCATCTATACCACCAGCTCGCCCGAGCAGTGCGAGTACATCGCCAGCCACTGCGACGCCAACGTGGTGTTCGTGGAGAACCAGGAGCAGCTGTCCAAGTTCCTGGCGATTCGCGGAAAGCTCCCGAGCCTCAAGGCGCTCGTGCTCATGCAGGGCGAGACCAACCAGGCGGGCGTCTACACGTGGACGAAGTTCCTGGAGCTCGGGCTGCGGACGCCCGAAGCGGAGCTGGACAAGCGCGTCGCCGCGCAGTCGCCGGACGCGATGGCAACGCTGATCTACACGTCCGGAACGACGGGCACGCCGAAGGGCGTGATGCTCTCGCACGACAACCTCACCTGGACGGCGGCCGCGGCGGCAGACCTGGTCGGGGGCCAGTCCACGGACGAGGTGATCAGCTACCTGCCGCTGAGCCACATCGCCGAGCAGATCG
>CAZJTG010000361.1:0-892 GCA_964548865.1 uncultured Solibacteraceae bacterium
AAGCGGGGCGAGTTCCGGTTCAACAACGTGTGGCGCAGCGACGTCTCCGTGTCGTGGAATCGCAATCTTCCGAAAGCCGCCAGGGCCCAGGTGTTCGTCCGCGCGGTCGTCAACAACGTGTTCAACCTGCAGACGCTCGACAGCTTCAACACGACAGTGCTGGGACCCGCCGACGACGCGACGGTGGCCGCGTTTAACCCGTTCACGACGAAGCCCGTCGAGGGCGTGAACTGGAATAAAGGACCGAGTTTTGGCCAGGCCAGCGGTCCCGGCAGCTACCAGAGCCCGCGGGAGTTCAGCGTCTCGGTCGGCTTCCGCTTCTAGGTGATGGCGCGCGCGTACGCAGCAGTCGGCCTGGTGGCTCTGCTCTTTGCGGGCGGGTGCGTCGTCGAGGCGCAGGAACCGGTGCCCAGTCCGGTCGTCAAGCGCCTGAAGGTGGCCAAGCCCACGCACATCCTGTTCATCGGCAACAGCTACTTCTATTACAACGACAGTCTGCACAATCACGTGCAACGGATGGCCGTGGCCGCCGGGTTGTTCGAAGAGGCGGATCTCGAATACAAGTCGGCGACCATCGGCGGCGCGGCGCTGTTTGATCACAACATCGATCACCTGCTCAACCCGAAGAGCCTGAGGGTCGGCCGGCCGTTTCAGGTCGTCATTATGCAGGACGGCAGTGCGGCGCCGCTTTCGGAGGGGCGCCGCAGGCGGTTTGCCGAGACGGCCGCGCTCTACGCCAAGAAGGTGAGGGCCGCCGGGGGCGAACCGGTGCTGTACATGACGCACGCCTATGTGCCCCCGCACCCGAATTACAAGCCCGGCATGATTCGGGACATCGCCTCGCTCTATGTCGGGACGGGGAACACGATCAGCGCGCTGGTCATTCCGGTCG
>CAZJTG010000361.1:902-2879 GCA_964548865.1 uncultured Solibacteraceae bacterium
GAAGAAGCCTATCGACGCAGGCCGGACATCCGGCTGCACACCACGTTTGACGGCACCCATCCATCAATGCTCGGCACGTACCTCGCGGCCTGCACCGTCCTTGCGAGCCTCTACGACGTGTCGCCCGTGGGCAACGCCTACGACTATTTCGGCGACGTACCCGCAGAGCAGGCGCGGTTCCTGCAGACGGTGGCCCACGACACCGTCAAGACATTCTACGGGCGAAACAAGTAGTCGCTCATGACCGCGTCACAAGTGGACACCGATCGCCGGGACAGCGAAGAACTGTCCAACCGGCGCCGCCGCACCGCCGGGCTCGTCGTCGGGCCTCTTGTGGCCATCGCGCTGCTGCTCGTGCCGATGCCGGCGTTGTCGGACGCCGCCCATCGTCTGGCGGCCGTGCTGGTGCTGATGATCGTCCTCTGGATGACCGAGGCGATCCCCCTGCCCGTGACCGCGTTGCTCGGTCCGACCCTCGTTGTGCTGCTGGGCGTCGCGCCGGCGCGCACGACGTTCGCGTCGTTTGCCGACCCGATCATCTTTCTCTTCATCGGCAGTTTCATCCTCGCCCAGGCGATGTTCGTGCACCGGCTGGATCGCCGCATGGCGTTCTCGGCACTGGCGTCGCCATGGATTGGTTCCAGCGCCTGGCGCCTGGTACTCGTGTACGCCGGCGTCTCTGCCGGACTGTCCATGTGGATGAGCAACACCGCGACGACCGCGATGTTCTTTCCGCTCGGCATGGCGGTGCTCGCGGAGTTGGGCCGTGGACGCCCCAGCGACCCGGCCTTCCGGCGGTTCGCGCTGACCATGATGCTTGTCACGTCGTTTGCCTCGTCGATTGGCGGGATGGCCACGCCGGTCGGTACGCCCCCCAACCTGATCGGCAAGGGGTTGCTGCTCAAGAACGCCGGCATCGACATCTCGTTTGCCGGCTGGATGGCCTTCGGCATTCCGCTCGTGCTTGTCATGATGACGGTGCTCGCCGCGTGGATGTTGTATCCGGCGTCGAAAGGTGTGCTTCTCGGGGCGCAGGCGGCCGCCGCCGTGCGGGACCAACTGCGCGCGCTTGGCCCGATGGCCCGCGGCGAGCGGAACGTCGTGATCGCCTTCGGCATCACCGTGCTCCTCTGGACACTGCCCGGGATCCTGTCACTCCTGCTCGGGCAGACCCATCCGGTGACCACACGGATCACCGTCATGATTCCCGAATCGGTGGCAGCAGTGATCGGTGCGCTGCTCCTGTTCCTTCTCCCCGTGAACTGGAGTGCCCGCAGGTTCACGATGACCTGGGAGGAGGCCTCCCGCATCGACTGGGGCATCATCCTGCTCTTTGGGGGCGGACTGGCCATGGGAGGACTCGCCGATTCCACCGGCCTGGCAGACGCGTTCGGCCGGTGGGTGGTGGGCTACGTACCGGGCGCCGGCACGGTCGGCCTGACCGTCGTCTTCACAGCCATCGCGATTCTCATGTCGGAAGCGGCGTCCAACACCGCGGCGGCCACGGTGATTGTCCCCACGGCCATAGCCGTCGCCACGGCGGCCGGCGTCTCGCCGCTGGAGCCGGCGCTTGGCGCGACGTTTGGCGCGAGCATGGGTTTCATGATGCCTGTGTCCACGCCGCCAAACGCCATCGTGTACAGCAGCGGGTACATCCCGATTGGCGACATGATGCGCTACGGAGTGGTGCTCGACATCATCGGCTTCGTCGTCATTGTGGTCGGCGTGCTCAGCTTCGGCTGGGTCGTCAGATAACGCGCCGATCTTCAGCGCAGTTTGGCAAGCCGGATAAGGCCCCTTATGCCGCCTTCGACCTCGCTCATGTTCCCCTTCCTTGAGATCAGCGCGCGCCGGCGACGAGCGCCGCGCCCCAGTTCTGGATGAACCGCCACGTCCGCACGCCGAGGCCGCGCCGCACCATCAGAAACCGGCCGTCGGCGGCGACGTCGTACATCGGAATGGCGAACGGATCCTGCT
>CAZJTG010000361.1:2889-3157 GCA_964548865.1 uncultured Solibacteraceae bacterium
CGGAGACGCTGACCGGCCGCCGCGTCGCGCTCAAGGCCGTCGCGCTGAAGAGCGGCCGCGGCGCGCCGATGCGGACGCCGTCGGACACGTCGATGCTCGCCGCCATGATCTTCGAGTTCTGGAGGAAGAACACCTCGCGCCCGTTCCGGCTCCACCGCGGCGCGGTGGCGCCGTTGCCGGAGATCGTCCACGCCTGACCGACGTCCGGGTAGAGGCGGAGGTAGACGCGATCCTCGCCCGATTCGTCCGACACGTAGACGATGGCGCG
>CAZJTG010000362.1:0-3156 GCA_964548865.1 uncultured Solibacteraceae bacterium
CGTCGTTGTGGACACGAAGTCGTAGTACGGAAACGGGCTCGTGTGGGCACCCGCGGCCACGAGGCCGGCGACATGCGCCATGTCGGTCATGACAAGCGACCCGACCGCGTCGGCCACGCTCCGAATCCGCGCGAAGTCAAACTGGCGCGGATAGGCGCTCGCGCCGACGACGATCAGCTTCGGCCTGTGCTCGTGCGCCAGCCGTTCGAACTCGTCGTAGTCAAGGCGTTCGTCGTCCTTGCGCACGCCGTACGGAATGATCGTGTAGAACTTGCCGGAAAAATTGAGTGGATGACCGTGCGTCAGATGCCCGCCGTGCGCGAGGTTCATGCCGAGAATCGTGTCGCCCGGCTTCAGCATCGCGACGTACACCGACATGTTGGCCTGCGCGCCGGAGTGCGGTTGCACGTTCGCGTGCTCGGCGCCGAAGAGCTGTGTGGCGCGCTCGATCGCGAGGGTTTCGGCGATGTCCACGAACTCGCACCCGCCGTAGTAGCGCTTGCCTGGGTAGCCCTCGGCGTACTTGTTCGTCATGACCGAGCCCATGGCCTCCATCACGGCGCGGCTCGTGAAGTTCTCGGACGCGATCAGCTCGAGACCCTCTTCCTGGCGATGGGCCTCGCGGCGGATGGCGTCGGCGATGTCGGGATCAACGGATGTCAGGTAGCTCATGGGGTGTGTGTGTCGAGCGCGGCGATCTTGTCCACGCGGCGCTGGTGGCGGCCTCCGGCGAACGGCGTGTCGAGAAACACCGACACGATGCGGCGGGCCAGGTCTGGCGTCGTCAGTCGTTCGCCGAGCGCGAGGACGTTGGCATCGTTGTGTTCGCGGCTGAGGCGCGCCGACGTCTCGTCCACGATGGACGCCGCACGGATGCCGGCGATCTTGTTGGCCGCGATGGCCATGCCGATGCCGGAGCCGCAGAAGAGCACGCCGCGGTCGAACTCACCGCCGGCGACGGCGCGGGCGACGGCGCCGGCGAAGTCGGGATAATCCACCGAGGCGTCGGTGTCCGTGCCGAAGTCGGTGTACGGGACGCCGCGCTCGTCGAGCAGCTTGCGGATTTCCGCCTTGAGGTGGATGCCGGCGTGATCGGCGCCGAGCGCGATGCGCATGCGCGCAATTATAAGTCCGGCTCGCCGCGATGTACGATGCGGGTTCCGATGTCACCACCTGCTGTGACCGTCTCTCCTCGCGGCGCCGAACGCCTGCGTCACGGCCATCCGTGGATCTACCGGTCCGATATTCGCGAGTCGGCGGCCCAGCCGGGCGACCTCGTGCGCGTCCTGTCCGAGCGCGGCCGGCCGCTCGGGAGCGCATTCTGGAGCAGTGAGTCCCAGATTTCGCTGAGGTTCCTCGGCCAGGACGACGTGTCCGGAGACGCCGCGGAACGGGCGATGATCGCGGCACGGGTCGAGGCCGCGCTGGCGTTCAGGCGGTCGCTCGGTATCGAGGCCACGGCGTGGCGGGCGGTCAACGCCGAGGCCGACCGCCTGCCGGGCCTGATTGTCGATGTCTACGGCGACGGCGCGACACGGGTTGTCGTCATGCAGACGCTGACCCAGGCCATGGACCGGCGGCTCAAGATGGTGGGCGGAATCCTCGAGGAAACGCTCGCGCCTCGGGGCATCCTGGCCCGGAACGACCAGAAGATACGCCGGCTCGAGGGGCTCGAGGAGTCCGTGCAGGTCGTGGCCGGCGACGTGCCTGACGCCGTCGAGGTTCGCGAGGGCCCGGTGGTCTACACCGTTGACGTGCGGCTGGGGCAGAAGACCGGCCTGTTTCTCGACCAGCGGGAAAACCACGAGGCCGCGGCCCGATACGCGCGCGGCCGCGCCCTGGATGCCTTCACGTACAACGGCGGGTTCGCGCTGCGCATGGCGCCCGCCTGCACTTCCGTCGTGGCCCTGGATTCATCGGCGTCCGCGGTGGCTCTCACGCGGGCCAATGCGGTGAGGAACGGCGCGCCGAACATCCTGGCCGAGGAGGCCAATGCCTTCGATGCGCTGAGGGAATACGAGATCGCGCGCGAGCGATTCGACACGATCGTCCTCGACCCGCCGGCATTCGCGAAGAACAAGGCCGCGCTCGAACGCGCGGCCGCCGGGTACAAGGAAATCAACCTGCGCGCGCTCAAGATTCTCGCTCCAGGCGGTTGCCTGATCACCTGCACGTGTTCGTACCAGATGCGTCAGGAGCTGTTTCACCAGGTGCTCGAGGAAGCCGCCGCGGATGCCCACGCGACCGTGACGGTCGTGGAACAGCGAACGCAGGCGCGCGACCATCCCATCCTGCTGAACGTGCCGGAGACGCACTATCTGAAGTGCTTCGTACTCAGGAAGCTCGCGTAGCTAGTGCCGGGTGCCGGGTGCCGGGTGCAGAGTGAGAGCTCCGCACGCGCCCTGTCCCCCGCACCCCGCACCCGGGACTGGTATATTCGGCCCCATGTCCCGTACGGCTTACGCCCCCCTGACCGACGCAGATTTCGAACGCGCGTATCCCAACTCGCGGAAAGTGCACGTCAGCGGCCCGCGCGGCGTCAGGGTGCCGGTGAGGGAGATCTCGCTCGCCGCCGGCGAGCCGCCGCTGCAGGTGTACGACAGCAGCGGTCCGCGCGCGCGCGACCTCGCGGCCGGACTTCCGCGGGTGCGCGAGCCGTGGATCCTGGAGCGTGCCGACGTCGAGATCAGGGAGGACCGCGCGCGCCGGCCGGTGCGCCGGGCGGTCGCCGGCCGCGCGGTCACGCAGCTGGCCTTCGCGCGCCGGGGCGAGGTCACGCCCGAAATGGAGTTCGTCGGGATTCGCGAAGGACTCCCTGCGGAGTTCGTGCGATCGGAAGTGGCGCGCGGCCGCGCGATCATCCCGGCGAACGTGAATCACCCGGAGCTCGAGCCGATGATCATCGGCCGTCATTTCCTGGTGAAGATCAACGCCAACATCGGCAACTCCGCCGTCGGGTCGTCCATCGCGGAGGAAGTCGACAAACTGCGGTGGGCCACGCTCTGGGGCGCCGACACCGTCATGGATCTGTCCACCGGTCGCGACATCCACGAGACCCGCGAGTGGATTCTCCGGAACTCCGCCGTGCCGATCGGAACGGTGCCGATCTATCAGGCGCTCGAGAAGGTCGGCGGGAGGCCCGAGGATCTGACGTGG
>CAZJTG010000363.1:0-3117 GCA_964548865.1 uncultured Solibacteraceae bacterium
GGGTCTGGCGCCGTCGATCGGAAGACTTCGAGGTGCCACTTGCCGCCGCCCCAGGGCTCGATGACGTCGGCGGCGATGACGTCCACCAGGATCTCCGCGAAGCTGCGGTGCTCGGGATCGTTCTCGAGGTGATACGCAGGATCGTCCCAGGCGAACGTCGGGTAGATGATGACCGTGAGGAACAGATCGAATCCGTCGTCGACCACGAGGATGAGGCCGATCGGGCGCTTCTGCGTGGAGTGGAAGACGAGGTACTTCTCGGCGCTCTGAGCGCGGATGTAGCGCTTGAGCGTGAACTCCCGCGCGACGATTTCTTCGACGGCGATCTTCTTGTCCCAGCAGGTGCGGCAGTACTTCTCGTCACCGCGCGGTTCGGTCACGTCCTTGGCGCCGCAAATCGCGCAACGCGTCGTCTCGACCGTCTTTCTGGCCATTGCGTCTCGATTATAGGACGACCGATGGCGTCGTTGGCGTCGTTTACGTCGCTGGCGTTCGTTTCCTGAAGGCCGGCAGATACGCGGTCTCGGCGTATTCCTTGAGCATCCGACGGCTCGAAAACCGAGGCGTGACGGTGAGAATCGCCTGGCGCACCATCGCAATCCACCGCTTCGGGATGCCGCGGGCGTCCCGCTCGTAGAACGCGGGGACCACTTCCTGCTCGAGGAGCGTGTAGAGCGCGTCGGCGTCGGCCGCGTCCACGGCATCCGTCTCCTGCGACTGCGGAGTGCCGGAGATCACCCAGCCGTTCGAGCCCGTGCAGCCCTCGGCCCACCATCCGTCGCCGATGCTCAGATGCAGTGTGCCGTTCATCGCGGCCTTCATGCCGCTCGTGCCGCTGGCCTCGAGGGGCTTTCGAGGGGTGTTGAGCCACACGTCGCACCCCTGCACGAGCAGGTGGGCCACGTGCAGGTCGTAGTCGTCCACGAACGCGATGCGGCCCGCCAGCCGGGTGTCGAGCGCGCGCCGGAAGATGTTCTGCAGGTGATGCTTGCCGGCCTCGTCGGCGGGATGCGCTTTGCCGGCAAAGACGAACTGCAAAGGATGATCGGCGTTCGTCACGATGCGGGCGAGCCGGTCGAAGTCGCGGAACACGAGGTCGGGCCGCTTGTAACCCGTGAACCGGCGAGCGAAGCCGATCGTGAGCGCGGTCGGATCCAGAATCGCGCCCGCCGCAACCACCCGTGCCGCACCGGCCTGATCGGCGGTCCATCGCTGGCGCGCGCGCTCGCGGATGAACTGGAACAGCGCGGTACGCAGACGCCCGCGCGCGTTCCAGAGCTCGTCATCCGGAATCTCCAGAATGCGTGCCCAGAACGACGCGTCCTCGTATTGGTCGCGCCAGGCCGGACTCAGGTGGCGCTCGAACAGGTGCCCGAGCTCCGCCGCCATCCACGTCGGTACGTGCACGCCGTTGGTGATCGCGTGGACCGGCCTGTCCTCGATCGCCAGGTCCGGCCAGAGTGGGGCAAACATGTCGCGCGTGACGATGCCGTGCAGTTGACTGACGGCGTTGATGGCGGCCGACGACCGCATCGCGAGCGCCGTCATGTTGAACTGCGGGCCGTGGCCGGAGTCGTACGTGCCGAGCGCGAGGAACGCGTCGCCGTGGCCGTTCATCGATCCCCAGCTGCTCGACAGGTGTTGTTCCACCATGTGGAACGGGAATGCATCGTGGCCCGCGGGCACCGGCGTGTGCGTGGTGAACACGGTCGTCCGCCGCACCTCCGCGAGGGCCTCTTCCCAGGGCTTGCCGGTCGCGAGCAGGTCGCGCATCCGCTGCAGAATGACGAACGCCGCGTGGCCCTCGTTCAGGTGCCACACCGCCGGCGCGCAGCCGAGCGCGCGAAGCGCGAGGACACCACCCAGACCGAGGAGGATCTCCTGTTGCAGACGGGTTTCGCGGCCGCCGCCGTACAGACGGGCGGACAATTCGCGATCCCACGGCGCGTTCTGCGGCAGGTCGGTGTCAAGGAGCAGCAGGCGCACGCGGCCCAGCCGCACGAGCCACACCTGCACCAGCACCGATCGGTCCGCGATCGGCACGAGGACCACGCACGGCTGGCCGTCGATCGTCTGCGCGCGCTCGATCGGCGCGGCGTCCCAGTCGATCTGTTCGTAATGCTCCTCCTGCCAGCCCTCGGGGGACACGCGCTGGCGGAAGTAGCCCTGCGGATACATGAACCCGACGCCCACGAGGGGCAGACCAAGGTCGCAGGCTTCCTTGCAGTGGTCGCCGGCGAGCACGCCGAGCCCCCCGGCGTAGATCGGCAGGGACTGGTGAAGCGCGAACTCGGCGCAGAAGTAGGCGATGACTTGTTGCGATGGCGCCCCGATCCGCGTCTGCCACCAGGTGGCGGCGCCCGCCGCGCGGTGGGCGTCCATCGCCGTGAGCGCGGCGTCGTACGCCGCGAGAAAGGCCGGGTCCGCCGCCGCCCGTTCGAGGGCCGCCGGCGCGACCCGTTTGAGCATCATCACCGGGTTGTGGGCCGTCTGCCGCCAGAGCGCGTAGTCGAGACGACGGAACACATCGCGGCCTTCGTTCCAGGTCCACCAGAGGTCGTGTGCGAGATCGGAAAGCCGGGACAATCGCGCCGGCAGATGTTCATTCATTGTGGGTAGTCGCAGAGAGGAGCCAACGGCACGATCGCCAAATCACCAAATCACCAAATCTCTAATCACACATTCCCGTGAGCGCCGCGAATCGGCCGAGGTCGATGTTCCCGCCTGACACGACGGCGACGACTCTGCGGTGACCGGCGGCCTTGAGGCGCAACGACCGGGCCGCCGCGACGGCACACGCCGCGGCTCCCTCGATGACGACCCGCGCGCGCTCGGCGGCGAAACGCATGGCCGCCGCCGCTTCGTCGAGCGTCACGACGATGGAGTCGCTCACCGTGGATTCGAGCAGCGGCCACATCGAAGGGAGTACCGACTTGCCGCCCGCGCCGTCCACGAAGGACGCCTGCCACCCTTCGAACCTGACCGGGGCGCCGGCCTGGAACGAGGCGGCCAGGGGGGCGGCCGTCTCGGGCTCGGCGCCGTACAACCGCGCGTCCGGGCGGAGCGACGACAGCACCGCGCCGATCCCCGCCAGCAGGCCGCCGCCGCCGATCGGCG
>CAZJTG010000364.1:0-3115 GCA_964548865.1 uncultured Solibacteraceae bacterium
GCGCGCGGTCTCGCCGTCGATCGTGACGGTCGGCGACGACCTGAAGTCGGTGCGGCCCTGGATGTCGCGGTCGCGGACCGCCGTCCCGAACCGCCGCGCCTCGCTCGCCGCCGCCTCGGAGTGCGCGTCCTCGAGGCCGTACTTGCGGATGATCACGGCCGTATCCACACCCGGCGCGTCGATCGGGCCCAGCACCTCCGCCACACGTCCGAGCGCCGGCCGCGTGGCCGTGGGAAACCGGGTGATTTCCACGGTGACCATTTCTCCGGGCGACGCGCCCTTCGATTCTCCCGGCGGCACCTGGACGTCGAGCGTCAGCCGCCGGTCGAACGGGACCACGACGCCAAGACCGCTCTCGTCCACTTCGTACCGGCCCACGACTTTCTGGGCGGATCGTTCGAGGATGCGGACGATGCGGCCCTCCGGCCGATCCGAGTCCCCGGCGCGCTCGAGTCGCACGACCACGCGATCGCCGTGCATCGCCTGATTGAGGTTGTTGCCGGCGATGAAGATGCCTTTCGGGTTGGCCGTCGATCCGTCCTCGGGATCGACAAACGCAAAGCCGCGGGGGTTCGTCGAAACGCGCCCGACGACCAGGTTCATGCGATCCGGAAGGCCGAAGCGATGCCCGCGGATCTCGACGAGTTCACCAGCGGCCACGAGCGACCGCAGGCGCCGCTTGAACGTGGCGTGCTCTTCGCGCGCCACGTTCAACAGGCGAATCAGTTCCTTGGCGGTCGCGGGGTGGTCCACGCGATCGCGAATCATCTTCAGGACCTCTTCGTCGGTCCGCATTCCGTTCAGTCTATCCACTTATTCCTTCTACTCCTTGTCCGCCCGTTCGCGCCGCCGAGGGGGCGCGGGCAGCCAGTCGCGGGCGCGGGGCGCGTGCCCGGGCCGACCGGATCTTCGATGTAAGCCGTCTTATTGGGAGCGTGGGCGTCCGACCGGGGACCGGCCTAATGGAACGTGCGTGGCTCGGAAAACGCCGACAGCTTCGTGACCGCGTCAAACTGCTTGAGGAGCTGCCCGACGACCTCGCACGCGTCATCCCGCCTGCAGAGGTCTTCCATCTGCTGGAGAATGCGGCCGAGCGCCTCCTCGGCTTTTGTGATGGCGCAGTCTGAGTAGTACTCGCGGTACTGCTCCAGGCACTTATGGTGTTTCACGAACTCTTCACGGAAAAACTCTGCGAGGCACTGGCAGGGTGCGCCGCAAAGCGGCCGGGGCAAACCGTCAAGCTCAGGCGTCGTCTCGCGGTGTTTCGCGGCCATCTCAGGAGGCGTAACGGCAGTGTGCGGCAGGTCGCCGGTGCCTGTCAAACCCGACCAATTCAGCCCCCATTGACCGCCTTGCGCACGAGATCGCTCGCCAGCCGGGGGTTCGCCTTGCCACCCGTGCGCTTCATCACCTGCCCGACCAGGAAACCCAGGACGCTCTGCTTGCCGCCGCGCGCCTGCTCCACTTCCGCCGGATGTGCGGCCAGCACGTCGGCGACGATGATGCCGAGGGCGCCCTCGTCGCCGATCTGCGCGAGCCCTTCCGCCTGGACGATCTCAGCCGCCGGACGCCCGCTGTCCCACATCGTCTCGAATACCTGCTTCCCCACCGAGTTGCTGATGACGCCCCGCTCCACGAGGCCGATGAGCTCCGCGAGCGCGGAGGGTGCGACCGGACAGCGGCCGATGTCGTCGACGTCCTTCTCCTTCAGCTTGCGCCGCACCTCACCCTGAATCCAGTTGCCTGCCGCTTTCGGCGGCGCGCCGGCCGCCACCGCGGCCTCGAAGTAGGCGGCGCCGCCTGCGAGCAGGCGCGCGATCACGTTGGCGTCGTAGTCGGACAAGCCGAACTCGCGCACGAACCGGCCGGCCCGCGCGGCCGGCAGTTCGGGCAGCCCCGCACGGATCGCGTCGACACGCCCGGCGTCCACGGAGAGCGGCGGAAGATCGGGCTCGGGGAAATAGCGGTAGTCGTGCGCCTCTTCCTTGCTGCGCATCGAGAAGGTCTCGCCCTTCGCCGCATCCCACAGGCGCGTTTCCTGGACGACGCGGCCGCCGCCCCGGACGATCGCGATCTGGCGATCGATCTCGAACTCCAGCGCCTTCTGCAGGAACTTGAACGAGTTGACGTTCTTGACCTCGGCCTTGGTCCCGAGCGCCGACTCGCCGGCGGGCCGAATGGAGACGTTCGCGTCGCAGCGCAGGCTGCCCTCTTCCATGTTCCCGTCGTTGACGCCGAGCGCAACCACGACTTCGCGGATCCGCGCGAAACACTCCGCGGCGTCCGCCGCCGACCGCAGGTCGGGCTCGGTCACGATCTCGATGAGCGGCACGCCCGCGCGATTGAAGTCGAGGTACGTCGCGCGATCCGAATCCGGGAACCCGTGGTGGAGCGATTTGCCGGCGTCCTCCTCCATGTGCACCCGCGTGACGCGGACGCGGACGGGGCGCCCGCTTTCGGCAGACGCGAACTCGACCACGCCATCGCTCGCGAGCGGCCGGTCGTACTGGGAAATCTGATAGCCCTTCGGCAGGTCCGGGTAGAAGTAGTTCTTGCGGGCGAACGTGGAGGTGTCGTTGATGCGGCAGCCGAGCGCCAGCGCGGCCCTGATCGCGAACTCCACGGCGCGGCCGTTCAACACCGGCAGCGCTCCGGGCAGCCCCAGGCAGACCGGGCACACGGCCGTGTTCGGCGCGGCGCCGAACGTCGTCGGACACCCGCAGAAGATCTTTGTGCGGGTCAGGAGCTGCGCGTGAATCTCGAGACCGATGACGGGTTCGAAGGGCACTGGAAGATTCTAGTGCGGCGTGCGGCGTGCGGAGTGCGGGGTGCGGGGTGCGCGCTCGGCACCCGGCAGCCCGTACCGTCTTGATCGCTACGCCCTGGGGCCGGCGGCCTTGACCGCCGGTGACGCCGTCGCTTCGAACGTCTTGAAGTTGTCCACGAACATCTTCGCGAGCTTGGCCGCCTGGGCGTCGTAGGCCGCCTTGTCCGGCCAGGTGTTCCGCGGGTTCAGCACGCCGGCGGGCACGTCCGGGCAGCGCACGGGCACGTCGAGGTTGAAGACCGCGTCGCGCTCGACGGCGACGTCGTCGAGCGCGCCGGAGAGCGCGGC
>CAZJTG010000365.1:0-3109 GCA_964548865.1 uncultured Solibacteraceae bacterium
GGGCCCGCCGGGCACGGGCAAGACGCTGCTCGCGCGCGCCGTGGCCGGCGAAGCCAAGGTGCCCTTCTTCAGTCTGACCGGCTCGGATTTCGTCGAGATGTTCGTGGGCGTCGGGGCCGCGCGCGTGCGTGACTTGTTCAAGCAGGCGGAGGCCAAGGCGCCGTGCATCGTGTTCATCGACGAACTCGATGCGATCGGCAAAGTCCGCATGCAATCCCCGATGGGCGGCCATGAGGAGCGCGAACAGACGCTCAACCAGCTCCTGTCCGAAATGGACGGCTTCGATTCACGCAAGGGCGTGATCGTCATGGCCGCGACCAACCGGCCCGAAGTTCTGGATCCGGCGCTGCTCCGAGCCGGAAGGTTCGATCGCCAGGTGCTGGTGGACAAACCCGACGTCAAGGGGCGCGAAGCGATCCTCCAGATTCACGTCCGTCAGGTGAGGCTCGCCGACGACGTGAACCTCGCGGTGATTGCGGGGCGAACTGCCGGTTTCGTCGGCGCGGACTTGTCGAACCTGGTCAACGAAGCTGCCCTGCTTGCCGCCCGTCGCGACAAGGAGCGCGTGGACCGCAAGGACTTCGAGGAAGCGATCGATCGTGTCATCGCCGGCCTCGAGAAGAAGCGCGCCATGAATCCGCGCGTCCGTCGAGTGGTGGCGTTCCACGAGGCCGGCCACGCCATCGTCGCGACCGTACTGCCAGGCCTGGATGCCGTGCACAAGGTCTCGATCGTGTCCCGAGGATTCGGCGCGCTGGGCTACACGATGCAGTTGCCGACCGAAGATCGGTACCTGATGACCCGGACCGAGCTCGAACATCAGATCGCCGTGCTCCTCGCCGGCCGCATGGCCGAACTCCTCGTCTTCGGGGAAACGTCCACCGGGGCGCAGAACGACCTGCTGCGCGCCACGGATATCGCGCGCGCGATGGTGACCGAATTCGGCATGAGCGAGGTCCTTGGGCCGGTGAATCATGAGGGCCGCCGGCGCAACACCTTCATCGAAGCGCCTGCGGGGCCGGAACGCGGCGCCTACGGCGAGGAAACCGCCGGCAAGATCGACAGCGAAGTGAAGCGATTCGTACTCGGCGGCGAAAGCGCGGCGAGGCGGGTGCTTGAAGAGCGCCGCGCGCAGCTCGATCAGCTGGCCGAGCGGTTGCTGGAGAAAGAAGTGGTCGAGGGCGACGAGCTCCGGGAAATGCTCGGCGCCCCGGCCCCTGATCCTATCGACCGATCGGCATGATGCGGCCGACCTCCGGCGCGATGTCCATGAGCCTCAGCGGCTGAGGGCGCCTCGAAGGTTTCTCGCCTGGGACGCGAATGAACATCGGAATCCGCTGCACGGCTTCCTGGGCGCCGCCGTGGCCGCCGATCCGGCCGAACCCGAATCCATCCGCCAGCAGTCCCACGAGGTCGGGACTCGACGGCCCGGCCATCGTGGCGACAAGTTCGGCGCTGTGCGCTCGCGCCCACGCCTGAAAGCGCGCGCTCTGGCGAGCGAGGTTCGCATGCACGCGCACGTAACTCACCTTCCCGGCCTCCTCGCGTCGCGCGAAGACCTCCGTGATTCCGGAAATGTCGGACATGCCGCGAACGACCGCCGCTTCATTCGCCGCACTGCGATCGGCCAGCCAGAGGGTGATGCTCGTGTCCACGACGCCGGTCTTCAGTTTGCCGACCTGATTGAGGTGGTCGAGCCAGTAGGGCGGCTGGACCGGGGCTGTCGAACCCTCGAACGCACAGCAGCTCTGATAGCGCCCGTTGCCGAGGTAGAACTCGTTCCGCTGGCCCCCGTGATCAGACGTGACCACCACCAGCGTCCGATGTGCGAGCCGCAGCTCCTCGAGGGCCGCGAGCAGCCGGCCGAGCTGTTCGTCGGCTGTTTTCAGAATGTCGCGCAGGCGAAATTCACTCGGCACACTCTGGAGACCGGCGCCGTCCTGCTCCCCGAGCATGTGCGCGACCTTGTCGATGCCGCCGAATGTCAGCAGCATCGTCGACCACGGCTCCCGGCGCATGATCGCCAGCGCCGCATCGGTCGTCCAGACATCGCCCCCGAGGTGCGCGGGATCGCGGCCGGGCACGTAGCGGGCGCCATCGAGTGCATAGATCGTTCGAAGCCCCGTTCCATATGTCTCGGCACAATCGACCGAAAACCGGTTGTCCCCGCTGATGTACGCAGGCACATTCACTCCGTCCGGATGGCACTGCGTGCCGGTCACCGCTTTCTCGAGCGTGACGATGGCGTCCGCGTGCGGGCCGCCCAGGAGATAGGCCGCGTAGTTCTTGCTGCCCACCCCGAACACCCGGCCGCCGATCGCGTCCCGGATACGTTCTCCGAGAAACTGCGTGCGCGGGAGCCGCTCGAGGAATCGAAAGTACTGCTCCCGCGTCAGATCGCCCGTCTTGTATGCCGCGCCGGGACGACCGATGATTCCGTCCACGTCTACAAAGGCGTCCTCCTGCCAGGGCAACGCGCCGGGTCTCAGGCCGGTGGGGATCACGGCATGCGCCACGACGGTCTGGGCGCCAAGATGGCCGACGTAGGCATCCGGATAGTGGCGGGCGGAGGCGCGCAGGCTCTTGAAGTTCTTCAGATCGAACCGGTCGACGTACTCCGGCCGCATCTGATCGAACACCATCACCATCAGGTGATCGGGCGGGGCGGCGGCTGCTCCGGGCGAAGGCCGTGCGACACCCGTCCCCTCGAACGCCTGGAGGGTCGCCACGAGGGCCACTGAGATGGGAAGAGAAAGCGACCGCATCCGCATCGCCCGCCTCCTGACGTGATCGGCGGGAACGTCAGCCCATCTTCTGCATCGCGGCCAGGAAGTCCGCGTTGCTCTTGGTCTTCCCCATCTTGTCGAGCAGAAGCTCCATCGCTTCGACCGGCGACAGCGGCGTCAGCACCTTGCGGAGCACCCAGATGCGGTTGAGGTCGTCCTTCGGGATGAGCAGCTCTTCCTTGCGCGTGCCGGACTTGATGATGTCGATCGCCGGGAACACGCGCTTGTCCACGAGCTTGCGGTCAAGATGGATTTCCATGTTGCCCGTGCCCTTGAACTCTTCGAAGATGACGTCGTCCATGCGCGAGCCCGTGTCGATGAGC
>CAZJTG010000366.1:0-3060 GCA_964548865.1 uncultured Solibacteraceae bacterium
CGCGCAACCTGGCGCTCGCGGTGACCGAGGAGAACAAGCGGACCATCGAGCGCGAACGGGTGAAGGCCGAAGCGCGCGAGGCTGAGGAAGTGAAAGCCGCGCGCGCGCTGGCCGCCACGCTCGAGGGCCTCGACGTCGCGATCGCGCGTCGGGTCGGCGAGAACGACGTGCTGTACGGGTCGGTCACGACCGGCGACATCGCCGATGCGCTCGCCGCCCGCGACGTCACGGTCGACCGTCGGAAGATCCAGCTCGCCGATCCACTCAAGAGCCTCGGCGAACACAGCGTCGCGGTGAAGTTGCACCGCGAAGTGGCAGCCAACCTGAAGGTCCGCATCATCGCGGCGCAGTAGACGACCGGCCCCCCACAACCTGCAACCTGCATTTGCCTTTGTCGGGTGTGGGTTGTAGGTTGTAGGTTCTCACCATGTCAGATCGAACCCTCCCGCACAATCTCGAGGCCGAGAAGTGCGTGCTCGGCGCGATCCTCATCGACAATCCCTCCTTCAATCAGGCCGCCGAGGTCATCGCGTCCGAGGACTTCTTCCGGGACGCGCACCGGCGCATCTTCGAGAAGATGATCGGGTTGTCGGAGCGCAATCAGCCGATCGATCCCGTCACGCTCAAGGACGAGCTGTCGCGCAGCGGCGAGCTTGACGAGGTCGGAGGGCCCGCGTATGTGGCGTCGCTCACCGACGGCGTGCCGCGGTCGGCCAACGTCGAGTTCTACGCGAAGATCGTCAAGGAGAAGGCCACCCTCCGGAAGCTGATCCAGTCGGCGACCGACGTGCTGGCGCGCGCGTACGACGCCGAGGAGGATCCGGACAATCTGCTCGATGAGGCCGAGCGGTCGATTTTTCAGATCGCGGAGCACCGGATGCGTTCGGGCTTCGTGTCCCTCGCGCAGCTCGTTGACGGTGGCTGGAAGCAGCTCGAGAAGCTTCAGGAACACAAAGGGAACGTCACCGGCGTGCCGACCGGCTTCGTCGATCTCGACGAAATGACGTCGGGCTTCCAGAAGACCGACCTGGTCATCGTGGCGGGCCGGCCGTCGATGGGCAAGACGAGTCTGGTGCTCAACATGGCGCTTCATTGCGGCATCGAGGCCGGCCGGGTCGCGGGCGTGTTCAGCCTCGAGATGTCCAAGGAGCAGCTGTTCATGCGCATGCTGACGTCCGAGGCGCGCGTGGATGCGCACAAGTTTCGCGGCGGCTTCCTCGGCGAGCAGGACTACAGCCGGCTCGTCGCCGCGTTTGCGCGGTTGCACGATGCGAAGGTGTTCGTGGACGACTCGCCGGCGATCGGCATCCTCGAGATGCGCGCCAAGGCCAGGCGGCTGAAGATGGAGCATGGCCTCGATTTGCTCGTCATCGACTACCTCCAGCTGATGCAGGGGCGCGGGAAGTTCGACAACCGCCAGCAGGAACTCGCGTCGATCTCGCGCTCGCTCAAGATCCTCGCCAAGGAACTCGAGGTCCCCATCATCGCGCTGAGCCAGCTCAGCCGCGCGCCGGAGGGCCGCAGCGACCACCGGCCCCAGCTGTCCGACCTGCGCGAGTCGGGCGCGCTCGAACAGGACGCGGACGTCGTCATGTTCATCTACCGTGAGGAAATGTACCCGGTGGACGGACAGGTCCCGCCGGAGGCGGAGGGCGTCGCCGAACTGATCGTCGGCAAGCAGCGCAACGGCCCGACGGGCACCGTTCGGCTCGCCTTCCTGAAGCAGTACACGAAGTTCGAGAATTTCTCGGCCGGGTATCCGTCCTAACTCCATGGCCGTCGTCTGCGAGGTGTGCCAGTGAGCCGGCGGCCCACGATCGCGCAGGTCAGCCTGCCGGATGTGCAGGCCAACCTCGGCGCGATTCGTGCCTTGCTCGATCGCCAGGCGCGGCTGGCGTCCCTGCCTCCGCCGGGCATCATCGCGGTCGTCAAGGCCAATGCGTACGGGCACGGCGCGGCCGCGGTCGGCCGGGCGCTCGAGGCCGCCGGCGCCACGATGCTCGCGTGTGCCGACATCGAGGAAGGCGTGGCGCTGCGCGATGCCGGCATCGGCGCGCCGATTCTCGTGTTCGGCGCGCAGAGCGTCAGCGACCTCGACGGTCTGTTCAGCCACGATCTCACGCCCACCGTCTCGACGCCGGGCGCCGCGCGCGCGCTCGAAGCAGCCGCCGCCAGCCGAGGCGTGCGCCTCGGTTGCCACTTGAAAATCGATACCGGCATGAACCGGCTCGGGTTCCGCCACGACAACCTGCGGCGGACGATGCCGGAGGTGCTGGCCAGTCCGCATCTCAGATTCGACGCGGTGTACACGCATTTCGCGACGGCCGACGATCCGGAATCGGCGTTTCTGGACGAGCAGCGGGGTCGATTCGATCGCGCGGCCGCCGCGCTCGGCGCGCTCGGTCTTCGCGCACCGCTCCGCCACGCCGCAAACTCGGCGGCCCTGCTCCGCGACGCGCGCACCTGGTACGACGCGGTGCGGCCAGGCCTGCTCCTGTACGGCCTCGTGCCGCCGCCGCTGTCGGCCTCGGATCTCGACCTGCGACCTGCCCTGTCACTGGTCTCCCGGATCGTTGCGGTCAAGGGCGTGCGCGAGGGGGAGGCGTCGGGGTACGGCCTGAAGTGGCGGGCCTCCGAGCCCCGCACCATCGCGATCGTGCCCGCCGGCTACGCCGACGGCCTGGACATCCGGGCCGCCGGCCGCGCCTGCGTGCTCGTTCGCGGCCGGCGCGCGCCAATCATTGGCTCGGTCTGCATGGACATGATCACCATCGACGTGACGGGTACCGACGTGTCGCCCGGAGACGACGTCGTGCTGATCGGCCGGCAGGGCAGTGAGGAGATCACCGCGCGCGAACTCGCCGCGCAGATTGGATCGATTCCATGGGAAGTGATGTGCCGGCTGGGATCGAGAGTGGAGCGGGAGTTCTCCCGGTGACCAACCCGCAAACTGCCGTTGGTTCCGGGTTCACGGGTAACGACGTACCCCCGTGGGTATGGGGCTTCCCGTCGCGCTACCGGCGCACTGTGTCTTGCACGATGGCGATGAGCGCGTCTGAT
>CAZJTG010000367.1:0-3055 GCA_964548865.1 uncultured Solibacteraceae bacterium
GTTTTCGCGTCCCAAAGTCACGGATGCAAACACGTTCGACGCAGACGCGGCTCCGGACGGCGACGACCAGGCGCTCCTCGAGGGCGATCGCGGTTCGCCAACGGCTGCCGAGCAGGAGTCGATGGAGTCCTGGTCTGCCGCCGACGTCAACGAGAGCGTCTCGCCGACGATCGCCGAACACTCGATTCCGGTCGTAGAACCGCCGGTGGAGGAGCCGGTCTACGTGCCCGAACCGGTTGCGGACGAGACGGTTTTGGACGAGCCGGTCGCGGACGAACCGAAGGAGAATCTCAAGTTCCTGTGGAGCGCTGACTCCGATTCTCCCGGCGAATCGGATGCGGTCCCCGACGTGCCGCCGCCGATCCACGAAGGTCCAACGGCTGACCTGGACGCGCCTGAGGAGCCCGTCATTGAACCGGCACCCAAGAAACGCGCCAGCCTGCTCAAGCGGATCTTCTTCCAGCCGATCTCGTTCTCGAGATCCAAGAAGGAGGCGGAGGACGAGGAGATTCCGGACACTGGCGAGCACGCAGTTCCGACGACGGCCGAATCGTTCGCGTCGGAACAGGGAACCGAGGAGCCGGCAACGGTCGATGCGTACGCGGCAGGCCCGTCTGTCGACGAGGCGCTACCCGCTGACCCGTCTCACGACGAGGCGCCGCGGTCTCTCGACGAGGCGCTCCCCATGGATGCGCCCGCGGCGGAACCGATCCATGCCCTGCAAGACGACGCGTTCATCATTCCAGAACCGGAGCCTGAGCCGGAACCACCCAAGAACATCGGGTTCTTCGGCCGGATTTTCGGTCGCAAGTCGGTTGAAGCGCCGCCTGCCGTGGTGGTCGAGGCCGAACCAGTAGAAGCGGATGCCGTGGGCCAGTTGGACGCGGTCGACCAGGGTTTCGAGGCGGCGCGCAGCGAGTTGGCGCCACCGGAACTCGGCGGCGATCAGTCCTTCGCGACAGTGGACGATGCACTGCCGCTGGATTCGGCGACGCTGGAGCCAGAGCCGGCAGTGACCGAGCCGTTCACGCTGCCGTCGATCGAGGCGGTGCCGCCACCACCACCGCCCCCGACCGCGGCGGCGGTCAGCGACGAGCACTCGTTCTTCGGCGGCAACACGTTCGACTTCGACACGCCCAGGGTCGATGACCGGTCGACGCTGGAAGTCACCCCCGTCGACGATCTCAAGACCGCGGAGGTGACTCCCGCAGCCGCCGCCGCCATCGAGCACGCCGAAGAAGTGGAGCGAAAGACCGACGAGTTCGAGATGGTGGAACTCGACGGCGCCACCCTGCAGGAGCCGGCGGTCAGTCCGCTCGAAGGCAAGACGGCCGAGGTACCGAAGGTCAGCATCTTCAAGAAGCTCTTCAGTCGCACGAAAGAGGTCACGCAGGTGGAAGCGGCGGTCGCCCCGCCGCCGAGCGCGAACCCGACCTTCCTGGTCCAGAAGTTCCGCACGTTCTACAATGAAGTGGTCGTCTACAAGAATCAGAAGGCGGAACTCACCGCCGGATTCGCGACGGCCATCGTCACGAGCTACGACGCGGACCTGAGTCCGGAGCAGGCGGCGCAGTCGCTGTCGCAGCGCCTGCAGCAGATGCTGGAACTCCAGCTCGCCGAGTCGTCGTGGATGGGCGGCGAAATCCAGGAGCTGTACCCCAATGCGCAGTACGCGATGGCGGTGCTGGCCGACGAGATGCTCACGAACATGGAGTGGCCGGGCCAGGCCGCCTGGGGCAAGCACCGCCTTGAACTCACGGTGTTCAAGACGGCCGCGTCCGACCTGGAGCTCTTCAAGCGTATCGACAAGCTGCTTAAGAATGGCCCGCAGACCGTGGGGACCCGCGACCTGGCGCGCGTGTACCTGCTCGCGATCGCCAGCGGCTTCAAAGGCAAATACCGTCCGTTCGACCTGCCGCGCGCGCTGGCCGAGTATCGCCGGCGCCTGTACGAGTTCGTGTACAACGGCGACGCATTGCTCCTGTACTCGGACGACCGCCGGATCTTCCCGGAAGCCGTCTCGGCCACGGTCGCGGGCAAGGGCGTGAAGCGGTTCTCGATGGCGCAGCAGTGGGCGGCGATCCTCGTGATCCTGCTGGCCGGCTACACGGTCGTGTCGCACCTCGCGTGGCGGAAGGTTTCGGCGGACCTGAAGGACATCGCGGCGCGCGTGGAGCAGGCGCGTAATCCGCTGCCGCTGGACACTCCAAACGGCAACGGGGGTCGATAGATGCCGGCCTGGATGTGGCTCCTCATCGCCGGGTTCGTCGCGGGCCTGGGCTACTTCATCTACGTCTTCGTCGCCGACGACGAAGAAGAGGACGAAGAGGCCGAGGGCGAAGGCTACGACGGCGCCAAGACGATGCTCGATGGCGGCGGCGCCACCCTCGGCGAAACGCTGCTGTCAACCGCCGCCGAGGAGCGCAAGGCTCGCAAGAGCCGGATGTTGGCGCTCAAGGACTCGCTCGAACGTTCGCTGGAAGGCCGGGAAGGCGAGGGCGCCGAGACCAAAGACCGGATGAGCATGCCGTGGTTCCTGCTCCTTGGCGCGAGCGGGTCCGGCAAGACGACGATGTTGGCGAACACCGGTTTGCCGCTTCCGTACGGTCCGGCGTTCGAGGTGGACTCGCGCAAGCGCGACGCAGGTCGCTGGTGGCTGTTCCACGACGCGGTTGTCCTCGAGGCGCCGGCGGCGTCGTCGCAGGTGGCCGCCAGCAACTCGACGTTGCCGCCCGGGCAGACCGTGGCGTCCGACACGTCCGAAGGCTGGAATACGCTGCTGCAGATGCTGCGCCGCGAACGGCCGGACGCCCCGCTCAACGGCATCATCGTCACCGTGTCCTGCGCCGATCTGGTTGCCGGTGGGCGCGACAGCGAGCGCCTGGCCGAAACCGCTGACCGCATCAGGACCTTCCTCGAGAAAACGCGCAACGTTCTCGAAGTGCGGCTGCCCCTGCACATTCTCGTCACCAAGTGCGACGTGCTGGCGGGGTTCCGCAGTTTTGCCGACAACCTTCCAGCGGACCGCCGCAACGACATCTTCGGCTGGGCCAAT
>CAZJTG010000368.1:0-3035 GCA_964548865.1 uncultured Solibacteraceae bacterium
TGACGACAGGTGACGGCGGGTGACGACAGGTGACGGCGGGTGACGACAGGTGACGACGGGTGACGACAGGTGACGGCGGGTGACGACAGGTGACGGCGGGTGACGACAGGTGACGGCGGGTGACGACGGGTGGCGACGGGTGACGACGGGTGACGACAGGTGACGGCGGGTGACGACGGGTGACGACGGGTGACGACGGGTGACGACGGGTGACGACAGGTGACGAAGAGGGCGCGTTGAATAAAGATGACACTAATGCCCGTTCGCTGGACCCGTCGTTACCCGTCGATACCTGTCGTTACCGGTCGTTACCCGGCATGAAGGTCCTGATCATTGGCGCCGGCGTCATCGGCGCCTCCGTGGCCGAGGCCCTGGCGAGGCGGGGTGTCGACGTCACGGTGCTCGACATGCGCGGGTACGGGCGTGGGGCATCGTGGGCGTCCGCGGGGCTGCTTGCGCCGTACACGGAAGCGCATGGCGAGACACCGCTGCTGCTCATGGGCGTGCGCAGTCTCGCGATGTTCGATGACTGGATTCGCGGCATTGGCGATCGGAGCCAGCGCGCGAGTGACATCGCATACGCGCGCACGGGCACCCTCGACGTGGCGCAGAATGACGACGACGTGCGCCGACTCGGGGCGATCAAGACGTGGCTCGACGCCGCGAAGGTGCCGGCCGAGTGGATGGACAGCGGCGCGGCGCGTGCGTTCGAGCCCGCGCTGTCGCCCGATGTCATGGGCGGGCTGTTCATCGCCGCGCATGGATTCGTCGGCGTCGGGGGTCTCGTGAACGCGCTCGTCAACAGCGCCCGTTACTCCGGCGCGGTGTTCGAGTCGGCGGTCGAAGCCATCGACGTCACGTCGACGAAGTCCGGCGCGATTGTCCGCACGGCCGGAGAAGAGTATGCCGCCGATCGCGTGGTCATCGCCGCGGGGAGCTGGTCGAAGCGCGTGCGTGTCGCCAACGTGGCGGCGCTGCCTCTGCGCCCCGTTCGTGGTCAGCTGCTGCATCTTGCGTGGGGCAACCTCGCGCGGCCGCTCCGGCCTGTCTGGGGATCGGCCTGCTACACCGTGCCGTGGCCGAACGGGACCATGCTCGTCGGCGCCACGGTCGAGGACGTTGGATTCGACGAATCCACGACGGCCGCGGGCGTGACGTCGCTGCTCTCCGCCGTCACGTCGATGCTGCCCGCCGCCGCGGGCGCGGGCTTCATCGAGGCACGGGCCGGTCTGCGTCCTGCGACGCCGGACGGGTTGCCGTACATTGGCGCCATGAAGGCCGCGCCGAACGTGTTTGTCGCGACCGGTCACTATCGCAATGGCGTTCTGCTCGCGCCGCTCACGGCGGCGATCGCCGAGACGGCGCTCCTCGACGGCCGCGACGACCACATGCTCACGCTGACGACGCCGGACCGCGTTCTTTCCGGAGGTGCCTGATGAGACTGACCGAGTCGGAAGTGACCGTGGCGCTGGCGGGGCATCCTGGCTGGGAGTTGCAGGGCGGCGCAATCGCGAAGACGTACGTGCTCGCGTCCTTTCCGGACGCGATCGCGTTCGTCACTCGCCTGGCGTTCGACGCCGAGGCCATGGATCACCACCCGGATCTGCGAATCAGCTATCGGAACGTCACAGTCACCTGGTCCACGCACTCGGCGGGCGGGATTACGGCAAAGGACTTCTCCGGGGCGGCGCAATCGGACATGATTGCGGCGCTGTTCGTCCGCCGATGAAACTCAAGACGAGCTATACCGCGAGAGAAGTCGCGGCCCTGACGGGTCTAACGGCCCGGCAACTCCAGGGCTGGGACACGACGCGCGTGTTCATGCCCGCGATCGCGCCGCGCCGCACGACTGCCGGCGGGTTCACCGAACGGCGATACACGCCGGTGGACGTCCTGGAACTCATCGCGCTGGCCGAGTTGCGGCGCCGGGGCTTCGCCCCGGCCGTGCTGAAGCAGATGATGGACACGCTGCGCGAGTGCTTCCGGAGACGGCTGTCCGAGACGCTGGACGACGCCGGCGAGATGCGGCTGCTCTCGGACGGCAAAGGCCTGTTCGTGCGGACGCGACAGGGACACCTGTTCGACCTGCTGGCCGATCCTACGCAACCCCTCATCACGGGCGACGGTCTGCCTCTCAAGGTCGTGACCGGCCGCGCCCGCGTCCGCGCGCGTCGCAGGAAGGCCCGAACCCCATGAACCCGATGAACCCCATGCACCTCAGGAACCGCCTGGCGTTCGTTCTCGCGCTGTCCTGCTTTTCCGTCGCGCTTCCCGCCCAACAGTCCGCGATCCCGACTCCCGAATCCGTGTTTGGATTCCAGGCTGGTGCGGATTTCCGGCTCGCCAACTACGAGCAGGTGGTCGCGTATTTCCAGCGAATGGACGAGGCGAGCGATCGCGTGATGCTCGCGCAGGCGGGGAAGAGCACGCAGGGTCGGACGTTCCACTTTGCCCTGGTCTCGACGCCCGACAACCTCAAGCGCATCGATCGGTACCGCGAGATCGCCCGGCGACTTGCCCACCCGGAGGGGCTGACCGACGACGAGGCTCGCGCGCTCGTGAGGGAGGGCAAGGCATTCGTGCACATCGACGGCGGCCTGCACTCGACGGAGGTCGCGGCCGGGCAGCACATGCCGCAGCTGCTCTACGAGATCGTGTCGAAGGCGACCTCGAACGACCCCGAGGTCGCCGCCTGGCTCGACAACGTGATCCTGATGCTGTGGCCGTCGATCAATCCCGACGGGCAGTCGATGGTCGCCAACACCTACATGTCCCGCGTCGGCACGCCGCAGGAGGCGCAGGGCCTGCAGCTCCCGGGGCTGTACCAGGAATATGTGGGCCACGACAACAACCGCGACGCGTACATGCTGAACATGGTCGAGTCGCGGGTGATGGAGCACACGTGGCGGCAGTGGGAGCCGAACATCATCTACGTGCACCATCAGTCGTCGCCGTTTCCGACGCGCATCTGGCTGCCGCCGTTCGCCGAGCCCATCGCGACGCACGCCCCCGGCATCGTCTCGAGCCAGCTCAAC
>CAZJTG010000369.1:0-3017 GCA_964548865.1 uncultured Solibacteraceae bacterium
CCAGCCCGCGACGACGCTCTCGGGCGGCGAGGCGCAGCGGATCAAGCTCGCCTCGCACCTGGGATCGCAGGGCGGCGAGCGGATGCTCTACGTGCTCGACGAGCCGACGACGGGACTGCATTTCGACGACATCGTGAAGCTGCTGGCCGCGTTCAGGAAGCTGCTGCTGGCCGGCCACAGCCTGCTCGTGATCGAGCACAACCTCGATGTGATCAAGACCGCCGACTGGATCATCGACCTCGGCCCCGAGGGCGGCGAGGCCGGCGGCCATCTGGTCGCCGCCGGATCACCCGAGCATCTGGCCACGGTGGAGCAGTCGCACACCGGCTACCATTTGCGGCGCGTCCTGGCCGCTGCCGCGGCCGCCGCCGCGGACGAGTGATGCCGGCGAGACGACGGCCGCGCACGCTGCCGCGGGCCTTCTACCGTCGTCCCACGCTCACCGTTCTTGAAGAACTCCTCGGGAAAGTGCTGGTGCACGAGTCGCGCGGCCGCGTCGCGTCCGGGGTGATCGTCGAGGCCGAAGCCTACATCGGCGAAGACGATCCGGCGTGTCACGCCGCGCCCGGCCCGACGAAGCGCAACGCGCCGCTCTACGGCGAGCCGGGGTACGCGTACGTCTACCTGAACTACGGCCTCCACAACCTCGTAAATGCCGTCACCGAAGGGCGCGGGTTTCCCGCCGCGATCCTGATTCGCGCGCTCGAGCCGCTCGACGGCGCCGGGCTGATGGCAAGACGCCGCGGTCTTGACAGGGCATCGGCCGACGACGCACGCGCGCGCGCCCGGCTCTGCAACGGCCCCGGGAACCTCACCGTGGCGCTTGGCATCACGCGCGAGCACAATCGCGCGGACCTGACCAACGGTCCTCTCAGAATCGAAGACAGGGGTTTCGTGCCGGCGTCGCTTCGGTGGACGCCGCGTATCGGCATCCGCGTGGGAACGGACAGGGCCTGGCGGTGCGTCAGCGGGCCGATCGCCGGCCGACCGGAACTTCGAACGTCCGCTTCTCGCCGTTCCTGAGCACCTCGACTCGGGACGTGGACCCGATTCTCGTCTCGGCAATGAGACGCTGCAGCTGGCTCTGCTCGGTGACCGGCGTGCCGTTGAAGCTGATGATGATGTCGCGCGGCCGGACGCCGGCGTTGAATGCGGGGTCGGTTCGGTACATGCCCTGGATGTACACCCCGCCCTGGTTCCCCAGGCGGGCGCTGCGCACCTGTTCGGCGGTCACGGTGACGAACGTCATGTTGCCGATCGATCCGCGGACGACCTCGCCGTCCTTGATCAACGTGTCCAGAATCCGCCGGACGAGGTTCGACGGCACGGCGAAGCCGATGCCCTGATACCCGCCGCTGCGGCTGTAGATCATCGTGTTGATGCCGACGAGCTCCCCGCGGCTGCTGACGAGCGCGCCGGGATTGATCGCGGCGTCCGTCTGGATGAAAACGTTGTACGTGGCGAGTTGTGGATCGTGCCGGTTCTGCGCCGAGACGATGCCGAGCGTCACGGTCTGGTTGAACTGGAAGGGATTGCCGACGGCGATCACCCACTCGGCGACCCGCAGCTTGCTCGAGTCGCCCCAGGGCAGCGGCTGGGCGCCCCGGACATCCACCTTGAGCACCGCGAGGTCCGTGTCCGTGTCGATCCCGATGATCTTCGCCGGCAGGTCGCGGTTGTCCGTCAGCGTCACCCTGATCTCGGCGCCGCGGCTCTGGACGACGTGGCTGTTGGTGACGACGTACCCGTCGGCGGAGACGAACACGCCGGAGCCCATGCTGGTCTGCGACTGCGGCGCGTCGCCGTAGAACATCTGGAACCACGGATCCACCTGGACCTGCTGCGTGGACGAGATGTTGACCGACGCCTGAATCGCGCGCTCGGCGATCGTCGACAGGTCCGGCAGGTTTGCGCTGGCGGCGGCCATGGTGGCCGGCGTGGACGGCGTGCGCGCCTGCTGCTGGGCCGGCGTGGCGACTCGCGCCTCACCGGCGCCGGCGGCGTCCCGATCGGCGACGCGGCTCATCACCATGCCGCCGGCGAACGCCACAAAGACTGCTGCCATTGTGAACACGTTTCGAGTCATGGACGAACACTCTCCCCGGGCCGGACTGGCCGACTATCTGACGTCGATTGCGGTGGCGGGCGCGGCCACCTTCGGAATGCGCACCGTCAGCACGCCGTCTGCCAGGTCCGCGGTGATGCCGTCGGGCGCGACCGGGCTGGCGAAGCGGAACGAGCGCGAAAACTGGCCCTGGCCGCGCTCGAGCTGCTCGTACCGCTCGGGGCAGCAACTCTGCGGCGGGCGCTGGCCGCGGACGGTCACGACATCCGGCGTGGCTTCGATGCGGACGTCCTCGCGCCGGAGGCCCGGGACTTCGAGCGTGAGGACGAAGTCGTCCCGGCGCTCGCACAAATCGGCGGGCGGCACCCACCCGGCCGCAGCCCGCCCGAACAGACTCTCGAGACGCTCCTGCATGGTGACCAGGTCGCGCATCGGATCCCACGTCATGCTCCTAACAAGATACTCCACTCGACCTTGTCACACGGAGGGCGGCGACACGGAGACGGCGGCCTGGAAAACCCTTGGCGTCGTGTCGCGGTCGCTCCGTGTGACGAGAGGAGGGAGTGCTAGAATGCTGAGTTCGAATTACTCAGGAATTCATGGACCTATGAGCTCAGTTCAAGCCACGCGCCTCCGGAAGGGCAACCTCATCCGCATGGACGACGCGCTTTTGCGCGTCGTCGAGATCCACCACATCACGCCGGGCAACAAGCGCGGCCACGTGCTGTGCAAGATGCGGGACATCCGGAACAACCGGCTCGTCGATCACAAGTTCCGGTCCGAAGACGACGTCGAGCGCGCGATCCTGGACGAGCATGAGATGCAGTTCCTCTATCGCGACGGGGACATCTATCACTTCATGAACACCGAGACCTACGAGCAGATCCATCTCTCGCAGGAGGTGCTCGGCGACCAGGCGCTGTACCTGCTGTCCGAATCGAAGATCAATGTC
>CAZJTG010000370.1:0-3010 GCA_964548865.1 uncultured Solibacteraceae bacterium
GCGCAGGTTGCCTTCGCGCAGCTTCTGGTCCGCGAAATAGGTGTACGGCACGCCGAAGTGATCGAACGCGGCACGCACCCAGCCTTCGTTCTGCGTGTTGGCCCACGAGTGGACGTACCCGATGCGCGGCACATCCAGGTCGTGCGACTTGACCGTCGGCGCCGTGGCTGTCGCCACCGCGGACAAGCCGAGGTCCGTGAGGACCGGCTCGAGCTGAGCGCGGTTGGCGTTGGCGATGATGATGGAACCGGCCGCGAACTTCTTGCCGCCGACTTCGAACTCCTCCTGGGCCGCCGACATCTTCACCTTGGCGAACTTGAAGCGGAACGTCACCAGGTTGTTGTCGCTGTTGTTGGCCACGATGACCGTGCTGCCGGTGCCGGCGATGCCGCCCGCGGCCTTCACGTCCGCCGTGATCAACGTCATCGGCTGCGTGAGGATGGACTTGTCGGCCACGGCCTTGAGGTCGATGTGCCGCATCAGCTGGTACGTCCAGCCCGTGTCGTCGTACGGACGCGGGTTGCTGACGGCGAAGCTCTGGAGCGAGAAGTACATGTCGCCCATGGTGCGGTACGGCTGGTCGCCGCGGACGATGTAGTCGCCGGCCTTCACCGAAACGGTGCCCGCCGTGAAGTCCGCGTTGGCGCGGTGGAACTCCAGGCCCTGGAAGCGCAGCGAATTCACAACGTCCGCCGCCTCTCCCTTTCTATATTGGCCGGCCGGAATGACCCACGCGTACGTGGGACCGTTCTTGCCCTTGTCCACGGCGCGCTTGTTCTTGATCCAGTAGTTCTCGAGGTACAGCTCCTTGTTCTTGGCCACGTGGCTGAGCGAGAACAACACGCCGGACTGCTGGATGTTGGTGTTGTTGCGCGGTCCCCACGCGATGCTCGGCAGCGGGGGATTGGGCCGGAACCACTCGCGGCTCGTGGTCGTGGCGCCGGCGCGGATGGTCGTCGTGTCCGGACCGTAGCTCGCCACTTCATAGAAGCGGCCCACCGCGTTGTGCGCGTGCGCGGCGAAGAACATGTAGTTCGGCGTCCAGCCGTCGTAGAACCCGTAGGTCCACACGCCGGGCACGCCGCGCTTGGTCATCTCCATGACGTCGTTCTGCGCGAACATCCACCACTCACCGATCGTGATGGGATCGAGCTGCTCGTTGTACGGGCCCGTGCCGGTCGAGGCGTAGAGCAACTGCGCCTGCTCGTGCAGGTCGTGCAGAATCGTGGGCTTCCACTCGTTCGCGACCTTCATCACGTTCCTCGTCATGGCCAGGAACTGGCCCATGCCGTCGCGGTTGTTGTCGTGCGCCACGTACTTGCCCCAGTAGGGCAGGCCGAGCGTGCCGGTCAGGCCCTCCGCCTGCCGCTTCGCGTTGTAGTACGCGGTGTCGACGATGCGCTCGCGTCCGTCAACCTCGACCACCGGCGTGATGAAGGTGATGACGTTATTCCGGATCTGCTGGATGAACGGCGTCTCCTGGACGACGAGCCTGTACGCCAACTCGGTCAGCATCTCGGGACCGCCACGTTCGGTGGAGTGCACGCCGCTCGTCAGCCAGTAGATCGGCTTGGCGCGCGCGATGATCTGACGGGCCTGGGCTTCAGTGGTCCTGCGCGGATCGGTCAGCGCCTGCAGGTCGGCCTTGTAGCGATCGAGATTCTTGATCGTGTCTTCGCTCCCGATAGCCAGGACGATCTGATCGCGGCCTTCCTCGGTCTGTCCAATCACCCAGTACTTCGCGCGCGTCGGCGCGGCGTCGGCGATGGCTTTCATGTACGCGTGGATTTCGCGCGCGTACGTCAGGTGACCGGGCTGGCCCGTCACGCGGCCGAGAAATTTCAACGGTGTGGGCACCTTGTCCGACGCCGGCAGGTGATCGACCAGTTCGGTCGAAATCCGCGGGTCAGTCAGCAACTCTTTGATCTTCGCCGTGTACTCTGCGTCCAGCTTCTGCGTTGAGGCGGTCGCCTGTGACTGCGCCGCCGGCGTGCCGGGCGTCGCTTCCATCGACGCCCACGGCGCGAGCATCACCATCGCGAGGGCAATCCACGCCGCGTGGGCCGCCACGTTCTTGACTTTCGACATTTCCAGCCTCCTGACAGACCGCCATGCGGGACGGCGCTTGGGATACTACATCGGACAGGCACGGTCTCTGCGCGGGACCTCGACTTCAGCCGACAATGGAAGGCATGCGGCAATTTACGCTGGTTACAGTACTTGCGTGCGGGATCGCCTCGCCGGCGTTTGGACAGCTCAGGCCGGAACCGGTCGCGAGCGGGCTGACGCAACCCGTGGCCTTCGTCCAGGACCCCTCCGATCCCACCGTGCAGCTCATCGTTCAACAGGACGGACGGATTCGCGTCCTGAAGAGCGGCGTTCTGCAGTCCGCCGACTTCCTCGACCTCCGATCGGTGGTACGAAACGCCGGCGAACAAGGCCTCCTGGGCCTGGCGCTGCCGGCGAACTACTCGACCAGCCGCCGGCTGTTCGTCAACTTCATCAATCTCTCCGGCCACATCGTCGTCGCTCGATTCCTCAGGTCGGCGTCGGATCCCCTGCGAGCCGATCCCTCCAGCCGCTTCGATTTCCTCTGGCCCGGCGGCCAGCGGCTGATTGCTCAGCAGTTTACGAATCACAAGGGCGGGAACCTGGCATTCGGACCAGACGGCTATCTCTACCTCGGCCTGGGCGATGGCGGGAGTGCGAACGACCCGGACCACCTGGCCCAGAATCCCACGTCGCTTCTGGGCAAGATGCTGCGACTTGACGTGTCCGTCGCCGACAGCGACCTCGAGGGCTACAACATCCCCGCCGGCAATCCGTTCGCCGGGCAGAGTGGCGTGCTGCCGGAGATCTGGAGCTTCGGCTGGCGGAATCCCTGGCGCTGGAGTTTCGACAATCCCGCGCGTGGCGGCACCGGCGCGATGCTCATCGCCGACGTCGGCCAGGCGGCGTTCGAGGAGGTCAACTACGAGCCGGCCGGCCGCGGCGGCAGGAACTACGGGTG
>CAZJTG010000371.1:0-3004 GCA_964548865.1 uncultured Solibacteraceae bacterium
GCGCGAGGCGGTTCAGCGCTTGGTACTTGTCCGTTTTCGACTGCTTGGCGGACAGGAGGCCAGAGAAGCCCTTGCATGGGCTGGACTGGAAGAGGACGTCGACGTTTTCGCCGAAGATTCGCCGAATGTCTGCCGGCGCGGCCTCGCGCCAGTCCGACGGGGGTTCGGCGCCGTGGAAGGCGCGATACTGCTCGCGATCGAACAGATCGAGGACGGTGCCCGGAGTGCCGGTGATCCGCTCGAAATTGCGGATGGCACCGGGGTCGACGTCGATTCCGCCGGCGCAGACGAATCGACCCTGCATCGGGCCGACGCGCACCCTCGCCTTCTGGAAGCCGATGGCCCCGCCACCGATCCCGCAGAATAGGTGGGCGTGGCGGATGTCGCGGACGATCGTCGGCGAGGAAGTGAAGGGAACCATGGCTCGTCTCCTGTTGGATTCGAGCCGCTCTTCCCCCTCCCCTTTCAGCCGATGCCCAGGTTCGCCTTCAGGATGGCCTCGATGCCGTGGTCGCGAAGCGTCGCGGCGCGCGCGAAGACGGTTGGGCCCAGCTCGGCCAGCGCGGCGATCTTGCGCTGCTTGGCGTCGATGTAGTCGGGTTCGTCGTTGGCGATGACTTCGAGCGCCGCCTCGATCAGTTCGCCGGTACTGTTGTCACGGATGTCGAGGACGAGATCCGGCCTTAGCGGACCTGCCCTGGTGGTGAGATCGAAGAGAGGGCGCTTGAAGCCTATGTCGATCTGCCGCCGACGCCAGCGGTACTGAAGGTCGAGAAGGCCGATGACGGCGTCACGCTCGGCCTGGCTGTGCACCGCGATGAAGCTGGATGGGCGGGCGATCGGCTGCGCATAGCCGCGGAGCGCGGCAAAGCCGTCACGCGGGTTGTGTTCGCCTACGACGACGAGGACGAGGTAAGGCGGTCCGACCCGCGCTCCGGCATATTGGATCCGCGTTTTGACCTCGAGCTCGCGGCCTTCGGCGAGTGTGATGGTCGTTCCTGAAATGTCGAGAGCGTAGAGCGCAAGGAAGGCTTGCGGCGCCAGGCCCGAAGGCCATTTCGCCGCGGCTTTGCGCAGGCGGGCGAACACCACATTCCGATCGTAGGGGTCGACATGGGTGTAGAAGTGCTTCGCGAGGGGAATACCTGGCGCGATGTCCAGTCGCTCTGCAGCGCGGCGTAGGCGAGCGAATTCCTTCGCCATCGAAGTGTCCCGTCCTTGATCCGGAGGGAGGGGTTCGACGACGTTGACGTGCGCCATTTCCATGAGGAGCCACAGCAGGCGCGCGAGACGCGGTATCGCAACGCCCCGGGTTCGGTCGTCGGGTTCACTGTCGTCCGGCATGGCCGCCAGCTTCTCCGGCGCCAAGCGGTGCGCATTGAACAGGCCGTGCGGCTCATCGATCGTCGAAGGGATTGCGCTGCGCTTTTCGCGGAATCGCTGTGGGGCCTGCTCGCGGTAGAACGGACAGTCTGTCAGATGCTCGGGGCGCTTCTGCCGGGTGCTGGTCAGCCGCCGAAGGTAGTAGGTTTCTGCCTCGGACAGGTAGGACGGCGACATCAATGGCGGCGGCGTTTCACCGCCCAGACAGTCGCAGGCGATCCACTGGCCGTGTGTCCGCGCTTTGACCACCATCGTGACGCTGGCCCGATGATCGGCGTCAGTGCCCTCCCCTTCGTACCAGCGCACGAGCGCGTCGCGGACGACAACAGGCACGTCCGTGCGGAGAGACAGGCCTCTCGAATGGCGAGGCACCAACCACATGCGCGACACCTACCGCATTGGTCGTTGACGGTCTAGTCTGTTCACTGTATGTTCATGGACAAGGAGACCCTCGTCATGAAGCGTTCGGTATTCACCAATCGGTTCGATCTCGACATCACGCTGCGCGATGCCAGCGTCGACCTGGGCAATCGCCCGACCCGGCGCATGCTTGCGGCGGCGGCGATCGGTATGGATGTCGAGGACAGCTATTTCTCGACGGTCGAACTGCGCGAAGCGGTCGAGTGGGTTCACGAGGGTGTGGCGGGCGCCAAGCTGAAGTTGTCGATGATCCTCGGTAACGAGTGCGACGATTTCCAGCGCTGTCTCTACTACATTCTGGCGGGCCGGGGTGTCGTGCAGATGCTCGACGACCTCATGTGGCTTGAAGAGTTGCTCAAGGCGCGCGGGAAGGTCGCTGGCAAGCTGGCCAAGCGCCGCGTCGCCACGATGCCGCTGGTCAAGCCTTACGTCGCGAGTGAGCCGGACGGGCCGGTGGTAAAACCTGATCGGGATTTCCGGCAGGGTGCCTCGTGGTATCTCGATCCGACTCTGGCCGAGTAAGCGGTCAATCGATTGAGGATGGTCGGGGCGCGTTACGAGCGCACCTCGACCACCACCCTTCCCGAGGTCTCTGATGGATCGCCGACCCGAAAGGGCTGCAACGGGTTGTCGGTGTGAATGACGGCCATCGGCTTGCCGAGGACATCCAGCAATCGGCCCGCGATCCTCTGGGCATGGGTCCGGCTGCAGAGATCCTGGCGCTTTCTGCTGAACTGGCCGTTGGTTGATGCGGCGGGCATGATCGAACTCGCTTCCTGATGTGAGGGTGATCGTGGCGGGTGACGGTCAGAATACCGTCCGGTGGACCTTCGTTTGCGGCACGACCGAAAAGGCCATGCGCGCCATGTTTGTGACCCGGTAGCGGGCCGAGCCATGTTCGCTGATCGCCAGCGCCGTCTTGCGCCCGCGCTTCCGGACAAAGAACTCCTGTCCTTCGTAGCCGTCGGTAAACTTGATCGGCGAAGCGAAGCGTATTCGCATGCCGTCCTCGAGTTTCGCCGTCGGCCGTGCGAGATTGCGGATGCAGCGCCGGCGCCATTGCAGGGCGGAATGGTTCTGGGTGGGCGAGAGGAGCGCCAGGATACGCTCCGGGCAGTCAGCCTCGTTCGGCCCGGCGGTCTCGTCCAGTTGGGTAGGAGTGGTGCTGCTCCGGGAGTCAGCCCTGTTCCCCCCACCGAAC
>CAZJTG010000372.1:0-2992 GCA_964548865.1 uncultured Solibacteraceae bacterium
GGTGACGACGGAACGGCGCGTGTGATTAGCTGATCATCTCCGGCTCCAGCACCCTTTCTACGACCCGCCCGCCGGTAGCGCTGACGTGGTACACTTTCGCGCCGGCCCGCGCCGAAACCACGCGTCGCACCTCGGTCTCCTCGAAATAGATCCCGGCGTCATTGTCGCACGCGTACCCCGCCTGCATCGCGCCCTCGCCGATCAGCTTGTGATACAGCGGCCGCCGCCCGGCCTCGGCGTCGTAATGCGGTGAATGGCTTCCCTTGATGAAGCCGAGGCACTTCACGATTGTGAGTTCCTTCGGCCGCGAGTCGGTGGTGCCTTCGTCGAACCAGCAGAGCGACCCGGCGCTCGCGCCGCCCAGCACGATGCCGCGCTCCCATGCCTGACGCAGCACGACGTCGATGCCCTGTGCCTTCCAGATGGCCTGCTGGTTGAGCGTGTTGCCGCCGGATACGACGATGGCGTCCATCGAGAGGAACACCTCATCCCAGCCCTGGAGCTGCGACGTGCTGGCGATGAAGCTGTTCTGTACGAACGGCTCTACGCTGAGCGGCGCGCAGTTCTTGAAGAAGGTGATCGTGCCCGTCGCACTGTCGGCGTTTGCCGTTGGGAGGTAGCAGATCCGCGGCCGTGACTTGCCTGTGAGCGCGGCCATGTAGCGGATCCACACGGTGTTGAACCCACCGCCCGCGATGAGGATCTTGCGCGTCGCGCGGGCGGGGGCCTGGTCGGTCGCGGCTGCATCGGCGATCGCGGCCCCAAGGCCGGCCTGCGCTGCGCCGACGCCAACGGCGCCCAGCGCGGACTTGACGAGAAATTCCTTGCGTTCCATCGGTGCGATTCCGTGAGGCGTTGTGCCCTGAACATGGTTTCCGTGCGGACGATCGGCAACGCGGTCTGTGGTTCCGCGCGGTCGGTCGCAGCCTCACGGATGCGGGGCGGGCAACGGCACCGTCCGAAGAGCCGGAGCGGGAGCGCTCGTGGTAAATTCTCCCAGGCGACCCACCTCACCAACCGGATGAAGCGACTGATGCGAACCCGAATACTCTGTCTCGTTCCCCTGGCCGTGATTGCGACCGCCTGCAGCACCGACCTCTCGGGTGCAGGGCCGGCCGCGCCGAAAGCCGCCGTCGCGGCGCTTGATACGGCCACGATCATGCGGCACATCCGTGTGCTGGCGCACGACTCGCTCCTGGGCCGGGCGCCGGGCTCGCTCGGAGAGGAGCGCACGGTTGCCTACCTCGAAAGCGAGTTCCGCGCCCTCGGGCTCAAGCCGGGCAATACCGACGGCACGTTCATTCAGAAGGTGCCGCTCGTGGCCATCACGGTGAAGGGCGCACCCGCCCTCACGTTTTCGAAAGGCGCGTCGAGCAGGACGCTCAAGTGGCGCGACGACTATGTGGCGTGGACCAAGCACGTCGTACCATCGGTATCCGTGGACCGGTCGGAAGTGGTCTTCGTCGGATACGGCGTCGAGGCGCCGGAGTTCAACTGGGACGACTACAAGGGCGTGGACGTCGCCGGCAAGACGGTTGTCATGCTGGTGAACGACCCGCCGCTCGCCGACACGAGCCAGTTCGGCGGCAACCGGATGACGTACTACGGCCGCTGGACCTACAAGTACGACCAGGGGATGCAGCGCAAGGCCGCGGCGGTGCTGCTGGTGCATGAGACCGGCCCGGCGGGGTACCCGTTCGCCGTCGTGCAGGGACGGGCGTCGGAACAGTTCGACCTCGCCACGCCGGACAAGAACCTGGCGCGCAGCAAGGTCGAGGGATGGATCACGCTCGACCAGGCGAAGGCGCTCTTCGAGATGGGCGGCCAGAATTTCGATTCACTCAAGGCCCGCGCCGCCACCCGCGAGTTCACGCCGGTGTCGCTCGGCGTGACGGCAAGCGTGCGGTTGAACAACGCGCTCCGTACGGTGGACTCACGGAATGTCGTCGCGAAGCTCGAGGGGAGCGATCCGGTGCTGAAGGACGAATACGTCATCTACACGGCCCACTGGGATCATTTCGGCATCGGCGCGCCGGTCAACGGAGACTCGATCTACAATGGCGCCCTCGACAACGCGACGGGCACCGCCGGCCTGTTGTCGATGGCCAAGGCCTTTGCCGCGATGCCGACGGCACCGAAGCGGTCGATCCTCTTTCTCGCCGTCACGGCCGAGGAGCAGGGGCTGCTGGGATCGGCGTACTATGCGGCCGCGCCGATCTATCCGCTGACCAGGACGCTCGCGAACATCAACATGGACGGGATGAACACCTGGGGATACACGAGCGACGTCACGGTCATCGGACTCGGCGCCTCCGAGCTGGACGACTACGCGCGGGTTGCGGCGGCCGAGCAGGCGCGCTCGCTGTTGCCCGACCCCGAGCCCGAAAAGGGGTATTACTACCGCTCGGACCACTTCAACTTCGCCAAGGTCGGTGTCCCGGCATTCTATGCCGACGAGGGACCAACCTACGTCGGCAAGCCGAAGGAGTTCGGCATGCAGAAGCGCGAGGAATACGTCACGACGTACTATCACAAGCCGCAGGACGAGGTGCTTCCGGGCTGGGACCTCTCCGGAGCGGCGCAGGACCTCGAGCTGCTCCTCACGATCGGCTATCGCGTGGCGCAGGCAGCGAAGTTCCCCGAATGGCGCGCCGGAAACGAATTCAAGGCCATTCGCGACCGGCAGATGCAGTCCGCGGGAACGGTCGAGCCCCGCAATCCGTAATCAGAGCGTTCCCCCAGTGAAGGAGTTCGTCATGCGGAAGTCCCTCTTCGTCGTTGCTGCCGTTCTCGCGCTTGGCCCCGCGCCCGCCCGCAACGTCGAACTGGTGCGCTGGGAGCAACAGGCGCGCAACGTCACGATCGTGCGCGACGACTGGGGAATCGCGCACATCACGGGACGCACCGACGCCGACGCGGTGTTCGGCATGATCTACGCGCAGGCCGAGGACGACTTCAACCGCGTCGAGACCAACTTCCTCAATTCGCAGGG
>CAZJTG010000373.1:0-2991 GCA_964548865.1 uncultured Solibacteraceae bacterium
GCTCGCGCGGCTCGCTCACTCCAGACTCCACTGATCGACGATACCGACGATGCACGCGTCGGTCGGAGGCTCGTCGGGCAGGAACGGGAAGGAGGCTTCGCGGCCGCGGACAAAGAACACGTCCTCGCCGACACCGGCGCCGACGGCGTCAACCGCCACGAGCGTGCGTCCCGCCGCCGTCCGGTCCGGAGCGATGGGCTGGAGGATCAGCAGCTTGTGGTTGGCGAGCGCCGGGTCTTTCAGGGTCGAGACCACATCGCCAATGACGCGGGCGAGTTGCATGGCTGGCTATTTCGATTCGACGTCGATGCGATCGATGACGCCGACGATGGCGGCGTCCACCGGGCAGTCCTTGAGGCCCGCCGCCATTCGCGCGGAACTGCCGCTGACAATGAGCACCGTCTCGCCCACGCCGGCGTCCACGGTGTCGACGGCCACGAGGTAGTTCCCCTCGAACTTGCCGGTAGGGTCGATGGGGCGCGACACGAGCAGTTTCGTGCTCTCCAGCCGCTCATCCTTGCGGGTGGCGACGACGGTGCCGACCACTTTGGCTAGCAGCATGAGAAACAGGCGGCGCGCGCCAGGTCTAGCTCTTCGAGGCCTTCCCGATCGGCAGCACGTCTTCGAGATTCGCGTGCGGGCGCGGGATGACATGCACCGAGACGAGTTCGCCGACGCGGCGCGCGGCGGCGGCGCCGGCGTCGGTCGCGGCTTTGACGGCCGCGACGTCGCCTCGGACGATCGCGGTCACGTAGCCGGCACCGATCTTTTCCCAACCCACGAGGCTGACCTTAGCGGCCTTGACCATGGCGTCGGCGGCTTCAATCATCGCCACCAGGCCCTTCGTCTCGACCATTCCCAGTGCCTCACCCATTCGATACCTCGTTTTCTGGCGGGGGCGTTCCCCGCGCGCGCCCGGCCATTGTGAACTCTACCGACGTGCCAGCTGCCGTACGGTTTCGTCTTTGAGCTGGGTAAGCTCGGCGTATTTAACCCCAATCTCGCCGTCCGTTCCTACCTGACGCGGGGGGCTCTGCCCCCGCGCCCCCCCCGACGGGCTCTCTCGCGGGGACCCCGATGCCCCGCTCCGTTCGCCCGGCTCGCTTACTACCGTTCGCTCGCGCGTTACCTGACGGCTGGCGGCTGGGCCCGTGGCGATGCTCGTGTCGGGTACGAGCCGTTCGCCCGGCACGCCGGGCGCGATCACCACCTGACAGGTCGGATCGTCCTCGCCTGCCGGGTTCGGATCGGGACAAATCGGCGCGGGCGCCGAGATGCCGTAGCGCCCGCGCAGTCCCTGGAGCCGTTCGACTTCCTCGCGCGAGAGCAGGTGCTCCCGGCCCAGCTGCCGCGCGACCAGGCTGATTTGCGCGAAATGCTCGATCGTCTCCATCTTGTAGTACGCGGAAAACAAGTCTTTGCCAAGCGCCACGGCGCCGTGATTGGCCAGGAGGACTCCGTCGTGCGACCGGATCAGCGGCCGGACGGTCTCCGCCAGCTCCTGGGTGGAGGGCGTCGCGTAGTCCGCGATGGGAATGCCGCCGAGCGTCGTGACCACTTCGGCCAGCACGGCCCGATCGAGTGCGATGCCGGCGACGGCGAAGCCCGTCGCAATCGGCGGATGGGCGTGCACGACGGCGTTGATGTCGGGTCGCTCGCGGTACGCGACGAGGTGCATCAGTGCCTCGGAGGAGGGCTTGCGCCCGGGAGCGGCCTCGACGACGTTCCCCTCGAGGTCGGTGATGACCATCATCTCCGGCGCCATGAAGCCCTTGGACACGCTGGCCGGCGTCATGAGCAGGCGGTCGGAACCAAGGCGAACGGAGATGTTGCCGTCGTTCGACGCCACGAAGCCGCGCTGCCAGAGCCGCCGGCCGATTTCGACGATGTCCGCGCGGAGCCCGTCAATCATCTTCTTTTTCGTGTCCCGGGGGCTTCGCCCCGCGGACCCCCGACGCGCTCACTCGCGGGACCCCTACGGCCCGCTCCGTCTGCGTGGTTCGCTCGCACGGCTTGCTTGCGCGTCATCATCGCTGGTACTTGTCCCTGCAATCCGTCGAACAGAAGTATTTCGCCTCGTCGCCCGATCCCACGATGATGGCGCGGGCCTTCGGCACGTAGGTGCCGCACGTCGGATCCCTGACCAGTTCGCCGCCGGTGCGTTCAGGCACCCGCTCCGCTCCGGCGCCCGGCGCGCGCCCGCGCATCGAGGCGCGCTTCTTCCCGAACAGCGCGTGCAGGATCATCCGGATTAACAGCAGGATGGCGATCGCCCGGACGATCCAGAGAAGGACGCGCACGCCGCCGCTAGCTGCCGGCGCCGGCCGCCCCCGAGGGCGCCGCGCCAGGCGTGTGGGCGGATCGCAAGCCATCGAGCCCCTGCCGGGCGCGCACGGCCTCCGGCGAATCGGGTGCCACTTCGAGCACGCGCTCCCAGGATTTCTGCGCTCCGTCGAGGTCCTGCTTGCCGAACGCCCGGATGATGCCCTGGTTGAGGATCGTCTTGGCGTGCTTCGCGTCGATGGCCAGGGACTTGTCAATCTGCCTCAACGCCTTGTCGGCATCGTTCGTGTAGTAGTAGCAGACCGCCAGGTCCGTGCTGACGTTGATGTCGCCTGGATTGAGTGCGAGCGACGCTTCGTACCAGGAAATCGCGAGATCGAAACGCTCGGCGTCAAAGTACAGGTTCCCGAGCTGCGCCCGGACCGCCGCATCCGACGGCCTGGCCTTCGCCTCGGCCTCGAGCGCGCTCACCCGCTTCAAATCGAGTGTCGGCGCAGGCAGCTGCGCGGGAGCGGCGGCCGCCGCCGGCGGAGCGGGCACGGCGCCGGGAATGGGCCGTGCGTGCTGACTCCCGATGATCCAGCCCGCGAGGAGGCCGAACATCGTGCCGGCAATGCCGAAGATAACCGCGTCGCGCGTCATGGCATCAACTTCTCTCTAGTTCGCGTGGGGCCCCACCCCCACGCGTCTGTCCCGGACGCTCAGCGC
>CAZJTG010000374.1:0-2986 GCA_964548865.1 uncultured Solibacteraceae bacterium
CGAGGGCAAGGTGGGCGCGACACACATGGGCCGCGGCTTCGACGCGTGGTACCCGGGGTACATCGACTACAACCCGGTCTTCAAGAACATCCCGGCGTTCTGGACCGAGACGCAGGGGACCGGGCCGTCGCCGCGCACGTCGCAGCCGAACGACGTGCCCGCGAACATGCGCTATCCGCAGTCGCTCTACGTGAGCCCCTGGCTGGGCGGCACCTGGCGCATGCGCGACGCGGTCGAGTACATGACGACCGCGTCGATGGCGACGATTGAGTACGCCTCGAAGTTCAAGGACGCGCTGATGTACGGCCGGTACCGGGCCGGCCGCGACCAGATCGCGCGCGGGCGTCGCGAGGCGCCATATGCGTACGTGGTGCCGCAGGCGCAGCGCGATCCCGCCGCCGCGGTCGAGATGCTGCGCCGGCTGGCCTTTTCAGGGCTCCGCGTGTATCAGCTGTCGGCGCCGGCCGCGTTCGAGGGCGAATCATTTCCGGCGGGCACGTGGGTGATTCCGACCGATCAGGCGTTTGCGGCGCTCGCGCGTGAAGTGCTCGACCCGCAGAAGTACCCGGACATCCGTGAATCACCGGGCGGCCCGCTCGAAACGCCGTACGACGCCGCCGGGTGGACGCTGCCGATGCAGATGGGTGTGCGTACGGTGATCGTGAACACCGCGCTTGCCGACGATGTGCGCGCGAAGCTGCGGCCGGTCGCGGCTTCGCCGCCGGCGGCGATCAGGCCGGCGCCGTACAACCTGGGTGCCGCCGCCGATGCCGCGGCCTTCGACAGCGTGCCGGGCGTGGGATTCGATGCGGATCCGGCCGCCAGGGCGATCGCGCCGCCTGCCGGCCGCATCATGGGCGCGGGTGCCGCACTCGCCGTGAATCCCTCGGAGAACAACGCGTTCAAGGCGATCAATCGCGCCTGGCGCGCGGGCGCGTCGGTGAAGTTCGAAGACGGGCGATACACCATTTCCGGCCTCGCGCCGTCCGCGCAGGACGAATTGGTCTCGTCGCTGGCGATCCGCGCCGAGCGCGTGGCGGCGGCCGCATCGAAGTCGCCCCGGCCGCGCATCGGACTTCTCCTGGCCGGTACGAGCATGGATGAGGGCTGGACGCGCTGGGTGCTGGACTCCTACGAGTTCGAATACGTCCGCATCTCGGGCGCGGACATTCAAGCGGGCAATCTGCGCGACAGGATCGACGTGCTCGTGATCTCTGATGAGGCTCGCGGATATCTCGAAGGGGGAGGAGGACGCGGAGGAAGGGCCGCGGGCGCCGGAGCGGGAGTAAGCGGAGGGGTGCCGCCCGCCGGTGCGGGGGCAGGTGGAGGAGGGGGAGCGGTCACGGCCGCCGTCGATCCGCAGGCCGCCAACGAAGCGCGCACGCGGGCGGTGGAGGCGTTTCTTCGCGGTGGTGGCACGCTCGTCTGCTTCAGTCGCAGCAGCAATTTCGCCATCGACCAGTTCAAGCTGCCCGTGCGGAACGTCGTGCTTGCCCTCCCGCGCCAGCAGTACTTCGTCGGCGGGTCACTGCTGAACGTGGATGTCACGACGTCGCACAGGGTCATGTCCGGAATGCCCGAACGCGCGCAGGTCTATCAGGACAGCGGGCCCGTGTTCGAAACCCTCGAGGGATTCAAAGGGACCGTGCTCGCACGCTTCGCGGCGAAGGACGTGCTCGCGTCCGGCTTCCTGCAGGGCGAGCCGCTGATTGCGGGCAAGGCCGCCGCGCTCGAGGTCGAGGTCGGCGACGGCCGCGTGGTGCTGCTGGGATTCAGGCCGCAGTGGCGCGGTCAGCCGTTCGGCACCTTCCGCGTGATCTTCAACGCGGTCGCGTCGGCGCAAGGGAGATAACCGCGATGAGGTTCACGCGACGGTTCCTTCTGCCAGCCGGCGTCGCGCTGGCGATCGCATCCATGGCCGGTTCGGGCGAGAGTTCCGCCCGCACCGCGCAGGCACAGACCGAGATCCTCTGGGACCGCTGGGGCGTGCCGCACATTTACGCCTCGGATCTCAATCGCGCGATGTTCGCGTTCGGTCAGGCGCAGATGCAGAGCCACGGCGATCTGCTCCTCCGCCTCTACGGTCAGGCGCGAGGACGCGGCGCGGAGTACTGGGGCGCCGACCTTGCCGATGCCGATCGATGGGTGAGGACGATGGGCGTGCCGGCCAGGGCGGCGGCCTGGGAAAAGCAGCAGGCGCCCGAGGCCCTGGGCGCGATTCGCGCGTTCGTCGACGGCGTGAACGCCTACGCCACACAGCATCCGGGCCGCCTCAACGCCGACATGCGCGTGGTACTGCCGGTGACGGTCACCGACGTCCTCGCGCACGTCCAGCGCGTCATCCACTTCTCGTTCGTGGCGAATCCACAGTCGCTCGAGCCGCACATGCGCCGATGGGCCGACGCGGGCAGCAACACCTGGGCGATCGGACCGAAGCGATCGGCGTCTGGCAGTCCGCTGCTGCTCGTGAATCCGCATCTGCCATGGGGTGATTTCTTCACCTGGTACGAGGCGCAACTCAGCACCCCGACCCTCTCGGCTTACGGTGCGGCGCTCGTGGGCATGCCGTTCTTCGGGATCGCGTTCAACGATCGACTCGGGTGGAGCCATACGAACAACACGATCGACGGCGCCGATCTGTACGAACTCTCGACCGTCGAGGGCGGTTACCGCTGGGACGGCGGCGTCCGGCCGTTCGTCACGCGGTCCGAGACGCTGAAGATCAAGCAACCGAACGGCACGCTCGCCGACGAGATCCTCACGATTCGCGAGTCGGTCCACGGCCCGGTCGTCCGCTCCACAGGCGGCAAGGCGCTCGCGCTGCGAGTGGCCGGCATCGACCAGCCCAACCTTTTCAATCAGTACCTGCAGATGGTGCGGGCAAGGAACCTGGCGGAGTTCGAAGCCGCGCTGCGTCCGCTCCAGATGCCGTTCTTCACGGTCATGTATGCGGACGGGGACGGGCGCATCATGCATCTGTTCGGCG
>CAZJTG010000375.1:0-2985 GCA_964548865.1 uncultured Solibacteraceae bacterium
CCCAGCCTGCGCTGCCGGCAGTGACCAAGGACGGGGTCCCCGTCGAAATGCTGTTGAACGTCGAGAATCCCAGCGACCTGCGGCCGACCGAGATGCAGGGCCTCGCGGGCATCGGGCTCTACCGCACCGAGTTCGTCTATCTCGAGCGCAACTCGTTCCCGTCCGAGGACGAGCAGTACGAAGTGTATCGCGAGGCGCTGTTGCGCTGCGGTGGCGGTGAGGTCGTCTTCCGGACGATCGACATCGGAGGTGACAAGCGATTGCCATACTTCCGGGTTGCCGAAGAGGACAACCCGGCGCTTGGATGGCGCGGCTTCCGCGTCTGCGATGAGTGGCCCGACATGTTCATCGCGCAGATCCGCGCGTTGCTCCGGGCGTCGACGCACGGTCGCGCCAGCATCCTGCTCCCGATGATCACGACGGTCGAGGAAATCCGGCGCGCTGCCGCGATCGTCGCCGACGTGAAGGCTGACCTCGTGAGGCGCGGCATCGGATTCGCCGAACGCGTGCCACTTGGGATCATGGTCGAAGTACCGGCCGCCGCGATCTCGGTCGACAACATGCTGCGCGAAGTGGACTTCGTTTCGATCGGTAGCAACGACCTGATTCAGTACCTGTTGGCGGCCGATCGCAACAACGCAAGGGTCGCGGGCTTGTCGCAACCGCTGAATCCGAGCGTGCTGCGCACCGTGAAGAACGTCATCAAGGCGGCTCAGAGCGCGGGAAAGCCGGTATCCCTCTGCGGCGAGATGGCTGGCAGTTACTACTGCACGCTGGTTCTCTTGGGGATGGGATTGCGGCGATTCTCGATGGCTCGTCACTATGTGCCGGGCGTTGGCCGGCTGATCCAGGCGGTGACGCTCGCCGAGGCCGAGCAGGTGGCGCGCCGGGTGTTGTCGTTCTCGACGACGGGGGAGGTGCGGGCGTACTTGGGTGCGCGGACGAGGGATGTCTTCCGCTCGATCGGCGTCGAAATCCCTGACTGACTCCGCTGGCTCCCTTGGATGTGGAGGCTCTGCCGGTTTCCGTGCCGGCGCGGCGCCCGGCGCCGCGGCGCTCGTGGTTCGATGTCCGAGCGGGGCGATCACGGCGTCCAGCGTCGTCGTCCAGGTGACTCCTTTTGACGAAACAGCGGCGCGCCGCACGGCTCGACCTGCCGGGCGACGTCTGCCACCACCTTGGTGTCGAGTCGAAGCGGTGTGAGCGGCCTTCGGCTCAGGCCGCGTCGAAGAGCGGCAGCTTCCCCGGTCCGAAGTCCTGGCGCCAGCCGAAGAGTTCGCCGATGGCGACCCGCCGCGGCAGCACGCCGGCGTGCTTCGCCGGCGACTCGCGGTCCTGGTTGGTGCGCTTGCGCCAGTAGTTCCACCACGCGACGAAGATCGCGAGCTGGTCGCGCAACCTGAGCTCCTTCTTGCTGGCGGCGATCGACTCGCGCTGCAGCCGCGCGTTGTGATGTCTCGTCATCGTGTCGAGCTGGTTGATCGGCGCCAGCGGATTTCGGCCGTCGCGCACGAGCTTGCTCGAGACGGTCTCGTGCCGCGGCAGCGCGTTCCCGAACACTTCGCGCAACACCTCGGGATAGATCGTCTTCTCGTCGGTGATGAAGCAAAGCCGCTCGGTCGCGGGCGGTGGACCGTCGGGCGCGAACTTCGTGAGGGTCTCGAGCAATTCCCGGATGACCCGCCGGCTCTCGTTCGGGCGCTGGCCGTGGATCTTCTCGAACTCGGCCCTTCGGGCCTTCGACGCCTCGCACTGGCTCGCCCGCGAGCGCAGCGTCCCGGTGGTGATCGCCATCAGGAAGCGAGTGCGCTCCTGGAGCAGGGTGCCGACGGTGAGCGGCTTCAGGATGCGATGGCTCTCGTGGGTCTCGAGCTCGTCGAACTGAAAGCGCGGATGCTCGGTCGGGAAGGCGAAGCGGGTGAGGGCGCTCTGGTGATAGAGCGTGGCGTGGCGGCCGAGCCGCTCGAGAGCGCGCGCGATGGTCTTGCGCGCGAAGCCGAGCATCCGCGCGGCCTGGCGCAGCGAGCCGCCCGACACCAGGTGGCGGAACAAGAGCGGGATGAGGTGGGGCTTGCGCATCCCACGGTCGAAGCGGAAGGTCTGGCGCGAGAACGTGACGAGACACCCCTTGCAGCGGAAGCGGGGGATCGGCTGGGAACGACAGCGCGGCTGGTAGGAGCCGTGAGGGCGGTAGAAATCCGTCCCCGGCGCGGCGTGGAAGACGCAGTCCTGGTTCGGGCAGAACGGCGGGACGAACAAGGAATCCTCGCGCCGAAGGCGGAGGATCGCGAAAGCGAACCCGTCCGACCCCGGTCCCCGGGAATGACGACGGCGCCAGGGACGCGCTCGAAAGCACACGGGGTCACCGAAATCCGGCAGGCCCTGCCGATCACCGACTTGCGGCCGGTGACCCCCGCGCGCGTGCGACGGCCCCGCACACGCAAGCGCCATCACATCGAAGTCGGCCAGCGCAGGGGCTCATCATGGAGTGTTGAGAATGCCGATGCTCTTCCTGGCACCGCCGGCCTCAAGCCCCGGGGTACCACAGGATCTGGAAGACGCGGCCCCTGGCCGCGAAGGTATCGAGGGATCACCATGGCTGCGAATTCAGCCGTGGGCGTTCGTTTCACCGCCGCGCCCGTGGACAACGGCGCGGCGGTGCGAATCGAGTTGCCTACGCCCGAACTGGACTACGACGCGGCCGAGGCCGTCCGCGCGCATCTTCGCGACTCCGTCTCCGCCTACCTCGCCGAAGGAATTCGATCCTTCGTGATCGACATCTCCGCGATCCAGCGGATCGACTCCAGCGGCGTCGGGTTGTTGATCGCGATACACCACGACGTGGTCGCCAAGGGCGGGACGCTGGTGCTGGCTGGCGGCACTCCGTTCGTCCGCAAGGTGTTCCGCTGGACCCACGTCGACCGCTTCCTGAGACTGGAGCGGTCGGTGGACCGCGCTCTACGCGCCCTGGTGGACGTCGACTGA
>CAZJTG010000376.1:0-2959 GCA_964548865.1 uncultured Solibacteraceae bacterium
GCTTGATGTCGCGGTGGATGATGCCCTTCGCGTGCGCGGCATCGAGCGCGTCCGCCAGCTGGCAGGCGATCTCGAGCATCTGCTCGAGCGACAGCGCATGGCCGCTGATCCGGCTTCGGAGCGATTCGCCGTCGAGCAGTTCCATCGCGATGAAGTGCCGGCCTTCGTGGATGCCGATGTCGTAGACCGTGCAGATGTTCGGATGGTTGAGCGACGAGGCAATGCGCGCCTCGCGCAGGAATCGCTCGACGCTTTCATCGGCGACGCCATGGCTCTCGGGCAGGAACTTCAGTGCGACGTGCCGGCCGAGGCGCGTGTCCTCGGCCTCGTAGACGATGCCCATGCCGCCCGCGCCGAGCTGGCGAACGATGCGATAGTGCTGAATCCGCTGGTCGATCATGCCGGCGATTATTTCACCTTGCAGGTCGTGTAGAGCCGTGTAGAACACGTGGGGAACCGCACGACCGGGTGCCAGAGGCCGTGAGGCGTTCTGCCCCCAGTAGTCCTGCACGATCCTATATGGCCTGCAAGGTGGACGAGACTCAACGCAGGAACTCCCGGATCGCCGCCATCATCTCCGCGCCCGTGAACAGTGCTTCGTCATTGTGGTTCGCGCCGCGAATCGTGACGAGGCGCTTTGGCTCCCTGGCGGCCTCGAACAGTGCTTCCGTGTCCGACAGCGGCACGACCGTGTCCGCGTCCCCTGCGATGAACAACGCGGGCGACCGGACCCGACCGATGAGATCGATCGAGGGATACCGGTCGCGAAGGAGCCATCGGACGGGGAGGAAGGGATAGTGATGCGCGCCGACCGATGTCATCGATGAGAAGGGCGACCGCAGAATCAGTGCGGCCGGCGCGTGTTCCACCGCGAGCCTCACCGCCACCGCCGCGCCGATAGACTCGCCGAAGTAGACGATTCGTGAGGGATTCACGCCGGGCAGCGTGGGCAGCATGCGGGCGACCGCGCGCGCGTCGCGCGCCAGTCCGTCCTCGGATGGCAGGCCGGGATTGCCGCCGTAGCCCCGATAGTCGACGAGCACCGTCGACCAGCCGTATTCGGCGAACGTCGCCGCCAGGGGAGCGCGATGGCTACGATTGCCGCCGTTACCAGGAAACACGACGATCGTGCGGTCGTCGGCGGGTGACGCCTCGGCTGTGGATCGCGGCCGCTCGCGGGCCGGCACGAACCACGCCTCGAGATCGAGTCCGTCCTCCGTCTGAAACGTCACGCTGGCGGCGCCCGGCAATCCGGCCGCGGCGGGAGCCGTGACCTGGCCGGCCGGGAAATAGATGAACGAACGCTGGGCGAAGAAGAGAATCGCCAGCACGATCGCGATGGTACCGAAGACCGTCCACATCGGGCGCGTCAGGCTGTAGATTAGTCCGGCCATGGGTAAAGTGACGCCAATGACGCCAATGACACGAATGACACGAACGACGCCAAGGATGACCTGGGCGGTTGCGTTCCTGACGCTGTTACTCTCGGCGGGTTGCGGATCGCCGTCGTCGGAGAGAGAGGCGTTTCCACAGGGCACCATTGTGGATCTGTCGCACGCTTATGGCGACGACACGGTGTTCTGGCCGACGGCCGAGCGGTTCAAGCTGACGGTCGTGAACGAAGGCATGACGCCGGCGGGTTTCTACTACGCGGCCAACAACTTCTCGATGGCCGAGCACGGCGGCACGCATCTGGACGCACCGGTGCACTTTGCGCGCGGGCGTCACGCCGTGGATGAGATTCCACTGGAGCGCCTGGTGGGCCCGGCGTTTGTGGTGGACGTGACCAAGCAGGCCGCCCTTAACCCGGACTATCTGGTGACCGCCGAGGACATCGAGAGAGCCGAGGAGGCGATCGACAGGCGCATCCCCGAAGGCGCCCTCCTGCTGATCCGGACGGGCTTCTCGTCGCGATGGCCCGACGCCGCGAGGTATCTGGGTACCGCCGAACGGGGCGACGCGGCAGTTGCCAACCTGCACTTCCCCGGGGTGCACCCGAACGCCGCGCGGTTCCTGCTGAACAGCCGCAGGATCAACGCCATCGGCATCGACACCGCGAGTATCGACTCCGGCCAGTCGAAGACGTACGAGACGCATCAGATTCTCTACGACGCCAACGTGCCCGGCCTTGAGAACCTCACTGGTCTCGACAAGCTTCCGCCCATCGGCGCCACCGTCATCGCGCTGCCCATGAAGATCAGGGGCGGCAGCGGCGCGCCGCTGCGGGCGATTGCGATTCTACCGGGCCGGTGATCCAGCCCATGTCGCTTGTCATTTCACACGGAGATCACGAAGCCTCAGCCCAGTCACACACGGAGGCATGGAGACCCGACCGAGTTGGCACCGGGAGCGTCGGCGCGGCGGCCGCGCCGCCGCGCCCCGCCCCCAGCCGTCGTGATCTCCGTGTAAGACAGGAAGGCAGGCGCCGTGGTGTCTGTGTGAGTCGACTGGCAAATTAGTTTGTATCCTTACGCCGAGGTATCCGCATGTCACGTCGATTGATTGCCCTCACGGCCGTCCTTTTCCTCGCTCTGGTGGTGCAGGCGCGGCCTGGCGCCCAGTCGGCCGCGAAGCCCACGCTGAAGCCCGCGGACTACGACCAGTTCGAGACGGTATCGCCGGCGGCCGGGCGCGGCGGCCTTTCGCCAGACGGTCGATGGTTCGCGTACTCGGTCGCCAAGGTGGGCGGCGACAGTGAGCTCTGGATCAATCAGCTCGGCGGAACCGTCACGAAGCGAGTGCCGTTCGCCTCGGGCGCCACGTTCAGCGCGAACTCGCAGTGGATGGCCTACAGCATCGGCGTATCCGAGGCGGAGCAGGAGCGGCTGACCGCGGCGCGGCAGCCCGTGCGCCGAAAGCTCGGCATTCTGAATCTCGCCACGCAGTCGGAGACCATCCTCGACGGCATCGAGTCCTTCGCGTTCGATCGGGCGAGCCGGTCGATCGCCATGAAACGCAG
>CAZJTG010000377.1:0-2953 GCA_964548865.1 uncultured Solibacteraceae bacterium
AGTCCATCGGCTTACTGCCTCATCTGTCGACCGCAGTACCGGCAGTGCCGATCGGTCACCGGGATGGTGCGGTGGCAGCCGGGGCACTCGGCGGTCTGTGGTTCTTCATTGCCGGCGGGACGGTTCGGTGCCGCCGCGCCGCCGCCGCGGGCGATGCCCGCGCCGGCGCCGACCGCCGTGCCGACGCCCTGTGCCACGCCCTGCACGCCCGTCATGCCGGTCGTGAAGAAAGTGCGCGCCTGGTCGGCGGAGGCCACGTTCGCGTCCTTGGCCTGCTGCACCATCTCCCGCATGAGCGCCATGCGGTCGGTGCCCTCAGTGGCGCGCGCCTTGGCCTGCTCGATGAGCACGTTGGCGACCTGCGGCGAGAAGCCCGCGTTGATCGCCAGAATCTGCTCGGGCGTGCCGCTCGCCAGGATCCGTATCTTCTCGAGCTCGGTCTCTTTCTCGAGTTTCTTGTCTTCCATCGCGCGGCGATGGGTCGCGTCGCCGCCCTTGATGTTCAGATCGAGCCGGCGCGCCTCCGCGTCGATCTCGACGTCCTGCATTCCGCGCATCGCGCGCAGGTTGTTCTCGCGCGCGATCTCGGCGAGGCGCATGTTCTGGACCTGCTCGAGCTCGGCCAGCATGAGCCGCGACTTCGTGTCGGCTTCCTCAATCGATCGCTGGACGACGCGAAGCCCGGCGCGGATTTCCTCCACGCGCACGTCGTGCTGGCGCTGCCGCTCGACGATCGACATGTTAATGTCGATCTGCTGGCCGCCCAGGTCGCGCGTCTTCTTTCCGTGCTCCAGATCGGTGAGTTCGCGCTCGCGGGCGAGGCGGCGCTGTTCGTCGCCGTGCCTGGTCTCGTCGAGCTCCTGGCCGCGGCCCTGCTTCCGCTGTTCTTCCTTCTTCCTCGCGATCGCGAGGATCTGGTCCTCGGCCTCGAGCTGCTGATTGAGGTTGTCGCGCCGCTGCGTGGCGTTGAGCTCGAGTTCGTGGCGCAGCGCCTTCATCTGCTGGACGCGGACGCCCTCCTCGCGCGCGTCGATGAAGTTGAGCTCGTTGCCGAGGATCAGTCTCTTGAGGTCGTCCTCGGTCGTGATCTTCGCCGTCTCGATGCTCGCGTCGGCCTTGAGCTTGACGATGCTGGATTCCGCCTCGCGTGTCATCGCCCGGCTGAGGATCTGGAAGTCCTGCTCGAGGGCTTCCTGCTCCCGCGCCTTCTGGCGTTTGGTGATTTCGGCTTTCTCCTCTTCGTTGAAGGCCCAGCGCATGGACACGCCGCGCACCATGATGCCGACGTCGGCCAGCAGGCGCTCGACTTCCTTCATCGCATCGGCCTGAATCTTGTCCTGCATGCCCTTGTTGCCGCGCAGTTCGAGGGCGTTCATCTGCCGGACCGCGGCGTTGAGGACGCGGTCGCCCAGATGCGGCGCGAGCCGTGACAGCACGCTGCTCTTGGTGACGGCGCCGTGTTCCTTCATGAAGCCGAGCACGTTCGCGGGCTTCTCGGGGTTGACCTGCAGCTCCAGAGTGAACTCGCCGGCGATCGGGACGTTGTCCTTGCTGAGGGAGTCCGCGCTGGTCGTGAGCTGGAAGGGCTTGAGGTCCGCGATCAGCAGGCGGATCGAGTGCTGGCCGGCGATCGCGTCCTTGAGCGTCCGCCAGATGCCGCCAATGGCGAAGTGGCCGCCGGGTTCGGCCTGCGCGATCTGGCCGTCCTTAATCAGCATCGCCAGGAGATCCGGGCCGACGGCGACGCGCTGCTCGAGCACGCCCTTGAACTTGTCGAGGGAGATGTACTCGGCGAGCAGGTTGTCGTCGCTGAGCGTGATGTTCTTACTCGGGTTGGCCATGATTCCTCCGTGCCCTACTTCTTCTTCCGGCTGCTGTTAAAGGCGATGACGTTGGCGACAATGCAGATCACGGCGATGCTGGCGCCGAAGGGGTATTCGCGGAAGATCACGCCGAGCTTCTCGAACGATCCGATGCGTTCGGCGCCCTTCTGGAGCACTTCGGCCTTGCCCAGGCTGCCGACGATGGCCGCGACGAGCGTGATGATGGCCGTCAGGCTGGCGCCCATCCGGGCCCAGGACCCGATGGCCTCGGCCGGCGGCTTGGGGCCGGCGGCCTTGTCGGCCAGCTGCTTGTCGAACGCCTCGCCCCGGTCGATGGCCGCTTTTCTGGCGGCCTGATCGACCTTGAGGAAATCAGGCTTGACGTTCTGGGAACGGCCGGACTCCGCATGGGTCAGGTTGTACGCCCGACGGTGCATGTATCCGACGACGCCCGTCACGAGCCAGGTGCCGCCGAGGATGCCAAGAGCCCATGAAGCGATCGTGAAGATTTGACGGTAATTGTCAGGGATGGTCCAGTCCAGGTCTTGCATTCGTCACCCTTTCGCGCTGCCTGGCGTGTACACGCATCGGCGGCTGACGGGTGTCAGCCCTCTGCCGAACTACAGCGCCGCGCGGTGGAAGATACACGAAATCGGGGTCCGGTTGCGTGACCCGGACCCGACCCCCGGTGTTGATATCATCCCGCCCGGATTCGCCCAATCTCAGAGGTCCTTATGAAACGCCTGTTCCTTGCCGTCGTGGCCGGTGTGCTCGCACTGTTCGTGTCCGTAGGATCGGGCCAGGCGCCCGCGCCGGGCGACCGGCTGACCGCCGAAGTGTTTGAGGGTCTCAGCCTGCGCGGCATCGGTCCCACTCTTACGACCGGCCGCATCGCGGACATCGATGTTGATCCGAGGAACCAGAACGTCTACTGGGTGGCGACGGCGGCCGGCGGGGTCTGGAAATCCGAAAATCGCGGTCTCGACTTCACACCGGTCTTCGACCGCGGCGGGTCGTTCAACCTCTGCTGCATCAAAGTCGATCCCAGAAACTCCAACGTCGTCTGGCTCGGCACGGGCGAGAACTCGAATCCGCGGAGCTCGATGTTCGGTGACGGCGTCTACAAGTCC
>CAZJTG010000378.1:0-2927 GCA_964548865.1 uncultured Solibacteraceae bacterium
CTTGCCTGCGTCCGTGGATTTGTAGACGCCGTTGCCAAAGGAACTCGACTGCCGGTTGTTCGGCTCGCCGGTCCCGACGTACAGGATGTTGGCGTTCGAGGGCGCAAGGGCGAGATCGCCGATCGAATGGCCAATCTCATCGAACAGGGGTTCGAACGTCGTCCCCATGTTCGTGGTCTTCCAGAGGCCGCTCACGGCGTACCCGATGTAGTAGGTGGACGGGTTCTTCTCGTCGACCGCGAGGTCGTCGATGCGGCCGCCCTGGCCGGTGGGCCCAATCTCTCGCCAGCGGAACCCCTGGAGGACCGCCTCGGTCGGCGCGTTGATCAGCCGTGCCTGGGCCGGGGCCGACTGCTGGTTCTGGAACGCCGGCAGGTCGGCGACGAGCGGATAGCTGATCAGCAGGACGCCGGCGAAATACAGTAGATTTCGGCGCATACACGTCTTCTCCTTGGACGGACCCGGGGGTGCCTCCTGGTGAGGCCTGACGAGGACGAATACTACAGCAGCTGAGAAAACGTTTCGGCGCCCTCAGGCGACCAGGTCGCGCACCGCGCGTTCGGCTCGTTCGACAGACTGGGCGACGGTCGCGGCCGAGGTATCGACGGTGATGGCCGCGCGGGCGTACAGCGGGTCGCGCCGGGTCACGAGCTGGCGGAGCGCTTCGCGCGCCTGGGGGTGGTTGTCCATCGGGCGCCGGTCGCCCTGGCGCATCACGCGATTCCAGCAGTCCTCGGCTCTGGTCTTGAGCCAGATCGTGGTCGCCTGCCTCAGGAGCAGGCCATAGGCGTCTGACGCGGTGACGAGGCCGCCGCCGACCGCCAGCACCATCGACTGGCGTCCCGCCAGAAGGTCGGTGAGCGTCTCACGCTCCAGGCGGCGATAGAACTCCTCGCCATGCGTCGTGAAAATCTCAGCCAGGCGCATCCCGGCCCGCTGTTCGATCAGCTTGTCGAGCTCGACAAACCGCAGCTTCATGCGCCTCGCCAGCCGGCGGCCGATCGTCGTCTTGCCCGACCCGCGCACGCCCAGCAGCGCGATGATGCGTGGCGCCGGATCTTCGGAATGCGCCGTCACGAGATCCGCTGCCGTGGTCCTGAGCGCGTCCGCGAGATCCGCCAGCCGCCGAATCGAGATGTTGCCGCGGCCGGCCTCCACGTCCATGAGAAAGCGGAGCGACAGGCCGGACTTGGTGGCGAGCGCGCGGAGCGTAAGTCCCTGCTGCTGTCTCAGGAGTCGGGCGCGCTGGCTGAGCGTGATGAGAACCGGGGGCGGCGGGGTGGCGGCCGGTGATGCAGTTTGTCTCATATGCAGCTCCAACGTCAGCATTATAGTGCCTTGACAGGCGTGCAATGCAACTTGTAGGCTTGTGCGCAACATATGACCACGACCGACAGCCGGACCCGGCCGGCGCCTGTTTCGTTCGAGACGGATCCGTCGAAGTACCGTCACTGGAAGCTTGCGTTCGACGGGCCGATCGCGACACTCTCCATGGACGTCCAGGAAGACGCCGGCCTGCGTCCGGACTATCGCCTGAAACTGAACTCGTACGATCTCGGCGTCGATATCGAACTGGCCGACGCGCTGCAACGCATCAGGTTCGAGCACCCGGAAGTCCGGACGGTCGTCCTCACGAGCCTGAAGGAGCGCATCTTCTGCGCGGGCGCGAACATCTTCATGCTGCGGGGCTCCACGCATGCCTGGAAGGTCAACTTCTGCAAGTTCACGAACGAGACGCGGCTGGGCATGGAGGACTCGAGCGAACACTCCGGCTTGAAGTTCCTCGCGGCGCTGAACGGGATCTGCGCCGGCGGCGGCTACGAACTCGCGCTGGCCTGTGACGAAATCGTGCTGGTGGACGACTCGAATTCGGCCGTGAGCCTGCCCGAGACGCCGCTGCTGGCGGTGTTGCCGGGGACCGGCGGGCTGACCCGCGTGGTGGACAAGCGCAAGGTGCGGCGCGACCTGGCAGATGTCTTCGGCACGCTGGCCGAGGGCGTCAAAGGGAAACGCGCCGTCGAGTGGAAACTCGTCGACGCGGTGTATCCCGCGACGCGATTCAAGGAGAGCGTGGCGGCGCGGGCCCGCGAACTGGCGGGCGCATCCGACCGGCCCGGCGGACCGGGCGTCGTGCTGACGCCGCTCGGCGTCAGGGAGTCGGCCGACGGGCTCGAGTACTCCTCGGTGTCGGTGGTGTTCGACCGGCCCAAGCGAACGGCAACCGTCACCGTGCGGGCGCCTGAGGCGCCGGTGCCCGCGACGCCGGACGCCATCATGTCCGAGGGCGACCAGTTCTGGCCGCTGCGCGTGTTTCGCGAATTGGACGACGTGCTGCTACGGCTCAGGACGAACGAGCCGGAGGTCGGCACGATCGTGCTCCGGGCGGAAGGCAGCGCCGAGCGTGCCATCGAGGCCGATGCGGTTCTCAGCGCGCACGCGGGGCACTGGTTCGTCCGCGAAGTGACGCACTTCATCAAGCGCACGCTCAAGCGGCTGGACCTGTCGGCCCGCACGTTTTTCGCGATCATCGAGCCCGGCAACGCGTTCGCCGGCACGCTCTGCGAGCTCGCGCTTGCCGCGGACCGGTCGTACATGCTCGACGATCCGGATCGGCCGAACTCGATCCAGCTGACCCTCATGAACGCCGGGTCCTATCCGATGAGCAACGGGTTGACGCGGCTCGCGTCCCGTTTCTATGGCGAGGACGCCAAGGCGGCGGCCGTGCTTGCTCACGCCGGCGCGTTCGACGCGCAGGAGGCGCTGGCGGCCGGCCTCGTGACCTTCGCTCCCGACGAGATGGACTGGGACGACGAGGTGCGGCTGGCCGTCGAGAGCCGGGCCGCGCTCTCCCCGGACGCTCTGACCGGCATGGAAGCGAACCTCCGGTTTGTCGGTCCGGAGACCATGGAGACCAAGATCTTCGGCCG
>CAZJTG010000379.1:0-2909 GCA_964548865.1 uncultured Solibacteraceae bacterium
TCAACCCGTTCGTTGAAGGTTCCGGCCGGGAACGTCCCGCCCGCCTCACGCGCGCCTGCCGGCATCCCGGTCAGGATCGTCACGCCCTCGTCAACGGTGTCGATGGCATAGATGTGGAAGCGTCCCGCGGCCACCGCCTCGACGACATCGCGGCGGAGCATCAGGTGGCGTTTGTTCGCCGATGGCATCACCACCGCTTCGGCGCCGGTCAGCCCTCGCGCATTGCAGACGTCGAAGAACCCCTCGATTTTCTCGTTGACCGCGCCCACCGCCTGCAACTCGCCGCGCTGATTGATCGCTCCGGTCACCGCGATCGACTGTTTGAGCGGCACGTCCGCCAACGCCGAGAGCAGCGCGAACAGCTCGGCAGATGAGGCGCTGTCGCCTTCGACGGTCCCGTAACTCTGCTCGAAGACGATGCTGGCCGAGAGCGAGAGCGGCTGATCGGACGCATATCGCCCGTTGAGGAAACCGGCAAGAATCAGCACGCCCTTCGAGTGGATCGGCCCTCCCAGCTCGACTTCCCGCTCGATGTCGACGAGACGTCCCGACCCGAGGCGAACGCGAGCGGTAATCCGGCTTGGGCGCGCGAACGCAACACCACCGAGCTCGGAGACCGACAGGCCGTTCACCTGACCCACCACCTCGCCGCTCGTCGTGATGGCGAGCGTACCGCGGGCAATCTCCTCCAGCAGGCGTTCCCGCGGGCGCCCAGAACGGTAGAGGCGCGCCTCGATCGCGCGCTCGACGTCTGCCTCGTCCACCGCAGCGGCCCCGGACGCATCCGCGAAATGATTGGCCTCCTTCAGGAGATCGGCGAGACCGTCGAGGCCGAGCCAGAGTTTGCCGGCATCGCCTACGACGCGGGCACCGTGCTCGATGACCCTTGCCACACCTGCCGCGGTGAACGGGCGCAGGCCGGCCCTCCGCGCCAGCGTCGCGATCATCGACGCATACAGCGCGTCCGTGTCGTCGCCGCGATCGGCGCTCGATTCGAAGTCCACCGCCACCTTGAACAGTTCCCTGAAGTCCGGGTCGAACTCGTACAGGAGGTAATACAGCAATCGCTCGCCCACCAGCACGACCTTGACGTTCAAGGGGATCGGTTCCGGGTCGAGCGACACGGTGCTCACGAGACTCAAGGCCTCGCCAAGCGACTCGACGCGCAGCGCGCCGGCACGCAGCGCACGCTTCAGCCCTTCCCACGCGAACGGCTCCAGCAGGAGACGACGCGCGTCGAGAATCAGATAGCCGCCATTCGCTTTATGGAGCGCGCCCGGTTTGATCAGCGTGAAGTGGGTCACGAGCGTGCCCATCTGCGCCACGTGCTCGATCCGTCCCACCAGGTTCTGGAAGGTGGGCTTGTCTTCATAAATGACCCGCGCGCCCGCCACGCCGCCGTCATCGTCCAGCACGTTCACCTGGTAGCGGCCGAGCGGATGCGTGAGGACAGACTTCGCCATCAGCGATTCCAGCGACGCGCCGTTCTCCTCGTCCCGTCCCTTGCGGAAATCCTCGGCGTGTTCGATCACGTCCCGCTTGACGAGCGCGAGGTACTGCTGCACGTCCTGGTGGCCGTCGTACTCCTTCGAGAGCTCGTCGATGAGGGCGTCAACCGCGCGGCTCGTGACCGCACGCTTCAGGGCGCGTTCCTTCTCGCGACCCTCGCGGCGCCATTTCGGAATCTCGTGGAGCATCGTGTCGAGCTCGCGCTCAAAATCGTCCACGGCAGCCTTCAGCCGCGTCTGGTCCGACTCCGGAAGCTTCGCGAACTCCTCGTTGTCCAGCGGATGCCCGTCGCGCATCGGCGCCAGCGCGAACCCGACGGGAGTCTGGATCAACGCGACCCCGCGTTCGGCAGCACGCCGGCCGAGCTCGGTCAAGGCCGTCTGCCGGCGCTCGTTGAACTCCTCGTCAATCTGTTGATGGCGCTGGCGGTACTCGTCGGTTTCGAGCGCGGCCGACACCGCCGTCCTCACGTCCTCGACCAGCTGCGCCATGTCGTCCCGGAATTTGACGCCGTGCCCGGCGGGAAGCGAGATGGCCCTGGACCGGTGCGGCTGCTCGAAGTTGTGGACGTAGCACCAGTCGCGGGCGGCGGGTTCATGGGCCGCCTGCTGCTCCAGGAACTGCCGGACGATCGCGTGCTCGCCGGCGTTCGAAGGTCCGAGCGCGAACAGGTTGTAGCCGCTATGCCGGATGCCGATGCCGAACTGACTCGCCGACACCGCCCGGTCCTGGCCGAGCGTAATCGGGCTGTCCGGCACTTCGTCGGTCGTGCGGAATTTGAGCGCAGCCGGCACGCAGGGCCGAAACAGCTCCGCCGGCGTCAGCCTGACGCCGTGGCCGGCCTGGCTGACCGTCTCGGCACCCGCGCGCACCATCATCGTCGTCACGTCGGCGCCCCGTTGACGATCAGAGCAGACGGCGTGCCGGGCCGATCGCACCCGATTCGCAGCTCTTCCGGAATGAACAGGCGGGATATTTCGCACTTTTCAGAAAGATCCCGTGCCGGGCCCTCCGGCGGCGCGCGCTTTGCGCGGAGGCCTGGCCCATCCGCGCGGCCTGCCGTTTGCTCCACGCAAGGAGAGGAGGCCTGTGTGTCCGAACCGCAAGAGCCTGGCCGCGACAGTGGCACGACCGGACGGCGCGGCTGGAAAATCGGTTCCGCCATTCTGTCGGTGGCGATCCTGCTGGCTGCGATGGTTGCGCTGGCCCGGCTCACATCGACCCCGTTCACGACCGTCGTCCAGGAGCTGCCCTACAGCGAGTTCCGCCACCGGCTGAAGGGCGGCGACGTGGTCGCGATCACCATCGACGGCGCGCTGATCGTCGGCGAGCTGAAGAACCCGGCGTCAACCTCCGCAGCGGACCAGACTCTGCCCTTCAGGACGGTGTCTCCGCCCAAC
>CAZJTG010000380.1:0-2897 GCA_964548865.1 uncultured Solibacteraceae bacterium
GCGAGCGACGTGTCAGGTCAGAAGGTGGTGAATGTCACCAATGTGCCCGGCGACAGCACCGTCGGCGAACTTGTCCAGACGCTGCTGGGCAAGATGCAACTGCCAAAGAACGACGTCAGCGGGCATCCGCTGACCTATCACGCGCTGCTCGAACGCGAGGGCCGGCACCTGCATGCGTCCGAGTGGCTGCACGACGCGCTCAAGCCGGAGGGCGATCGAGTGGTCCTGCAGCCGAACATCGACGCCGGCGCGGGCGCGCGACGCGGGTTCGGTCATGGCGGCTGACGCGTACCGGTACACGCTCTCGCTCTACCGACCGGACGGCACGCCGGTGGGCCAGGTGGCCCTCGACGGCCCGCTCGCCGTGGACTGGGCGCCGGCCGAGGAGTGTGTGCGCTTCCAGAACCTCCGGCGATTCGGCCCTCCCGCCGATGGCCGCGCCGGCGGACGGCCGGTGATCGAACCCGTCTGGCACACGACACTGCACGCGCCGTATCTCGAGGGATTCCAGGTGAGCGTCGGCGTGCCGCCGCACGTCACGTCGGTCGCGTTCGGGTCGCGTTACTTCCGGCACGTCGCGGCGCTGGCCGCCGCGCACTTCGTCCACGAAGGCGCGCTCGAGAAGGGCGACCAGGTGGTCTCGGTGGCTGCGGCGTTTCCGCGAGACGCCGCTCGCCTCGAGACTGCCGGCCCGAACTTCGTGACCGAGGACGTCTCGCCGTCGCCGTGCCTGCCCGACGGCGACCTCGCGTCGATGTCGGTGCGGGGCCGCGTCGTGGGTCCGGTGACCGACGACGAGATGCCGGTCTTCGTTCCGGGCGCCGTCCTCGACGAGGCGGCGGCACTTGCCCGGCGGGCCGGCGACGCCGAAACAGGCGGCGTGCTCATCGGCCGTTTGTGCCGCGACGCCGGGGCGCGCGAGATCTTCGCGGACGTGACCGTGCAGATTCCTGCGCGGTATACCGCGGCGACGTCGTCCCGGCTGACGTTCACGGCCGAGACCTGGACGGACGTGCGGCAGGCGATTGCGCTTCGCGGCAAAGACGAGGTGCTGCTGGGCTGGTGGCATTCGCACCCGGTGCGTGTCTGGTGTCGTGAGTGCCCGCCCGAGAAACAGGCGGTCTGTTCGCTGGCCGCGGGTTTCTTCAGCGAGCACGATCGCGCCCTGCACCGGGCCGTGTTCCCGGGCGCGCAGACCGTCGGCCTGCTCGTGAACGACATCGCATCGGGCCCGACCTTCTCCCTCTTCGGCTGGCAGCAGGGCGAGCTCGTGGCTCGCGGCTTCTCAGTCGTCGACGACGATCGGGGAGCGATTGTGTATGGAGGTATGTCTCGGGCAGCCTCGCAGCAGGTGGCCAAAGGGGGCCACTCCGAAGGGAGCGCAGACGATGTCGGATGCACCGCGGCCGGAGCTTGATGTCACGAAAGCGCTCGAGGAACTGCGCGCTGTCGGCCGCGCGGCTCCGACGTTCGAGCGGAAACTCGAGATCGTCGAGGCCCTGCGCCAGCATGGCCACGGGGGGCAGCCGCTGATCGACCGGTTCTTCGTGAAGGAGATCGACGGCCTGCGCGTCGGCCTGGAACGGGCGCGCGACTCGCTGACAGAACTGCGTGGGGTCGTGCGCACGCTGAGCGCGCCGCCCTGGCATCCGGCCCGCTACCTGGCCGGCATGGACACGCCTGAGGGCCCGGGCGCGCTCGTGATGCACGGCGCCGCGCGGCGCGTCGTGCGACTGGCGGAGGAGATTGCTCCAGCGGACCTCGCGGTGGGCGATGAAGTGCTCCTCAGCGACAACCTGAGCGTGGTCATGGCGAGGGCGCCGTATCACCGCCCGGCCAGCGGCGAGACCGGCGTATTCGACCGGTGCACCGGTGACGGCCGGCTCGTCGTGACCTCCCGCGGCGAGGAAGTCGTCGTCGCCGCGTCCGCATCGCTCGACGTCGCGGCGCTCCGGAGCGGTGACGTCGTGCTGTGGGACCGCCAAGGCTGGATGGCTCTCGAGAAGGTCGACAAGTCGACGGGCGCGCACCTCCTTCTGGAGGAGGCGCCTACGGATACGTTCGACGACGTCGGCGGACTGGAGGCGGAGATCGAGGAGGTGCAGCGCGCCATTCGCGCCCGTTTCGAGCGCCCGGATCTGGCGAGGAAGTACCGTCTGGAGCCGCCCAAGTCGCTGCTCCTCGTGGGACCGCCGGGCACGGGAAAGACCCTGATTGCCCGCGCGCTGGCGAACTGGATGGGGACCCTCTCGGCGACGGGCCGGTCGCGGTTCATGAACATCGCGCCGGGCGGGCTTCACAGCATGTGGTACGCGCAGAGCGAGGCCAACTATCGCGAGGCCTTCCGCGCTGCCCGCGACGCGGCCGAGCTCGAACCAGCCGTGCCGGTCGTCATGTTCTTCGACGAGGTGGACGCGATCGGCGGCGCACGCGGCGAGAGCCTTCAGCGCATCGACGATCGTGTGCTCAATGCGTTCATGACCGAACTCGACGGGTTCACGCCTCGCGGCAACGTGCTCGTCGTTGCGGCGACGAACCGGCTCGCGGCGCTCGATCCGGCGCTCGTGCGTCCGGGCCGGCTGGGCGACCTGCGCATCGACGTGCCGCGGCCGCGGATGCCGGCGGCCCGCGCGATTCTGGGAAAACACCTGGCGCCCGAGCTGCCGTACGCCGGGAGTGACCCGGCGGAGGCGCGTGAAACCGTGATCGACGCCGCGATCTCTCGCATCTTCGCGCCGAACGGAGACGTCCAGATCGCGACGCTGACCCTCCGCGACGGCAAGCGGCGCGTCATCGAAGCACGCGAGCTCGTGAACGGCGCGGTGCTCGCGAAGATCGGGCGGTCCGCGCGGGCCGCCGCCTGGACGCGGGACCTCGAGGGCGGCGAGCCCGGAATT
>CAZJTG010000381.1:0-2886 GCA_964548865.1 uncultured Solibacteraceae bacterium
GAGAGCGTCGTCGCGGGCTGGCCGAGGCGAAGGTAGCCGAGGCCGATCTCGTCGAGCACCTGAAGGCGGCGCAAGACCTTCGTGGCGCCGGCGAAGAAGGCGAGCGCCTCGCGCACGGTCAGGTCGAGCACCTGATCGATGTTGCGCCCCTTGAACTTCACCTCGAGCACCTGCGGCCGGAACCGCTTGCCGCCGCACACCTCGCACGGCACGAAGACGTCGGCCAGGAACTGCATTTCGACGCGGACCACGCCTTCGCCTTCACAGGCCTCGCAGCGCCCGCCGGGGACATTGAACGAAAAGTGGCTGGCCGTCAGGCCGCGCGTCTTGGCGTCCTTGGTGGCCGCGAACAACTCGCGGATCGGATCGAATGCCTTCAGGTACGTCACCGGATTCGACCGCGGCGTGCGGCCGATCGGCTGCTGGTCCACCATCACGGCATCGGTCACGAACTCCGCGCCTTCGAGGCCGCGGTGCGCGCCGACGGCGCGATCCCAGTCGCCCTTCATGCGCTTGACCGCCGCGTAAATCACATCGTGCACGAGCGTGGACTTGCCGGAGCCGCTGACGCCGGTCACGCACGTCAGCACGCCCAGGGGAATCTCGACGTCGATGTCCTTGAGGTTGTGCTCGGTGGCGCCGAGAATCCGCATCTTCTGGACGCCCGGCCGCCTGCGGACGGCCGGCACTGGAATCGCGAGTTCGTCCCGCAGGTAGCGCGCCGTGAGGGATCGCGGATCCTTGAGCAGTCCCTCGCAGGACCCGGCGTAGATGATGCGACCGCCCTGCTCGCCCGCGCCCAGGCCCATGTCGACGACCGTGTCCGCCACGCGGATCATGTCGGCGTCGTGCTCGACCACGATGACGGTGTTTCCCTGGTCGCGCAGCTGCTTCAGGATGGCGATCAGCCGCTCGTTGTCCCGCGGGTGCAGGCCGATCGACGGCTCGTCGAGGACGTAGAGCGTGTCCACGAGCGCCGACCCCAGCGACGTGGCCAGATTGATGCGCTGCGACTCGCCACCTGAGAGTGTCGAAGACAGGCGATCCACAGTCAGGTAGTCGAGGCCGACGTCGGTCAGGAACCCCAGCCGCCGGCAGATCTCGCGAAGAATCTTGTCCGCCACCGCCGCGTCCTTCTCGCCGAGCGCGAGCGACTTGAAGAACCCGGCCGCGTCCTGCACCGTGAGGGCGCAGACGGCGTCGATCGTCCGGCCGCCGACGTGCACGTCCCGGGCCTCGCGGCGAAGCCGCGTGCCGGTGCATTCCGGGCACGTCAAGTAGCCGCGGTACCGGCTGAGGAACACGCGGACGTGGACCTTGTACTTCTTGCGCTCCAGCCGCCGGAAGAAGCCGCGGACGCCCTCGAAGTCCTCGCCACCGTCCACGACGAACTTCAGCTCGTCCGGGGTCAGCTGCTGCCACGGGACGTCGAGGCGGACGCCGCCGGCCTTCGCCGCCCGTTTCAGCTGGACGAGCGAACTGCGATAGTGCGGCTTCGTCCACGGTTCAATCGCTCCATCATTCACCGACTTGGTGACGTCGGGCACGACGAGCGCCATGTCGAGTTCGATGACGTTCCCGAATCCGTGACAGGTCGGGCAGGCGCCGAAAGGGTTATTGAACGAGAAGAGGCGCGGTTGTGGAATTTCGTAGGCAATCCCGCACGGACGGCATTCGAACCGTTCGCTGAACCGATGCGTCTGGACGACCGCGCCGGCCTCGTCCACTTCCACGGCAAACGCGGACCCCTCGCCCTCGTGGAAGGAGGTCTCGACGGCGTCGATGAGCCGCGTGCGGACGTCGCCGCCGGTCTTGAGTCGATCCACGACGATGGCGATGGACGAGGCGTCGCGCATCGCGGATGCCTGGGCCGCGGCATCATCGAACGAGAGCGCCTGTCCGTCCCAGAGGAGCCGGCCGAATCCACGCCGCCGCAGGGTCTCGAGCGTCTCGATCAGCGGATCTTGCGGCGCGAGCGGCAGCGGCAACGACGGCGCCTGCGACGTCTCCGTACCGTCCGCGCCCTCCGCTCCGTTCCCGCCGTCGATCTCCGTTTCCTCTTCTGGCTCCGTCTCGTGATCGGCCAGCCGCACCTTCACAATCGGATAATCGAAACCCAGCAGCAGGCGCGATCCGTCGGGCAGCGACAGCAGCGCGTCCGCAACGACGTCGGGCGACTCGCGGTCGACGAGCTTGCCGCACTGCCGGCAGATCGTCTTGCCGACGCGCGCCCAGAGCAGGCGCAGGTAGTCGTGAATCTCGGTCGTCGTGCCGACGGTCGACCGGGGATTCCTGATGGTGTTCTTCTGCCGAATCGCGATGGCCGGCGCGATGCCGTCGATGGAATCGACGTCCGGTTTCTCCATCCGCTCCAGGAACTGCCGTGCGTAGGCCGACAACGACTCGACGTAGCGCCGCTGGCCTTCGGCGTAAATCGTGTCGAACGCCAGCGAGGACTTGCCCGAACCGCTGACCCCGGTGAAGACGACGAGCTGGCGGTGCGGCAGGGTCAGGTCCACGCCCTTCAGGTTGTGCGTACGAGCGCCGCGCACAACGAGCGCGCGCGCTCGATCGACTGCTGCGGGCAGGGCTGGGAGGTCCGGCATGACAAGGTCGGCCCTCGGTGGGGAGAGCCAATCCGCCATTCTAAACCTCCCGGCCCGGCCGGCACGCCGCCGGGGCCCGGGTCTTGGAACCGCCGCCCGGTCGTGTTATTCTCCGGGTCGGTCCAAAACTCTGACCCAACCCATCGACCCACCTTACAGGTTTTCCGCGTGAGCATTTTGGCGTTGACCAGGCCAGAGCCCTTCCGAACCCATCAGCGAGGATAGCGTCCGTGGCAGTGCGTTTGTTTGTTGGCAACATGCCCTACGGGGCAACCGAGGC
>CAZJTG010000382.1:0-2875 GCA_964548865.1 uncultured Solibacteraceae bacterium
GAACGGAGGTCGTGCTCGAAGCGTACAAGCTGCTCGAGGCGAGCTCCGTCAACTTCGTCGGGAACGTCGAAGGGCGCGACATCCTCAAGGCCAAGGCCGACGTCGTCGTGTGCGACGGGTTCGTCGGGAACATCGTGCTGAAGTTCGGCGAGAGCGTCCCCTCGTTCCTGAAGGCCAAGTTGCGTCAGGCCGCCGACCGGAGCCTGCTCGACAAGCTGGCGATCGGCCTCGCCCGCGGCGCGATGCGCCGCGCGCTGGGGATCCTCGACCCGAACCTTCACGGCGGGGTGCCGGTCCTCGGCGTGAACGGCGTCGCGATCATCGGCCATGGCAGCGCCAGCCCGGTGGGCATCAAGAACATGGTTCTTCGGGCCGTGGAGGTCGCACAGAGCGGCCTGCATCGCCACATTGCATCAGCACTCGAAACACCCTCCTCTTCCGTTGCCTGAGGTCTCAGCATGTCCGTGACACGCGCCACCATCACTGCTGTCGGCCACTACACCCCGCCGAAGGTCCTCTCGAATTTCGACCTCGAGAAGCTCGTCGACACGAACGATGAGTGGATCCGTACGCGCACGGGCATCTCCGAACGGCGTATCATGGAGACCGGCGCGACGTCCGACATGGCGGTCCTCGCCGTGCGGAACATGGCCGAACGCTTCAACGTCGACCTGCGTGAGGTGGAGGTCGTTGTCCTGGCGACCGTCACGCCCGACATGTTCTTCCCGGCCACGGCCGTCCTCGTTGCGCACAAGCTGGGCATGAAGCAGGCCTGGGGTTACGACATCTCCGCGGCCTGCTCGGGCTTTCTGTACGCCCTGGCGACGGGGGCCAAGTTCATCGAAAGCGGCGCGAACAAGAAGGTCCTCGTGATCGGCGCCGACAAGATGAGCGCGATCATCGACTATACCGACCGGAACACCTGCATCCTGTTCGGCGACGCGGCGGCCTGCGTGCTGCTCGAGCCGTCCGACGACCCCAACTACGGCCTGCTCGACCATCGCCTCTACAGCGACGGGGCGGGGGGCGAGTTCCTGCACATGAAAGCCGGCGGCAGTCTCAACCCGGCCAGCCACGAGACGGTCGACAAGCGGATGCACTTCATCTACCAGGACGGCAAGAACGTGTTCAAGCTGGCCGTCAAGGGAATGGCGGATGTCTCGGCGGAGGTGATGGAGCGGAACGGGCTCAAGGGCGACGACATCGCCTGGCTCGTGCCGCACCAGGCGAACCTGCGCATCATCGACGCGACCGCCGACCGCATGGGCATCGACCGGAACAAGGTGATGATCAACATCGACCGGTACGGCAATACGACGGCGGCGACCATTCCACTCTGTCTGTCGGAGTGGCATGCGTCGGGTCAGCTCACGCGGGGGCAGAACATCGTGCTCGCCGCGTTCGGCGCCGGCTACACCTGGGGCGCGGCGCTCATGAAGTGGTCCATCGGAACGAAGGCCTGACGGGACGGCGATGAGCAAGCGCGCGTTCGTGTTCCCGGGCCAGGGATCGCAGTACGTCGGTATGGGCAAGGACCTGGCCGGCGCGCTGCCCGAGGCGCAACGGCTGTTCGCCCGCGCCGACGAGGTCCTGGGCGTCCCGCTGAGCCGGATCTGCTTCGAAGGTCCTGAAGAGGAACTTCGGCAGACGAAGAACACGCAGCCGGCCATCTTTCTGCACAGTCTGGCGGTCGCGGCTGTGATGCCGCAGCCGCGTGCCGACATGGCGGCGGGACATTCGCTCGGCGAGTACACCGCCTTGGTGTTCGCCGGAGCGCTGACCTTCGAAGAAGGATTGAAGCTTGTCCGCCTGCGCGGCGAGCTGATGCATCAGGCCGGCATCGAGCAGCCGGGGACGATGGCGGCGGTCATCGGACTCGACGGCGCGGTGGTCGCGGACGTCTGCGCGACGGCATCGTCGGCGGGCATCGTCCAGCCGGCCAATTTCAATTCGCAGGGACAGGTGGTCATCTCCGGCTCGGTGGCGGGTGTGCGGGCCGCGATGGACGCCGCGAAACAGAAGGGCGCGAAACTGGTGAAGGAGCTCTCCGTCAGCGGGGCGTTCCATTCGCCGCTGATGGCGCCGGCGGGGGCCGGACTGGCGAAGGCGTTGGACGCCGCGGAGATCCGCGACGCGCGGATCCCGGTCTACGCGAATGTCACGGCGGGGCCGGTGCAGGACGCCGCCACCATTCGCCGGCTGTTGCTCGAGCAGCTGACGAAGCCGGTCCTGTGGGAGCAGAGCGTGGCCCGGATGGCGGCTGACGGCGCGACGGAATTCGTCGAAGTCGGACCGGGGAAGGTGCTGCAAGGGCTCGTGAAGCGTATCGCCGCAGGGGCGGTCGCTCGCGGGGTCGACACTCTCAACGACGTTTCGGGATCCTGACCATGGGCATGCTGCAGGACAAGATCGTTCTCGTCACCGGCGGCTCGCGGGGCATCGGCCGCGCCATCGTTCGGGCGTTCGCCGCCGAAGGCGCGCACGTCGCGTTCACGTTCAGGAGCGCGGGGGTCGCGGCCGAAGAAGTGCTCGGCGAGATCCGCGCGGCGGGCCGGGAAGGCCTGGCGCTGCAGTCCGACGCCAAAGACCCGTCCGCGGCCCAGCAGGCGATCGACGCGGTCGTCGCGAAGTGGGGCCGCATCGATGTCCTCGTGAACAACGCGGGCATCACGAAGGACACGCTGTTGATGCGCATGACCGAGTCGGACTGGGATGAGGTCATCGACACGAATTTGAAGAGCGCGTGGAACTACGCGAAGGCGGCGTGCCGGCCGATGATGGGTCAGCGTCGCGGCTGCATGATCAACATCTCGTCGATCTCCGGCGTCATGGGCAATGCCGGACAGGCGAACTACGCCGCCGCAAAGGCGGGCAT
>CAZJTG010000383.1:0-2865 GCA_964548865.1 uncultured Solibacteraceae bacterium
CGCCACTTCGTAGGAGTCCCGCATCACCTGTTCGATTTGATCGTTGAACCAGACGTCCACGGGCCACGTGAGGAGCGCAGAGTTGCCCTCGATCTTCGCGTTGGCCATGGGTTTCAGCGCGGGGCCCTTTTCGGCGAACCTCACCCGCAGCACCACGGGCGAGGGCATTTCGCCCTCCTGCCGCACCACCACCGTCGTGCGCGTGCCGGCCGTCGTGACGCTCTCGATCTTCCCGTGCACGGCCTCCGTCGTCCAGAGCCAGTAGTACCAGAACCAGTTGAGATCCTGCTTCAACTCGGCGTTCATGAAGAAGATGTAGTCCCACGGCGACGGGTGCTTGAACGCCCAGGTCCTCGCGTAGTTGCCGAGCGCCTTCTGGACATTCTCGTCACCCACGATGCCCCCGAGCATCGAGAGCATCAGCGGCGTCTTGCCGTACGTCGTGAAGCCGTAGCTCGTGCCGCCGAAGTTGGCGTTCCACATCATTGGCGGCTCGCTCTCGTTGCCGCTCTGCCGGCCGTAGCTCTGTCCGAGTCCGTTGAGATTCGGCGCCTGCTTTCTGGCGTCGGCATCCGACAGGATGTTCATGTACTGATCGAAGCCCTCATCCATCCAGCCGTACCAGGTTTCGTTCGTGCCGACCATCATCGGCCACCACATATGTGCGGCCTCGTGGTCCGCGGCGCCCTGGCTCGAATTGATCACCATCGGGTATTCCATGCCGTCGCTCGGGCCGTCCTGGACCGTCAGCTGCGGGAAGGCATAGGGCGTCAAGAGCCTCGAATAGAACTCGAGCGCGTGACGGGTGATGGGCGCGATGCTGGTGTAGGCGTTGGCGCGCTCCGGCGTATGGACGATGTAGATCGGCACCGGGCCCTTGCCGGGGATGGTCGCGCGCGTGGCCTTGAAGATGTACCGGTTCGATGTCGCCCAGGCGAAATCATTGACCTGGTCCGCGACGAAGTGCCAGACGAGTCGATCGCCTGCGGCCGTCGCCCTGCCGGGGCCGAATTCATCCTGGCCGACGATGGTGACGAGCGCATCCGACTCGAGGACGCGCGCCAGTCGCTCGCGCGCGGTCGCCGTGTACACGTCGTTCGGGTTCTGGAGGATACCCGTGCCGGTCACGAGCCAGCCGGCCGGGACGTCAATCTTCACGTCGAAGCGCCCGAAGTTGTTGTAGAACTCCGACGGGCCCAGGTACGCGTTCGTGTCCCAGCCGCGCAGATCGTCATACTTCGCGATCCGCGGATACCACTGCGTCGGCTGAAACAGGTAGTCACCGAGGCGCTGCACCATGCGGTGGCCGCTGCCCGGGCCGGCGGGCAGCTTCACGCGCCAGCCGATCTCGAGCGTCGCGGTAGTCTGGGGCGCCACGGGCGCAGGCAGGGCGATCAGCGCCAGCGTCTTGTCGAGGTTCGTCGCCGAGGCCCGGCCCGCGCCGGCCGTGGCGCGCCCGGTCGTCGGCACCGTCGACGTGTCGAGCGCGTCCCCGTTCACCACGAGCTTCGTGATGACCATCCCGTCAGTGATCTCGCCCGGCACCCAGGACGCGGCGAACGGAATCCGTTGCCTGAAGATGTTGTGGTCGAGTCGCAGAGTGATGGTCCGGAGCGCGTCCGGGCTGTTGTTCTTCAGCGCGATGGTCTCGGTGCCGGTGAGCGTTTGTGTGGCCGGATCGATGCGCACGGCGATCGTGTAGTCCGTCTGGAGTTGCCAGTAGCTGGCGCCGGGCCGGCCTGTGCGATCGCGGGTCCCCGCGTCGAACGCGCGGCGAATCGCGTTCGTCATGGGCACGTCGCGCCGGATCGCGCGCGGAGGCCCGGCTTGCGCGCCGAGAGGCGCGGCCTGTTCGGCGCTGAGACCGGGCATCAGCGCAAGGCCGGCCAGCGACGCGGTGAGGACGCCGGCAAACCACATTGATCGCTTCATGTTCGCGATGGTAGCGGCGGGCGCTCGGTGGGTCAATCGAGAAGGGATAGGATCGCCGCATGCGCGGCGCGCCCGGTCTCGTGCTCGTGGCGGTCGTGACGGCCGGTTTTCCTCCGGTACCCGAGCTCACGCCGGCGACGCTCGGGGCGTACGAGCGGTATGTCGCGCTTACCGAGCGACGGATCCAGGCCGAGCGCGCGGACAGGGCGCCGCTCTTCTGGCTCGATCGACAGCCCGATCGCGTCCGGTCGTCTGCCAGGCAGAGATTGCAGCGCGGCCAGGTCGTGGTCGAATCGGTCGAGACCAGAGATGCAGGCCAGACGATCGACGTGCCGTCCGGGCGCATCCATCACTGGGTGGCCACGGCCCTGATTCCCGGGACGACCGTCGATCGAGTGCTCGCCGTCGTGCGCGACTACGATCGATACCCCCAGGTGTTCGCGCCGCTGATGACCCGGGTGCGCGTCGTCGAACGCCGCGACGCGCGGGACGTCGTCGCGCTCAGAACCTCGGTCCAGAAACTCGTCAGCGTGGTCATGGAGGGCGATTACGTGATGGAATACGCGCGCGTGGGCCCCGATCGCGCGACGACCACCACGATTGCGACGAATCTCCACCAGGTGCTGAACGAGGGCCGGGCGGACGAACGGCGCGAGCCCGCGGACCGGACCGCCGGCTACCTCTGGCGATACCGGATGTACTGCGCCTTCGAGCAGCGCCCGGAGGGCGTGCTCGATCAGTGTGAATCGCTGACGCTCACCCGGACGGTGCCCGGGCTGGTCTCCTGGCTCATCGGCGGCACCGTCGCCGCGATTCCGCGGGACAGCCTGAGCTTGATGCTGGCTGGCACGCGTCGCACACTGGTCAAATGAACCACATGATTCCGGTCGTCCTCGTCGCCCTTTCTCTGCTCCAGGCGCCCCAGAAGCCGCC
>CAZJTG010000384.1:0-2856 GCA_964548865.1 uncultured Solibacteraceae bacterium
GCGCGGTCATGGACGGAATTCCGATCTTCAACCTGGTGAGCGAGAAGATGCCGGCGGTGACCATCCGCTGCTTCCTCGGCGTCGTCAACACAACCCCCAATTACCTGCTTGCGGCGCTGGAACGCGGTGAGGCGTTCGACGCGGCACTGGCGCGCATGCAGGCCGCCGGTGTGGCCGAAGCCGATCCGTCGCTCGACGTCGATGGCTGGGACGCCGCCGCCAAGACCGCGGCGCTCGCGAATGTGTGGCTGGACGCCGGAACCACGCCGGGCCGCATCGCGCGCGAGGGAATCACCCCGCGCACCGGAGAACGTACCCGCGCCGCACTCGCCGGCGGGCGGCGGCTCAAACTCGTCGCGAGCGCCTCGAGAGGTGCTGCAGGCCGGGTCGAGCTGGTCGAGCTTGCGCCGGACGATCCGCTGGCCATCCTCGAGGAACACGCCAACGCGATCGAGATCGACACGTGGCCGCTGGGGCGCGTGGTGATTACGCAACGCGACGGCGGCCTCGAGAAGACGGCGTACGCGCTCATGACGGACCTCATCGCGGTGGCGCGCCGGATCGAGAGCGGCGGCCGATGAAGGGCGCGCCACTCGAGGGCGTCACTATTCTCGACCTGTCCCGGGTGCTGTCCGGCCCCTATTGCACGATGCTCGCGGCCGACATGGGCGCGCGCGTGATCAAGATCGAGCATCCGGCGGGCGGCGACGACACGCGGGCCTGGGGACCGCCGTTCCTGTCCACGGAAAGCGCCTACTTCCTCAGCATCAATCGCAACAAAGAAAGTGTCGCCCTGGACTTCAAGACGCCCGCGGGGCGCGAGATCCTCGGCCGGCTGATCGCGAAGGCCGACGTCCTCGTCGAGAATTTCCGGCCGGGCGCGCTCGCGAGGCTGGGTCTGGGCTTCGATGAGCTCGCGCAGCGCCATCCGGCACTCGTCTACGTGTCGATCTCCGGGTTCGGACAGCACGGGCCGCGCCGCGACGAGGCCGGCTACGACGCCGTCGCGCAGGCCGAAGGCGGTCTCATGAGCATCACGGGCGTCCCGGAGGGCCCGCCGGTTCGTCTGGGCGTCGCGGTCGCCGACATCGCGTCGGGCATGTTCGCGTTTCAGGGACTACTGCTCGCGCTGCTGTCGCGCGGGCGCACGGGGCGCGGTCAGCTGGTTGACGTGAGCCTGCTGGATTCGGTCGCCGCGTTGCTGACCTACCAGGCAGGCCGGCACTTCGCGACGGGCGAAGTCCCGGCTCGCACGGGCAATCGCCACATGACGATCGCGCCGTACGATACCTTCGAGGCCGCCGATGGAGTGATCGTCCTCGCGGTCGGCAACGACGCGCAGTGGCGGCGGCTGTGCGGCGCGCTCGCACTCGCGGCCCTCGCCGCGGACGAGCGGTACCGGACGAACGCCGGCCGCGTGACGCACTACGACACGCTGCGCGCATCGCTGGCTGATGTGTTCCGTCGATCGCCCGCCGCCGCCCTCGTCGATCTGCTCCGTCGCGAGAGGGTTCCCTGTGGAAGCGTGCGATCGATCGCCGATGTCGTCGCCGATCCCCAGCTCGCGGCGCGTCAGATGGTCGAGACCGTCACGCACGCGACGCTCGGACCCGTGCGCGTTCTCGGGATTCCGACCAAGCTGTCCGACACTCCCGGCTCGGTGAGGACGGCGCCGCCGGCGCTCGGCGCGCACACCCGGGCGGTGCTGTCGGCGGATCTTGGATTGTCGGACCGGGAAATCGCCGACCTGGAAAACGCGGGCGCGATCGGACGATCAGCGGCCCACTAGTTTCGGCAGTTCGGCCACCAGAAACGCGGCCACGTCTTCGTCGGACAGCTGGCCGACGCCCTTGTCGACGGCCACGGGCCGCTCGTCCACGACGACGCGCTGCCGGCCGCGCGCGCGACTCACGCGGCCGATCACGGAGGGCCGGCCGCCGGACCCATCGAGCACGAATTCGAGGAACGTCTGCGCCGACGAATCGGACGCCAGTTTCGCGCTGCCCACCGGCGCGTGCACGGTGAACAACTGCCCTTCCGCCTTCAGAATCCCCTGCGCCTGCCGGAGGAGCGGCACCGCCACGGTCTCGAGGAACTGGTCGTACGCGCGCTGCACTTCGTCGCGCTCGGTGCGCTTCGACGCCTGATCGAGCTTGGCATCCTCGAGAGCGCGAAGAATCCTCTTCCTGAGATCGGAGACGTCCATTGCGAGGTGATGGTACTACGCGCGAAGGCGAAAGGACGGACCTACGGCCGCACGGCGATATGGATCGCCATGAATCCGCCGAGGACCGGAACGTGGCGAACGTCGTCGAAACCCGCGGCTTTCATGAGATCGACGACGCCGCGCGCGCCTGGATAGCGCCGAATCGATGCCGGGATGTACTGGTAGGTCTCGGGATTCCGATGCAGCACCCACCCGAGGGCACCGCCGACAGCGTCGAGGTACGTCAGATACACGGCGCGCACCAGCGCGCGCTCGGGCCGATCGAAATCGAGCGCGCACAACCGGCCGCCGGGTTTGAGGACGCGGTGAATTTCCGAGAGGGCCGCGGCCAGGTCCGGCACGTTCCGAAGGCCGTACCCGGTCGTGACGATTTCCACGGCGCCTGTCGCGACGGGAAGCGCCGTCATGTCGCCGACCATCCAGCGAACGGGCGCCGACGCCGCCTCGGGCCGGACCCGCGCGAGGGCGATCATGCGCGGCGTGAGATCGAGGCCCGCCACCGTCGCCCCGCGAGCGGCTGCCAGGAACGCGAGGTCGCCGGTGCCGCACGCCAGATCGAGAATCGCGTCTCCGGGCCGGATGCCCGCCAATTCGACGAGGCGCAGCTTCCACCGACGGTCTCGTCCGAA
>CAZJTG010000385.1:0-675 GCA_964548865.1 uncultured Solibacteraceae bacterium
CGGGCAGATGGCGGCGTTATCGCCCCAGTTGTAGCCGTACTGGTAGTTCCAGGCCAGCTTCAGGCCCGCCTGCGGGTCGTTCTTGTCGGGCTCGGCCGGGAACGGGCGGCCGGACACGAAGTTATCGATGTTGCCCGACTCGTTCAGCGTCGGCGGATTGGACATCGCCGCCAGCGTGGCCTTGTCGAAGTTCGGATGCAGATCGAAGGACTCGGTCTCCATCGTGTTCAACTCGTCCCAGCCGTCCTTCATGTGCTGGTACATCGCCGGGTCGAGGATGTCCTTCAACTGGTCGGCGTTGCTGCCGTTGATGACCATCCCCGGCGTGTAGCCCGGATGCTCGGGCTTCCAGTTCTTGTACGGGTGGAGCGAACGCTCAACGTCCTCGGCCGTGTATGCGAAGGCGGCCGTCGTCGCGACCGTCAGCGCCCCGGCAACTGCGGTACGCAAAATTCTGTTCATGCAGATCTCCCCTGCGGTGGGTAGTTGGCGGCCACGGGGCCGTCATGCTTGTCCGGTCGGCGATCCTCGCCGATGTGCTCTTCCATGGAGACCGGCGGAGGCCCGCCGACCTTTCGCCCGCCGTACGCGGATGACCGCGACCCCGTCGGGGCCGGCCGGCAGCCCCTCGCGGAGCCGCCGGCCGGTACACCAATGCCAGGTACTGCCGATCGG
>CAZJTG010000385.1:685-2849 GCA_964548865.1 uncultured Solibacteraceae bacterium
GTCGTGCGCCCGATCAGAAGCGGTAACGCACGGTCAGCTGAAGTTCGTCTTCGTCCTGCGCCATACCGAGCGGACCGGCCCGGAATCGGCCGAGCGGCTCGTAGCCCTGGTAGCAGCCGAGGTTGCGGCTCACGCCGGCACTGCCTGTGGTGAGCGGGTTGGGTACGCCGCAGGCAGCCGAGGTGAACGGCGGCAGCGCATCGGCATCGCGACCATCCTGGTAGCTGTGGTTGGACGTACCGAACTTGACGTTCGCGCCCAGGGTCGCCTGCCAGTTGTCCGTGATGAGCCAGTCGATCTGCGGGCCGATGACGCCGGCCTTGGCGCGAACGTCATACGCCGTGATGAACCGGGGCAGCACGCGATCGTTGTGGTAGAAACCCTGGATCAGGAACGTGAAGATGAAGTCCTCCGGCCAGTCGACGAATCCGGCCTTGCCGAACGGCGTGATGAACTCCTCGTGGTCCAGGAGGTGCTGCCCGAACATCTGGGCTGACAGCAGGAACGAACGGTTCGGGTTGAGCGCCTTGAAGAAGGTCGGGCGGTCCCAGCCCACGACCCACCGGATGACGCGGGATTTGGAGTAGAGACGGTCGCGCGACGTGTCACCGAACTCTTCCCCGTTGGTGTGCGCGAACTCGACGCGGAAGGTCGACTTGACCGGGATGCTGCCGAGCTGGTCCAGGTAGTAGTCGCCGGAGGCGCCCAGCAGCAGCACGCGCGGGAACTCGACATCGAAGATCGGCACGTACGGTCGCAGGAACTCGGTTGTTCCACCGTGCGGCACGAGAGCCGGCGGCGAAGGGAACGCCGGAACGGCCGGATTCAGGAACGGGTCGACGCCCGGCACCACCATGCCGTGCAGCGACGGAAGCTGCGAATAGAAGTACAGGGCGTTGAACGAGAAGCCGACGCTCTTGAACACGCCTTCCAGGCGAAGTCCGAACTGGTCGTTGCCATCCGGCAGGTTCGCTTGGCGGATTCCGATGGCGTGCGCCGGGAAATCGGTGGCCAGGCTGCCCGTCGGCGCGAGGCCGCCGGCGAAGTTGGAGACCGTACAGCCGTTGTCGTAGCAGTTCTTGAGGGCGCGGAAGACGTCTCCGGCCTTCAGGATGCTGTAAGGCGTGCCGCCCTGGCCCAGCTCGTTCGGCTGGAAGTCCTCGAAGTTCCAGATGAACTGGACGTTGAGGTCGTCGAACGCGCCGGTGGCGCCCATGCGGTACTCGGCGGAGAAGATTCCCTGCGGAATGCGGCTGTCCTCGAACTCCTCGTAGATGTTCTGGATCGAGAAGTCGATCGGGTTGATCTGGTCGAGGACGCGGAACAGATCGGTACGGCCCCAGACCACCTGCTGGCGACCGACGCGGAAGTTCAGCTCGTTGCCGCTCGCGAACGGGACCGTCGCATCGACGTACGCTTCACGCAGCCAGCGGTGATCGTCGCGGAACTCCGGAAGGCGAAGGTCGTCCTCGTCGTAGTCCATGTAGCCGTCGATGCAACCGCGGGGATCCACGTCGCAGGGGCGGGTCGGCGTGAACAGCTCCAGGCCACCGCCGAAGGCGCCATTGTTGTTCGAGTTGCTCAGTTCGCCGCCGACGCGCTTCAGGCCGCTGTTCGGATTGGTGACGGTGTTGAAACCGAAGCCACCGCCGCCGGGCAGCGCCGGTACACCCGCCGAAACCGGCGAGGCTCCCCAGGGCGTCTGCTGACGACCGGTGTTCAGGCCTTCGCAGCCCGGCACGCCGAGAGCCGGCAATGCGCTGCTCGAGCCGCAGACCGAATGCCCGGAGGTGTCGCCGTAGCGGTCCGAATTCCAGTCGTACACGCCGTCGTAGCTGGCGCGAAGGATGCCGTGGAAGGAGAGTTCGGAGAAGATGCCCATCTCGCCGAAGTCCTTCGAAATCTCGAGCTGGCCGCGCGAGCGCTGCTTGACGATGCCATAGCCGTTGCGCTGGTGGTGCGTGTTGTCCACGAACCCGTGCAGCTCGGTCGTGCCGTCCGCGGACGTCCACGCGTGTGCGGGCGCCATCGCGCCGGCCCCCAAGATTGCCGCCGATGCGACAGCGACCGCTACGAACGGGCGCCGCGACATCCAGTACTTCGTCGCATGCTTGCTTGCCATGACATCCCCCTGGTTGGCGCCCGGTCGCCCGGGCGTTCGTAC
>CAZJTG010000386.1:0-2842 GCA_964548865.1 uncultured Solibacteraceae bacterium
GCGCTCGCTCACGTGGTCTAATGTACGGTGCTTGCTCGCTTTCGCGCAGTACCCGGCACGGAGCGGTGTCGAGTGGCGCTCCGTGCCGGGCGGTCACAATTTCCTCGGCCGTCGGGTAATGCCGGGCGTCGTCGCATTCCTTCTCGACCACCGCAGTTCCGGACTTCGACACCTCCCAACTGAGTTTCGCATGTCTCCACGCTCATTGCTCGCGCTCGGCGGCCTGTTCTCGCTTCTCGTCGCCTGCACGGAAGGACCCGCGGCCAGTGAGGACGCGCTGAGGCCGGTGGGTCCGTTGGTCACTGCCACGCCGCTCGTGAGTGAGACCTCAGCTGGCGCAGCGATCACCGTGCGCTTTCAGAACGCCACGAGCTCCCGGTACTGGTTCACCGCGTGCTCACGGACGGTCGAACGTCAGGTCGCCGGGGAGTGGCAGCCGCTCCCGGTCGAGCTCCGGCTCTGCACCGCCGAGGTCTCTTCGCTGCCGGCGAACGGCACCGTCGAACGGACGGTCGATGTGTCGGTCGATGCGACGACGGGGACACACCGGTTCGTCTTCACGGTGTTTCTCGACGCACCAGAGGCGACGGCGCAGCGCTTGGAGAGCTCTCCGTTCACGGTGCGCTGAGCGCGCGCTCCGCGACCGCAGCGCCTAGGCGGACGCGGATCCGCTGAGCCCGTTGTTCAGTTGATGCCGGCCATGGCAGGTGAAGCGCGAACGGCGTGCCTGCTTCCGGATCCCCAGTTCGCCCGGTCTGCGCGGCGCGTCGCACGATCACGCCGCCGGAGCCGTCGAGCACCTCGACGATCACTGATGACGTGACGTCCTCGGCGGTCACCGCAGCGGTGTCGACGCGAGGCGTCGACAGCCGGATCGCACCGTCCACTGCGACGCCGCGGATGACGAGCACACGTTCTCTCGGGACGTCGGCGACGAGAAGCGCGGCATCCAACTGCCGGAAGTTCATGATGCCGAGGTAGGTGTAGGCGCTCACCCACTGGTAGCCACAGTAGCCCATCAGGTCGCCGATCGTGTCCGCCACGGTCTCGGCAAAGCTCGCCTCGCCGTGTTCCCAGCGGGACGTCCAATGCAGCCAGCGACCTACCCGGCCTCCGGTCTGTGGAAAGTGCTCGTCCGCGTACGTCACGTTGCCGCAGGGAGCGTGCTTTCGCGCGAAATTGTGGCCCAGTTCGTGCGCCACCAGCCGGCCGGACGTGAACGGATTCGAGTACGCATCGTGGCCGAGCACCACCTGGGACCGCGTCATTGGTCCGCTCAGCGTCGGGGTGCCTGGGTAGTACGCCATCCCTCCCCAGCGGCTGGTCGATCCCGTGGGCCGTGGAATGACTCCGATCCAAATGTGGCCGGACTTCGTGGGATGCTTGACGCGCGCGGCGTCGATCTCCTCGAGCACGCGAATGAAGAACGGGCCGTCGCCGGCGACCGTGGTCCCGCCTTCGGCGAAAAAGTCTGCGTCGGTCGTGAGCGGGTCGCCAATGCTGATCTCCACGCGGCCGATCGGCAGCCTGATGCGTGCGATCGAGTCGTAGAACACCGTCGTCGACGCGTCCACCGGCGTGACGATATTTCCGTTCTGTCGCAGGCGGAGCGGAACGAGGTGCAGCCTGAGCACCGGAGGCGTCACGGTTCTGAGTGGCTCGAAGGCGATCCGCGGCAGGCGATCATTCGCGCCCAGCGCGTCCTTGCCCCCCAGCAACGTGTCCCGCTCGACGCGCCAATCCGCCGCGGCGTTCACCACGGCGCGCGGCACGAGGAACTGCGCACTGGGCACCGCGAACGTCGGCAGCGAATCCACACGCGGCGCGAGCAACGCCGTGTCGGTCCAAATGGATGCTCCCGCGGCATTCCGGACGTGCAACACGACGCGCGTCGCCGGAGCGTCCGCTGTGGCGAACGCCAACACGTTGACGACGGCGGCGCGCCCCTCACGGAAGATCGGCACGGACTGCCGCTCATCCTGCACGCCTTGGGTCCAGTGCGCGTCGATGATCGCCACGTCCCACGCGGCAGCCGGCAGCGGATCTGACGTCACGCGCGCATGCACAGTTCGCTGGGCACTGAGGCCGCTGATCGTCAGTCGCGTGACGCCTTCACTCGCCGCGGTCACCACGCCAGCAGCCGAGACCGACGCGACCGCCGGGGTCTCGCTCACCCAGGTGAATCGCTCGGGTCCAAGGATCTCGCCGGTGGCAGTGCGACCGCGCACCGAGAGCACCCGAGTCACGCCCGTGACGCTGTCCTCGGGCGTCGGTGCGCGCAGGAGGACCGTGTCGCCTTCGAAGTCGATGTTCCACGTCGAGGGTGCGGCCGAGTCGACCTCGATCGACACGCTGCTGTAGGGGATGGCGTAGAAGCCCATCTCGGTGTTCCACGAGGTGCTGAAGTCTCCACATCCGCCGTAGAGCCACGTGGTCCCCGGATGCAACCCGCGTACTCTGGCCTTGCGGCCCGCGGGGCGCAGATCGGCCACTTGTCGCTCGTTCACGAGCCACGTCACGCGGTGTCCGGCGATGTTGCGGCCGTCCGTGTCGAGGCAGCGGAGTTCGACCTCCACTTCCTGGCCGACGAGGATCCGGACGGAGATCGGGCCGTTGAACCTCGCTTCGGCAGCCCTACGAGGCGCTTGATCCCGACACCCAAGGAGAAGCAGCGCGACGGCGCCCAGCGCGGCGATCGCGGCCGAACGGCGGATGGGCGTGGCAGGCATATCCAATCCTACCGGGCGTGCGGTGGCCCCGTCACAGACCCCCGACCCTTGGAAGCCACCCCGGAAGTGGTTATCCTTCAAGGCTCTATGTTCACTGAGCTGACCGAGAAACT
>CAZJTG010000387.1:0-2579 GCA_964548865.1 uncultured Solibacteraceae bacterium
GAGCCATGGTCGTGGCGTCGGGCGATACGGTCTGGATTCAAGATCGCGGGATCTGATGTCACGAGCGCGGGGTCAGGCCCCGCTATCTTCAGTCCGCGTCGTCGATCTGTCGAGACTGCTCCCCGGCGCGTTCGCGACGCTCATGCTGGCGGAGCTTGGCGCGGATGTCATCAAGGTCGAGGATCCGCGCGGCGGCGATCCGATGCGGCACCTGCCGCCGATGCTCAACGGGCGGGGCATCTACGACTACCTGCTCAATCGCGGCAAGCGCAGCGTCGCGCTCGATTTGAAGGATCCGGCGAGCCTCTCGACGCTGCATCAACTGGTCGGCACCGCTGACATCGTCGTCGAGTCGTTTCGGCCTGGGACGGCGAGAAAGTTCGGCGTGTCTGGCGAGCAGCTGCGCGCGCGCCTGCCACGGCTCGTCCACTGCGCAATCACCGGGTACGGCCAGAGCGGGCCGTATGCCGAGCGGCCGGGTCACGACCTGAACTACGTGTCGGTGGCGGGCATGCTCGCGGTCGATCGACCGCCCGTGGACGGCCGGGTCGAGCTGCCGCGCATGTTCATAGCCGACGTTGGCGGCGGAGCGATGACCGCAGTCATCGGCATGCTCGCGGCGCTCTTCGGGCGCGAACGCCACGGCCGGGGCGACTCGCTCGACATCTCCATGCACGAAGCCGCGCTGTACTGGGTGATGCTGCCCGCCGCACGCGAACTCATCGCCGACGGGGAGCACGCCAGGGGCGAGCTTCCGACGTACGGCAAGCACGCCAGCTACAACGTGTACGAGACGGGCGACGGCAAGTGGATCGCGCTGGGAGCGCTCGAGCCGAAATTCTGGGTCGCCTTCTGCGAGGCCGTCGGCCGGCCCGAGCTCGCCGCCAGGCATGCGACGGGCGAGGTCGACCAGGCGGAGCTGATCGCTGAGGTCCGGGCCCTTCTGGCCCGCCGCACGCGCGACGAGTGGCTGGCGGTGTTCACCGGCCACGACGTATGCGCGACGCCCGTGAACACTCCCCAGGAGGCCCTTGCCGACCCGCACGTCGTCTCGCGTGGCGCCGTTCGCGACCACGGCACGCACCGGTCGGTGCGCGCGCCGTTCCTGCGCGAACTGCCCGATCTGGGCCCACCGCCGGCCGTGGGGGAGCACACGGACGAGATCCTGCGAGCGCTCCGCGATCCCTGAACCCGGCCCCCCGAACCTATACAATGTCCGTTTGGGGCGGTGGCGTTTGCCCCGGCAGTAGGGTCTGGCTTCCATGGCGCATGACTGGATCGCGGTCCGAGGGGCGCGCGTCCATAACCTGAAGAACGTCGACGTCGACCTGCCCCGCGATCAGCTCGTGGTCATTACGGGGCTGTCCGGATCAGGCAAGTCGTCGCTCGCCTTCGACACCATCTATGCGGAGGGGCAGCGCCGCTACGTCGAGTCGCTCTCCGCGTACGCCCGCCAGTTCCTCGAGCAGATGGAGAAGCCGGACGTCGATCTGATCGACGGTCTGTCGCCGGCGATCTCGATTGAACAGAAGACGACCGGCTCGAATCCGCGTTCGACCGTGGGCACGGTCACGGAAATCTACGATTACCTGCGGCTGCTGTTCGCCAACATCGGCGTGCCGCACTGCCCGAACTGCGACCGCGAGATCACGTCGCAGTCGCTCGATCGCATCCTCGATCTCGTGATGCAGCACCCGCCCGACGAGCGCGTCAACGTGATGGCGCCCATCGTCCGCGGCCGCAAGGGCGAGTTCAAGAAGGAGCTGAAGGAGATCGCGTCGCAGGGCTACACCCGCGCGCGGATCGACGGCCAGTTCGTCGCGCTCGACAACGAGATCAAGCTCGACCGCCGCAGGAATCACAACATCGACATCCTCGTCGACCGCCTGATCGTCAAGCCCGGGCTGGAGCGGCGATTGTCGGAGTCCATCGAGCGGGCCATGAAGCTGGCCGACGACATCGTGGTCATCAATACCCTCGACGGCGGCGACCGGCTGTTCTCGCGCCGCCTGGCGTGCCCGGCGTGCGGCGTGAGCATTCCCGAGATTACGCCCCGCGCGTTCTCGTTCAATTCGCCGCACGGCGCCTGCCAGGCGTGCCAGGGCCTCGGCGCGATCTACGATTTCGATCCGGCGCGCATCGTGCCGGACGATCGCATGACGCTGGTGGAGGGCGCGATCGCGCCATGGGCCTCCGGCGACCGCGGGTTCATCGACGACATGCTGGCGGGATTGCAGCAGACGTTCGGCATCGACCCGGCGATGCCGTTCGGCAAGCTGCCGAAGAAGCTGCGCGACGTCGTGCTGTTCGGCGCCCCCGGCCGCCGCGCGACGTCCCGAGGCAAGGCGCCGAAGGATCCGTACGGCGCGGACTTCGAGGGCGCCGTGCCCAATCTGAGGCGCCGCTTCGAGGAAGGCACGTGGACGGATCAGGAGGCGCTCGAGCCGTACCGCGCGCTGCAGACGTGCCCGTCGTGCGAGGGCGATCGGCTCCGCGCCGAGAGCCGCGCCGTGCGCGTGAAGGGCCACCGGCTGTCCGAGATCGTGCAGGTGCCGCTGTCCGACGCGCTCGTGCTCGTA
>CAZJTG010000387.1:2589-2828 GCA_964548865.1 uncultured Solibacteraceae bacterium
CATCACGCTGAACGAACGCGAGCGCCTGATCGCGGACCGCGTCGTCCGGGAAATTCGCGATCGCCTGCGGTTTCTGAACGACGTCGGCGTCGGCTATCTCACCCTCGCGCGCGGCGCGGCCACGCTGTCCGGCGGTGAGGGCCAGCGCATCCGCCTGGCGACACAGATCGGTTCGCAACTGACGGGCGTGCTGTACGTCCTCGACGAGCCCTCGATCGGCCTCCACCAGCGCGACAACC
>CAZJTG010000388.1:0-2799 GCA_964548865.1 uncultured Solibacteraceae bacterium
TGTAACCTTCGGCTCCGGAGGCCGACGCTCTATCCAATTGAGCTACGGGCGCACACGCAACGACGTTGGGGTTCGGGACGAAGTCCCCCGAGTAATCTTTGGTGCGCCCGGAGGGACTTGAACCCCCAGCCTACGGGTTCGAAGCCCGGCGCTCTATCCAATTGAGCTACGGGCGCAGCCAAAAAACAGTATCACAGCCGAGTTATGCTTCGCCCGGAGGCCCCTCATGTCCAGAATCCTCTCCGCTCTTTCCATCGTCGCGGCCCTGCTGCTGGCCATTCCGGTGCTGGCCTTCGACGTCACCGTTGAACAGCTCCAGGGCAAGCCGGACTTCAAGAACGGCGAAGCCCTCGGCTACTTCGTCTGGATCGACGGCGACACGTGGAAGGTCCGCTGGACCACTTTCGGCGGCGCGCACCAGTTCATGGGGCGGGTCATGACGGACGCCGGCTCGTTCAGAGACTTCAAGCGCGTCGATCCCGACACGGAACGCAAGGTCATCGCGCCGGGCCGGCCCGCGCGCGTCGTCCGCGGCCCGCGCGGCCGCGTCGTGGGTGTGACCGGCGGCAAGCCGACGGTGGTCGCGACCAAGGAAGAAGACGTGATCCTGCAGGAAACCGAACAGCTGCTCCGCTGGAATACGAAGACCACCGACGACACCGACGGACTGGACTTCAAGATCAGCCGCGACGTCAGCGTCGTGCGGTTCCAGATGGCGATCGACGGCAAGCCCGTGCCGCGCGAGATCGAAGTCGGCAAGAACAACGTCAAGCCGAACCAGTTGCCCCTCGTCGTGCGAGTCAGATAACCGGCAGGTTGAGCTAGCGTCCGCCCGCCGTCATCGGCTCCAGCTTCGCGGCCCACAGGCCGGAGTTGAAGTCCGTGAACAGGATGTGGCCTTTCCACGGCATCGCGTTCATGACGAAGGGCGCGTTCGGCGTGTAGCCTTCGGGGTCGTACGGCTTGAACACCGCGATCTCGCGGTTCTGGTCGTAGAGATTGCCGAGCAGCATGCCTGACACGTCCACGATGCGGACCCCGCCGTCGTAGTACGCCTGATAGAGGATGTCGTTCTCGACGATGATGTCGTGCGACCCGTAGTCCTCGAGGTGGTACCGGCCGACCTTGCGCGGGTTCATCGGATCCGTGAAGTCGACGATGTGCGTGTAGCCGCCCGACGTCTGCGCGATGCCGCCCTTGGGCGGCGCGCCGCCCGGGCCCGACAGGCTGTAGCCGCTGCCCTCCCACGCGCGCCCGCGCCGGTTCATCTGCTCGTCGCCGATGAAGAGGTACATCTTCCCGGTGTTCTTCTGGTAGTACGGATAGATCTCGTGGCCGCTGTTGATCGGCACGGTGTTGATCAGCTTCGGGCTCCTGAGCGAACCGCCCCACTTCCCGTTGCCGACGTCCACGACGATGGTCCCGACGCCACCCTGCGCCGAATAGGCGATGCCGTCGCGCACCCACAGATCGTGGAGGCGCGCGTTCGGGTGCCGGTACTCGCTCACGTACGACGGCTTGTAGATGTCCTCGGAATTGATGATCACGTACTTCGATCCGCCGGACACCGCGAACAGGTGATCGTTCGTCGCGAACATGTTGTGCACGCCGCCCGTGAGTTCCACGTCGAACGACGAGGACACCTTGGGATGCGCCGGATCCGCGAGATCGAGGAACACGACGCCGTTGACGCGGTTGGACGCGCCCTCGCGCGACATGACGGCGTAGCGGGCGTCGGGCGAGACCGTGACGTCGTTGATCGTGCGCGCATCGACCTTCACCGAGTCGGTACGCACGATGTTGGAGAGGTCGGTGATGTCGAAGATGTGCGCGATGCCGTCGCCGCCCCACGTGCCGACGATGGCGTAGTCCCGGCCGTCCTTGCCGGTGTAGGGCCAGAAGTCCGACGTGTGCGTGTCGCGGATGATGCCGCGCCCGACGATGGAGATGCGCCGCCTCACGTCGCGGGGCGTCACTTCAATCGTCGTCCTGGCGTGGGCGCTGCCGACCGACGCCAGAATCGTGTAGAGGCCCTCGTAGTTCGCGACGAACAACCCGTTGTCGATGATGCCGGCGCCGCCCGGCGCCTTGGGTGTGTTGCCTTCCGGCGCCTGGTACACGTAGCTCCAGGTGATCGGCGCGTCGGCAACGGCCGCGCCATCCGCCCGCTTCGGCGTGCCCGCGAGCCTGATGACGTCGCCCGTGCGAATCGTCGTTTCCTTGATGCCGAGGTCCAGTGTCACAACCGGATTCGCGACCACGGTGTAGGCCTTCGTCGCCGTCTTGTCGTCCACCGTCACCGAAATCGTCGTCGCTCCCGCCTTGAGCGCCGTCACGTTGCCAAACCGATCGACACGCGCGACGGACGGATCGGAACTCTTCCACGCCGGCATCAGATCAGTCCGCGTGCTCCCGTCGGCCGTCACCGCGACGAGGCGATGCCCGATCGTGACGCCGGTGTAGAGCCGGCCCGGCTCGGCGACGATCTCGAGTTTCGCGACCGGCGGCCAGGCGACGGTGAGCGGAATGTCGATCGTCACCGGCGGCGCGCCCATCGCGCCCGCGGCCACGGCGCTCACCGTGAACGTGCCGGCCCGAAACACCTGCAGCTTGCCGTCGGCGTACGTGCCCGCATTGCGCGGCACGTTGACGCGCACGATGGCGTTCGGAATGGGTTTGCCGGCGGCGTCGTAGGCCGTGATGGTCAGATCGACCGTATCGCCCATGCGGGCGCTGACAGACGCTGGCTGCGCGACGAGCTTGGCGACTATTGCTTGTTCGGAGGACTGCGTCCCGCCG
>CAZJTG010000389.1:0-2766 GCA_964548865.1 uncultured Solibacteraceae bacterium
TACGAATTCCCCGATCCGGAGTGCGATCTCGACTACGTGCCGAACGCCGCGCGCCCGATGGCGATCCGCGCCGCGATCTCGAACTCGTTCGCCTTCGGCGGCCTGAACGCCGTTCTGGCTCTCAGACGCGTCTGACCTGACTGGGTCGGCCTACGCGCGCTCACCGCCCCTTCATCACCTGAGGCACGCCCTTCGTCATCCACTCGGGCGCCGGAGCCCCCTTGAGGTAGTGATCGAAGAACTGCCGCATCCGGATCTGGAAGTCGATCTGGTTTTCCCTGCGGCCTAGATGGTGTGCTTCCTCGGGATACGACAGGAGGATCACCTGCTTACCCAGGCGTCGCGCCGCGGCGTAGAACTCGAGGCCCTGTCCCCAGTCCACCGCGCCATCCGCGGTCCCGTGCAGGATCAGGAAGGGCGTCTTGATGTTCGGCGCGTTGTGAATCGGCGACTGGCTTTCGTACAGCGCGTGATGCGACCACGGCGTGACGTTCTCGCCCATGCGTACCTGGCCGACCTCCGTGATGCCCTGCTGAATCGTGCCGGTCGATCGATAGAGCGTGCCGTAGAAGCTGGTGAGGTTGGTCGGCGGCGCGCCGGTCACGACCGCCGCGAACATGTCGGTGGCGGTGACCATGAATGACGACTGGTAGCCGCCCCAGCTGTGGCCCTGCAGGCCGACCTTCTTCGGATCCGCGTAGCCGAGTTCGATCACTTTCTTCACGGCGGCGCCCACGCAATCGAGGGCGGAGGATCCGGGCTTGCCGATTTCATAGACGACGTCCGGCTGGAGCACGAGATAGCCGTTACTCGCGTACGTGGCCATGTGAGGACGATCGTCGTACGGCGGAATCTGGAAGTTGTGGTGAGTGTTCGACATGATCTCGTAGAAGTACACGAGCATCGGATACCGCTTGCCCGGCTCGTATCCCGCCGGCAGCGTGAGCGTGGCCTGCAGCTTCTGGCCCTTGCCGTTCGTGTAGTCGATGAGCTTCTTCGAGCCCCACGCGAACTCCTTCAGCAACGACGGATCTGCGTCGGTGACCTGTCGCGGGCCGCCGAACTCCTTCGTGCTGACCCAGTAGTTCGGGTACTCGTTGAACGTCTGCTGCGTGAAGATGATCCGGTCGGCGTTCTTCGCGACGAGGGGCGTGCCGATCGCCTTGTCGGCCCAGATAAGCGGCTTGGGCGCCTGGCCGGGCGCCATGCCGAAGTATCCGGTTCTCTTTGTGTACTCGCCGTACCCGGAGAACGTGATCGGCTTCGTGAGGTCGATACCCTCTCCGCTGCCTCCGGCTCCTCCTCCGCGTCCCCCCCCGCCGCCGGCGCCAGCTCCGGCGGGCCGCATCGGCGCAACTCGCAGGCGCACTTCCTGCCTGGCTCCGAGGCCTTTCGTCAGGTTGACCGGGGTGCCGCCGGCGAGCGGCAGCGACCACAGATCGTAGCGGTCGTAAAGCAACGCTGCCTTGCCGTCGGCGCTGAAGCCGGCGACGCCGTACACGGGCTTCTCGTAGTCGTGATCGTCCTCGGCGTCCACGAAGCTCCGGCCGCCGTCGATGGCCGTCTTCCTTCCGGTCGTCATGTCGTACGAGTACACGCGGCCCTTGAGCAGGTACAGGAACCACTTGCCGTCAGGAGACAGGCCCATCGTCCGCGAGAGCGCCGGCTCGATGAGCGTGCGTTCCCCGGTGGACAGGTTCACGCGATAGACGTCTGCCTTGCTGCCGCCCCAGGCGATCTGGCCTCGGTAGGGCGTGTCCACGCGGCCGATCGCCCATCTGAGATCGTCGGTCGTCGTCATGGTGCGCATGTCGTCGTTCGCGATTTGCCGCACCGAGGCGGCGGCGAGATCGACGACCGCCGCAAACGTCGATCGGCGGTCCTGGTTCAGCGTGATGATCTGCTGTGACTGCGGCCGGTCGTCCTTCCAGTGCCACACATCCACGTTCGCCTGCGGTTCGGTCGGCGCAGGACGATCCGGCTCCTGCGCTTTTACGCCGATCAGGATGCGGGTACCGTCGCTCGACCACCGTGGCGAGGTGAACTCACTGATGACCATGCCGGCGGTCCACGACTCGGATTTGGCGGGATCGACCGTTGTGAGCTTCGCGGCGGCCGTTCCCGCGTTCGTCCACGCCAGCAGCACATTGTCTTTCTGGAGCCGATCGCGCGCCTTGTCGCCTCGCAGCACCGCCAGATTCGTGCCCTTGGCGCTCCACACGAGCTGGTCGTAGTCGGCGGCCGCGGTGTCGAGCATCTTCGTTTCGCCGGATCCGAGCGTCATCAGGTACACGCCGTTGCCGAGCCGCGCCTGGCCGCGGACCGTGTACGCCATCAGCGCGCCGGCCTCGTCGAACGCGTAGGCGCCGACGTTGCCGACGTAACGCTGATCGCCGGTCGCGAGATGGCGCATCAGCAGGTCCGTGCCTGGTTGCGACGCGTTGTCGGCCGGCGTGCCACCCGCGCGTCCACCGCCACGGCCCGCGTTCGGATCCGGGGCGGGCGCGGCGCCCGCGGCCTGCGGTCGCATCAGAAGCCATTCGCCGTTCGGAGAGAAGCTGAAGCTCGCGACGGCGGGGAAGGCGGTCTTCGTGCCTGTGCTGAGGTCGAGGACTTCGAATGTGCGCGCCGGTGCCGCCGCGCCCTGTCCCGCCGCGGCTGGCGCCTGCGCCCCGCCGCCCGCGCGACCTCCCGCGGCGCGACCGCCACGCCCCGCAGGCGGCGTCACGAAATACGCGACCCATCGGCTCGTGTCCGAGAACGAGG
>CAZJTG010000390.1:0-2749 GCA_964548865.1 uncultured Solibacteraceae bacterium
GCATCGAGGCCGTGGTACCGGTGGTAGGCCATCGTGATGGCCTCGGCGAATCGCTTGGCTTCGTCGTACACGCCGCGCGGACCGACCGGGTTGACGTTGCCCCAGTACGACTCCTTCTGTGGGTGTTCGAGCGGGTCGCCGTAGACCTCCGACGTCGAGGCGAGGATGAACCGGGCGCCCTTCGCCTTGGCCAGGCCGAGGGCGTTGTGGGTGCCGAGCGCGCCCACCTTGAGCGTCGGAATCGGCCACTCCAGGTAGTCGATGGGGCTCGCGGGGCTCGCCCAGTGATACACGCGATCGACCGGGCCATCGACGTTGATGTAGTTCGTGACGTCGTGCTTCACGAACACGAAATCACGGCCGCCGAAGTGCGCGATATTGGCCAGGTCGCCGGTCAGCAGATTGTCGATGCCGACGACCGAGTGTCCCTGGTCGAGGAGCCGCTCCGACAGGTGCGACCCGATGAATCCGGCCGCACCGGTGATGACTATGCGCATGCGTGACTCGTTCGGCTCACTGGCTGGCCCTCGTTGATGGCATCACCCTAGACCGCGCGATGAAGTCCGCGCAGCACGGTGAGCCACATGATCTTGAAGTCAAGCGAGAGCGACCAGTTCTCGATGTAATACAAATCGAATTCGATGCGCTTCTCGAGCGACGTATTGCCGCGCCAGCCATTGACCTGCGCCCAGCCCGTGATGCCGGCCTTGACCTTGTGCCGCAGCATGTACGAGGGAATACGGTGCTTGAACTGCTCGACGAAGAACGGCCGTTCGGGTCGCGGCCCCACGATCGACATGTCGCCCCGCAGCACGTTCCAGAACTGCGGCATTTCATCGATATCGAATCGCCTCAGCCAATGGCCGAGTTTCGTCGTGCGCGGGTCGTCGTCGCGGGCCCAGATCGGCCCGGTTGAGTCCTCCGCTTCGACCACCATCGTGCGGAACTTGTAGACGTTGAAGGCCTTGCCGTCGAGGCCCATCCGCTCCTGTTTGTAGAACGCCGGGCCGGGGGAGTGCCGCTTGATCGCCCACGCGATGACCAGGCCGGGAACCGCACCGAGCGCGAGCACGGCCGCCGACAACGCGACGTCCACCATGCGCTTGATCACGCTGTTGAGGCCGCGCAGCGGAACATCGTTGATGCCGATCATCGGCAGGACATCGAGGTCCTCGAGGCGGGCGCGGAGTGCGATGAACTGCAGCAAATCTGGAATGACGTGAACGTTGATGCATTCGCGACTGGCGAACTCCACGACGCCGAGCATCTTCAGGTGCTCGTCGAGGGGAAGGGCGACGTAGATTTCGTCGATGCGCTCGTTCTGGCAAATCTGCGGGGCGTCGGTGACCGTGCCGAGCAGCGGCAGGCCGCGGTAGCCGATGGCGTCGGTCTCCGCCGCCTTGTCGTCAGCAAAGCCCACGAGCTTGAAGCCAAGCTCGCTGTGATCGAGGATGCGATCCGCCACCATGCGGCCGAGATCGCCGGCGCCCACGATGAGCACGTGCTTGAGACCGATGCCGGCCTTCCAGCGTCGATGAAGCAGATCCCGGACGATTTCGCGCGACGTGTAGGTGAAGGTGACCGTGAGTCCAAGGAAGAGCAGCCAGACGGCGCGGGAAATCGGATGGAAGTCGTGGAGCGCCGACACATAGGCGGTGGCGTACAGCGAGAGCGCCACCCCGGCCAGGACCGCGAGGACGCTCCCGACCAGTACCGCGAAGAAATCGTCCACGCGCGTGCGCCCGCGGCGCAGGCGGTAGAGGCCCTGCACCTGGAATGCGGCCGGGACCAGCATCGCGACGACGGGCAGGCTGTACAGATATTGAGAAAGTGGCGGCTGAGTCTTGGTCACCGGCACGAACTCGACGAACCAGCTGTCGAACCTGAGGTAGTACGCCAGCAGGAACGCCGCCGCGGCCGACACGAGGTCGGCAAACACGTAGCAGGCAACCAGCAGCCGGTTATAGCGGCGCAGCATCAGGCCGCCTCCGCGACGAGGGACCGCACCGAGGCGGCAAATCCGGCTTCGAATGCCGCCCGACTGAAGCGTTCGGCGTGCCGCCGGATCGTCGGGGCATCGAAGGCTGCATCATCGAACCCGCGCATCACGTCCGCGAAGGTGTCGGCCGACTGGGACTCGGCCAGCAATCCCGTGACGCCTGGCACGACGGTTTCCAGGACACCGCCCCGGCCGAACGCGATCACCGGCCGGCCGCAGGCCATGGCCTCGACGGGCGCGATACCGAAGTCTTCTTCAGCCGGCAGTACGACCGCGCGGGCGCGGCGGTAGAGCTCCCGGAGCGTTTCGCCTTCGACCGAACCGAGGAAGCGGACGCTGGCGCTGCCGCCGGCGCGCGCCCGCAGCCGCGAAAGATCGGGGCCGCTGCCCACGACGTCGAGCGGGGCGCCGAGGCGCAGGGCGGCGTCGATCGCCACGTCCACTCGCTTGTAGGGAACCAGCGCGGAAACCACCAGAAAGCGCGGCGACGGCGGCGCGAAATCCGGCGAGAAGAACTCCGTATCCACGGGCGGGTGCAGCACCGTTGCTTCGCGATTATAGTACCGCGCGATCCGGTCGGCAACGTAGCGGGAGTTCGCCAGATAGCGATCGACGCGATGAGCCGTTGCACGATCCCACCTGGCGAGGGGCGCGAGCGCCAGCCGCGCGAGCGCGCTCCCGGCACGTCCCAGCCTCGCCGGGCCGAAGTACGCGTCGAACTGGTCCCACGCGTACCGCATCGGTGAATGG
>CAZJTG010000391.1:0-2668 GCA_964548865.1 uncultured Solibacteraceae bacterium
CCTCGCTTCGCCATGCCCCCTTCGCTCCAGGTCAACCGAGAGGACGACCGGTAAACTTCTTGAACAACATCCACTTGGTCAGGAGTCTGACCCCGAGGCCGCGGCGAGGTCCTCGACGGTGAGGCGGGAGAGTTCCGCGGGGTCGAGCGCCTCCGGATTGCCGCCGCGCATCAGCCGGCTCGCCTGCGCCTTGTACGCGCTTTCCATGAGTCCGCGCATGCTGCGCGCGTTTCCGAACCTCGCGCCCTCCCTTGCCCGCAGGTCGGCCGCCAGCGCGGGCAGCCGTTGCGCCGCATACTCGTCCAGCCGGTATCCGTTCGCCGCCGCAAAGTCCCGCGCCATCCTCGCCAGTTCCTCGTCCGAATAGTCCTCGAAGACGAGCGTGCGCGCGACGCGCGAGCGCAGCCCCGGATTCGTGTCGAGGAACACCTGCATCGGACCGGGGTAGCCCGCCAGCACCACGGCAAGGCTGTCGCGGTGGTCGTCCATCAGCTTCACCAGCGTATCGATTGCCTCCCTGCCGTAGGAATCGCCCGCGCGCGCGTCCTGCGACAGGGCGTAGGCTTCGTCCACGAACAGCACCTCAACCAAATCGACGGCCTTTTCACTGGCGAACGTCCACGCCACGCTGCCGATGACATCGAACCGACCGCCGCGGATGGCGGCAATGGCGCGGGCGGTGTCGGTCTCCTCGACGATGCCGTCGGTCTCGCCGGTTTCCTCGCCGACCTTGTGAAGAAGCCTGACGGGCGCCTTTTGCCGCTCGGCTTCGTTTCGCACGCCCTTGAGCAGGTTGCGAACGACCTTGTGGCTGTGCGCGACAACGCCGACTTTCCTGCCGGCCTTGACCAGCGCGACGACCATTCGGGCGCCGGTGAAGGTTTTTCCTGTGCCTGGGGGGCCCTGAATCGCGACCACGGTCCGGTCGAGCGACCCGGCGATGCGCTCCGCAAAGTCGCCGGGCGCCTCGCCGACCCGCGGTTCGAAGGACGCGTCTTTCAACCGGGGACGGCGTCCGAGCAGCAGCTCGCGCCGGCAATCGCGCGTTCCGCCGGCGCCGCGCTCGAGGCCGTGCGCGATCACGTCGTCGGCAAAATCGAGGACCGAACGCTGCACGATCTCGGTCGAGAAGTGCTGGAACGAGAACGCCGCCGGCGGATGAATGTCGGCGGCGTCCGGGGGCTTCTGGACGTCGATCGTCCGCGCCACGCGGTCGATCCCGGCCACCGTGCCCCACTTCTCGTCGCCCGTCGCGACGTTCAGCCCGTCGCCGTCGTCGATTTCCATTTCCTGATCTGCGGCGTACCGATAGCGATCGGTCACCGTCCCGGTGGGCTTGCCGGTCTTCCTGTTCTTCTTCACGTCCACCCGATCGAGAAATTCCAGTCCGACGATGGCCATGGGCTCGGCCACGAGGTCGTCGATCGGCAGATCCCTCAGGCGGAAGAACTCCCACCAGGACGCCTTCGACTCGCGCGTGTGCCAGTCGCCCAGGTGCGCGAGGAGCCAACGCGCACGCTGTTCTTCGTTCCAGGCGCCGGAGTCCGCCGGCTGGCCTTCGAGCAGCCGCGCGCGCACGTCGATCGCCCGCCGCTCGATGTCGGTGATCTTCTTCGGCTCGTCAGCCTTGAGAACCGGCCTCTGCAGGTGCTTGCCGGCCTGGATGGCCGACTCGCGAAGGGACTCGAGCCAGTCCCGGAGCGCGAGCGTCGAGAGACAGTCGTCACGGTTGTAGCCACGAACCGTGTCGAAGTCCTCGACGCCGACGCTTTCCGGCAGGCCGAGGTCGAGCGCCTGTTCGACGAGCCGGCGGCACTCCCCTGCCCTGTCGAGCGGCACCTCCCGCACGTAGCCGTAGAACGTTTCGAGGTTCTTGATCGAGTAGCGCTCGATGCCCGCCCGCAAGGCGTGCCGAACGATGGCGTAGAGGTCGATGAACCGCTCCGCCCGGAGCAGCCGATCGAGATCGGGGCCACGCGTCGCGTACCGGCCCATCAGCCGCTTCAGCGCGGCCGGCTCGTAGGGCGCGTAGTGATAGATGTGCATGTCCGGGTGCCTGTCGAGCGCGGCCACGAGCCGGTCGATGAGTGTCTCGAACGCTGCCTGCTCTTCGGCGTCAGTGAACGCCTGCAGTCCCTCGTAGGTTGGCGGCTTGGGATCCGCCAGCGCGGAGAGGAGGTCCCGCGGCGCGTCGGCCCCGCCGAGGGTCACGAGCCCGAACAGATACTCGCGGCCGCCCTCGCGCGCCCAGGTCGCCCCTTCGAGGTCGAGAAATACGTCACCGGGCGACGGCTCGGGCAAGAGCGCGAGACCTTTCCCCTCTGCCGGCTCGAGGGGCTCGAACACGGGCGCGCCCTGCTCGCGTGCCGCCAGTTGGAGGCGCGCCTGGTCCTGCAGGCGCTCGTACGTCGCCCTGTTCCCTCGCGACGGCCTGAACGCTTCAGGCAGGCCGTTGCGGCCGAGCGCGGCGAGTGTCGTGATCCCGTGGGTCGCCAATTCGTTGCGCTGCGCGCGCGACCAATTGGCGACGAACGTCACGTGGTCGTCCTGCCGCAGCAGCCTCGCGCCCGGCCCGGACCAGGCGCAAATGGCGCAGTGCGCGACGGGCTCCGGGTACGGCAGCGCGGCGACGGCGGCCGCCGCGTCGGATCCGCCGCGGGCTTCGAGA
>CAZJTG010000392.1:0-2660 GCA_964548865.1 uncultured Solibacteraceae bacterium
CACATGGAACGCATCGGTGCTCCACGTAGTTTGCGACTTGGGGTTCTCCGAGTACGACTTGACCGCGTACTCCTGGAAAGCCGCTGGGCCGGTGAAGACGCCTTGCGGGCGAACCGCGGTGCCGTCATTGGCAAAAAGCACTGCTTCAGCGGCCCCATCTCTTGCCTGTGCGGCCTTCAACCATCGCGCATCCAGCTCGCGGATGGCGCGCTCCTCCGCGGCGAGGTCTGGCTTCGCCGGCGGCGCCGGGGCGGGAGAGGGCGCCGGCTGGGCACACGCGATCGTGACGAACGACAAGGCAAGCAGTAAAGCAACCGACTTCATCATCTACCTCCAGTTGGCGACGCAGGGTTCATGGTCGAGGTGGATTCTACTCCTCGCGTGCGTGGACGCGGAGTCTATTCCGAGGCGAACGGACCGAACGTCTTGATCACACGGTAACTCTCCGCCCCGTCATCCAGGATCAGCACGCGGTAGCTGGCGCCGCCGGGCTCGACGCGAATCACGATGTGCCCTTGCGCGCTGGCCAGCCAATCGAGCAGCGGACCGATCACGATTCGGTTCGCGTCGATCATGTTGGTGGCGAATACGTCGCGCGCACCCGGGTAGAGCCGCGTCGAATACATCCGATCCAGCACGTCGTGACCGGGGTGATCCGAGGACCAGACCGGGATGATCCACACGCGCGGGCACAGGGTCGAGACGAAGAACGCGTTGGTCGAGTCGCGATTCCCGTGATGATTGACGACCGCCACGTCGACCGCACCGACTGCCTTCGCGACCGGCGTTTCCACGTCGTGCCATTCGGGGTAGCCCGGCCGCGGCCGGCCGGGCATGTCGCCACCCGTGTAGTAGTCGAATCGACCGTACGACAAGCGGATCGCCTGGCTGCTCATGTTCTCCGTCGGCCACTCACTGCGGGGGACGGTCGCGAGCGGCGGAAAGTGACGGTGGGTCTGGATGCCGGTGCCGGTCCAGACCTCGCCGTTGGCGGCGATGTTGCGGACGCGGAATTCGGGAAACCTGGCGCGATCGCGCCTCAGCACGATCTGATCGTCGCGGCCGGGTTGTAATCGCTCGGCCTTCGTCGTTCCGGTGCGCAGCCACTCACGATAGGCAGAGAACCCGGCGTCCTTGAATTCCGCGTGATCGGCTGCGGGATAGTCGTAATCGGGCCAGGCACGATCCAGCATCGTGTTGATGGAAAGGGCCTGCGCAACGTCAAGGAGAGCGCCCATGTGATCGTTGTGGAAGTGCGTGAGATAGCCGTAGTCGATCGCCGTCGCGCCCATGGCCCGCACGTAGCGGACGATCCATTCGGCTGGCGTGCGCGATGAATCGGGCTTCGGCGGGGTCCCGCGCGGTGGCAGGTTGCCGCCGTTTCCCGCGTCGACGAGCATGGTCGTGCCGTCGGGCAGCCTCAGGAAGGCGGCGTTGCCGCGCCCGGTGTTGATCTGATAGATGTCGAGCATGCCAGGCGTCCACGGTGGAAGGGTGTCGCCGGCCTGGGCGGGCGGACTGAAGTCCGCCCCTACGATCGGTGCGACGACAAGCGCGGCAACGAGTAAGGCATACCTCACGCGCAGCAGTCTATCGCACAGGGAATCGTCACTTGCCGCGCAGGCGCGTGACCGGACCGTCCACGCCATTGGGCAGCTGTTCGTTCGCCAGTTGGTCCTCGTCTTTCAGATCCCGCTTCAGCGTCGTCAGCGCCCGCTTCAGCTCGGCGGTGATCGTGTCCTGGCCAGGCTGCCCGTACAGGTTGTGCAGCTCATACGGATCGTTGACGAGATCGAACAGTTCCCACTGATCCTTCTTCCAGAAGTGAATCAGCTTGTGGGTGCGCGTGCGGACCCCGTAGTGCGCTCTCGTGTTGTGGTCGCCTGGATCGTGGTAGTAGCGGTAATACATCGCCGTCCGCCAGTCTTTCGGCGTGCGGCCGCGCAGCACCGGCAGCAGGCTCCGCCCCTGCATCTCGGCGGGCATCGGGAGCCCGGCCGCCTCGAGGAACGTCGGCGCGAAGTCGATGTTCAACCCGATGGCGTCGCTCGTCGTGCCCGGCTTGATGCCCGCCGGCCACCGCACCAGGAACGGCATGCGGATCGACTCCTCGTACATGAACCGCTTGTCGAACAGTCCGTGATCGCCCAGGAAGAAGCCTTGGTCGGACGTGTAAATGACGATCGTGTCCTCGGCGAGGCCGTTCTGGTCGAGAAAGTCGAGCAGCCGGCCGACATTTTCATCCACGGCCGCGACGCAGGCGAGATAGCGCTTCATGTATATCTGGTAGGCCCATTTGCGCAAGTCGTCGCGATTCAGGTCCTTGGGGATCGGCATGCCCAGGTCGCGCTCGACCATGTCCTCGCCGACGCGGAGCCTGGCGTTGGCTGTCGATTTCGAGCGGCCCTTGTAGTCGTCGAGCAGCGTCTCCGGCTCGGGGATGGTCACGTCCTTGTACAGGTCCTTGAAGCGCGGGGCCGGGTCCCAGGGCCGGTGCGGCGCCTTGAAATGACACATGAGCATGAACGGCCTATTCGGATCGCGCTTCTTGAGCCAGGCGAGCGATTGATCGGTGATGACGTCTTCGGAATAACCTTCGTACTTGCGGCCTTTCTTCATGCCCATCTCGCGCAGCACCGGGTCGATGTAGACGCCCTGGC
>CAZJTG010000393.1:0-2656 GCA_964548865.1 uncultured Solibacteraceae bacterium
TGGGAGGAAGTCAATCTGGCTGTGGCCGGCGGGGATGGTTCCGCGGACGCGCTGATTGAGGAACTGACGCCGAGTCAGCGGGAAGCGCTGGCGCGGCTCCTTCAGAAAGAGATAGGTGATCTGTGATGATGCGTGTCGTGACGGTTCGCATCGCACGGCTGGCGGCTCTGTCCGCGGCACTGGTCGTCCTCGCGCCGGCGTGGGCGATGGCGCAGAATCCGAATCGGCCGGCGCCGGGCGCCGCGCGCAGCCAGGTCCAGCGTCCCGCGTTGCCGCCGCCGGGGCGCGGGATGAACGCGATGCAGCTGCAGCAGTATCTGGACGCGCTCGCCCTGACGCAGTCGCGCGAGAATCTCAAGCTGGACGATGACCAGTACGGAGCCTTCGCGCCCAAGCTCATTCGCCTGCAGAACCTGCGGCGCCGCATGATGCAGGCGCGGCGGCAGGCGATGGGCGAGCTCAATCAGTTGCTGTCGGCCGAGCCGTCGAACGACGAGGCGATTGCAGCAAAGGTGCGGGCCTTCGACGACGCGAACCGCCGGGGAGGCGAGGAACTCGTGAGGGCCTTCCAGGAACTCGACGGCGTGCTCACGCCGTGGCAGCGGGGTCGCTTCCGCATTCTCGAGGAGCAGATCGAGCGCCGGAAACTCGAGTTGCTCACCAAGATCGGCCCGCCGAACGACGGCAAGTAGGCCGGGCGGCCTTCGCCAAAGGCGCCCGCGACTGCTACCATCGCTTCATGCGTCGCACCATGCTCGCCGTGGCGCTCTGCGGGCTGCTGCCCGCCGGGCTGTCCGCTGTCGCGCAGGGACTGGTCAAACGCGACGCTGACGGTCTGGAGAAGAAGCTGACGGTGATCGTCGAACGCGGCGCGAAGCCACCAGGGAAAACGCTCCGCCCCCTGCGCACACCAATCCACGATCGCGAAGTGAATTCGTACTTCAAGTTTCAGGGGAAGCAGCACCTGCCCGTGGGCGTGCTCGATCCAAATGTCGTCATCGTGGACGGCACGCGTATAGAGGCCCGGGCACTGGTGGACCTCGGCGCCGTTCGGAAGGCGAACGAACGCACCTGGCCGATCCTGCTGTCGTGGGTCTCGGGCGTGGTCGAGATCAAGGCGTCCGCCAAAGCGCGCGCAGCGAACGGATTCGGCCAGCTGGAACTCGAGACCGCGACCATGAGCGGCGTACCCATTCCGAAGGCTCTTCTGCAGATGATCGTGACGCATTACTCGACGACGGCCGATCACCCGGAGGGCTTCAACCTCGACGACCCGTTCGAGCTTCCGCACCAGATTCGCCAGGTTCAACTCACGCGCGGCTCGGCCGTCATCGTGCAGTGAAGACACCGGCGACAGACTGGCTGGCGACGCCTCTCAGATTCGTCAAAGGCGTCGGTCCGCGCCGCGCCGCGGATCTCGAGCGGGTCGGCCTGCTCACGATCGAGGACCTGCTCTTTCGGTTTCCACTGCGCTACGAGAACCGGGCGTCGCTCATCCCAATCGGCAAGTTGCGGCCGGGCACGACCGCGACGATCGACGTCGAAGTCGTTTCGGCCGGCATCCGCCCGACGCGCCGGCCCGGGTTCCGGATTTTCGAGCTCATCGTCAAAGACGCGACCGGCGCGGCGCGAGCGGCCTTCCCGAACCAGGCCTTCCTCCGCGACGTGTTCGCGCCCGGCCAGCAGGTGGTGCTCCATGGGCACGTGGAGTTTCGCGGGTCGGGCGGACTGCAGCTGACCAACCCGGAATACGAAATCATTCGCGGCGACGCGGAGGACGACGACGTCACGGTGCACACGGCGCGCATCGTGCCGATCTACGAGAAGGCCGGATCGATGACGCCGCGGCTGCAGCGGACACTCGTGCACCGGCTGCTGTCCGACATGCCGCCCGCGATCCCCGATCCGCTTCCGGTCTCGATTCGCGAGCGCCGGGGCCTGATGGATCGCCGGACGGCGCTGCAGCAGGCGCACTTCCCGTCCATCGACGCGGACGTGGAGGCGTTGAACGCGGGGCGGGCGGAGGCGCAGCGCCGGCTCATCTTCGAGGAGTTCTTCCTCTTCCAGATGGGACTCGTCCTGCGGAAGCGGCAGCAGGCCGCGGTTCGCAAGGCAAGGGCGGTGACGGTTGACGATCGCGTCCGCGATTCGGCGCGCCGGGCCCTGCCGTTCAAGCTGACCGCCGGCCAGCGTCAGGCGCTGAAAGACATCGTCGAGGACATGCAGCGGCCCGAGCCGATGAACCGCCTGCTCCAGGGCGACGTCGGCGCGGGCAAGACCGTGGTCGCGCTCATCGCGGCCATCGTCGCCATGGAGAACGGCTTTCAGGTGGCGTTCATGGCGCCGACGGAGATCCTCGCGGACCAGCATTACCTGACCATCCGCAGGCTCCTGGATCAGTCCCGCTTCCGCGTGGCGTCGCTCACCGGCAGCATCGGCGCGGCGAAGCGCCGGGAAGTCATGGCGGAACTGGCCAGCGGCGTCGTGAATCTCGTGGTCGGCACGCACGCGCTCGTCGAGCAGGACGTCGCGTTCCGCGATCTCGGTCTCGTCGTCATCGACGAACAGCATCGATTCGGCGTCGTGCAGCGGGCGGCGCTTCGGACCAAGGGGTGGAACCCCGACGTGCTCGTGATGACCGCGACGCCGATCCCGC
>CAZJTG010000394.1:0-2654 GCA_964548865.1 uncultured Solibacteraceae bacterium
GACCGGTGCCGCTGCCGACGGAGAAGAACAAGTGGACGGTCCTCCGTTCGCCGCACGTCGACAAGAAGTCGCGCGAGCAGTTCGAGATTCGGACGCACAAGCGCCTGATCGACATCTTCGAGCCGACGCCCCAGACGGTCGACGCGCTGATGAAGCTGGATCTCCCGGCCGGCGTCGACGTCGAAATCAAGGCGTTCGGCAAGGAGCACAAGTAGAGACTCCGCGAAACCCCGAGCGTCGCGAGGGGGCTGAGCGAGTAAGAGAAGTTGGCGTGGCGAGCAGGTAAACAAAGATGGCAGTCACAGGGATCATCGGTAGAAAAGTCGGAATGACCCAGGTCTTCGAGGCCGACGGCACAGTGGTGCCGGCGACCGTCGTGAAGGCCGGCCCGTGCGTCGTCGTGCAGGCGAAGACGGCGCAGACCGACGGCTACGAAGCCGTGCAGCTCGGTCTCGTCGGCGACGCGCCCGCGAAGGTCACCAAGCCGCTCGCGGGCCACTACAAGAAGGCGAGCGTGCCGCCGACGGCCATCCGCCGCGAAATGCGCGTCGCGCCGGGCGCTGACGCCCCGAAAACGGGCGATCAGGTGCTCGTGGACATCTTCAAGGCCGGCGATCGCGTGGACGTGATCGCCACGAGCCGCGGCAAGGGTTTTCAGGGCGTCATGAAGCGGCATCACTTCGCCGGCGGCGCGGCGACACACGGGTCGATGTTCCATCGCGCTCCCGGATCGATCGGCGCCTCGTCGTTTCCGTCGCGCGTCGTCAAGGGCATGCGCGCGGCGGGCCGGATGGGCGGCGGTCGCGTGACCACGCGCAATCTGAAGGTCGTGAGCGTGGATCTCGAGAACCATTTGCTCGTGCTGCGGGGCGCCGTGCCCGGCGGGCCGAACGGCGTGATTGTGGTCCGGCGCGCGATCGCGCGGAAGCCGGATCCGCAGCCGCAGGCCGAGAAGAAAAAGGGCAAGAAGTAAAGAAAGTCCGCGAAGCCCGCCACGTTCAGGAGCGGAGCTGAGCGGGCGAGTGGGGGGTGGGGCCCCACGAGCGCGTGAGTAGTAATGAGGACTCTTATGACCCTCGATGTAGTGAACAGCGACAATCAGAAGGTCGGATCGGTGGACCTGGCCGATGCGATCTTCGCGGGCCCCATCAAAGCCGATCTCATCTGGGAGTCGGTTGTGCGGCAGAACGCGTCCGAGCGGCGTGGCACGCACAAGGCGAAGAACCGCGCGCTCGTGAGCGGCGGCGGCAAGAAGCCGTACAAGCAGAAGGGCACCGGCCGGGCGCAGGCGGGATCGACGCGGTCCCCGCTCTGGCGGCATGGCGGCACGGTGTTCCCGCCGCAGCCCCGGAGCTACGCCTACGACCTGCCGAAGAAGGTCGAGCGCGGCGCGCTCAAGGCCGCGCTGGCCTCGCGCCTGAGCGACGGCGCCGTGACCGTGGTGGACGAGCTCAAGGCCGGGGCCCGGAAGACCAAGCCCACGGCCGAGCTGCTGAAGCGGCTGGGCGCGAACGGCCGGACGCTGGTCGTGGACGTCCGGCTGGATGCGAATTTCGAAGCCTCCGCGCGCAACATCGCGGGGGTGCGGCTCGTGGCCAGCGGGCGGCTCACCGCGCGGGATGTGATGAACACGACGCGCATCATCGCCACGCGCGCGGCGATCGAGCGGTTGCAGGAGGTACTGGGATGAAGCCGACCGACGTCATCCGCCGGCCGCTCGTGACGGAAAAGACGACGATCGCCCGGGAAAGCAATGCCCGAGGCGAGGTGATCGTGTTCGAAGTGGCGCGGAACGCCACGAAGATCGACGTGCGCCGCGCCGTGGAGAAGCTCTTCGGCGCGAAGGTCGCGTCCGTACGCACGCAGATTGCGCACGGCAAGTTCAAGAGACAGGGACGGTTCGAGGGTCAGCGCCCGGATTGGAAGAAGGCCTGGGTGCGGCTCAAGGCCGGCGAGAAAGCGCCGGACTTCATCGAAGGCACGTAGATAGCGGAACGAGGATCGCATCATGCCGATTCGGAATTACAAACCCACGTCAGCGGGCCGGCGCTTTCAGAGCGTCCAGACCTTCGACGAGATCACGACGTCGCGGCCGTACAAGCCGCTCGTCGAGACGCTCGATCGCTCCGGCGGACGCAAGAACACCGGACAGCTGACGTCCTGGTGGCGCGGCGGCGGCCACAAGCGCAACTACCGCATCATCGACTTCAAGCGGGACAAGCTGAACATCCCGGGCAAGGTCACGTCGGTCGAGTACGACCCGAACCGCACGGCGCGCATCGCGCTCGTGACCTACGCGGACGGCGAGAAGCGCTACATCCTCCACCCGATCGGGCTGAAGGTCGGCGACACCGTCCTCTCGGGCGCCAACGTCGACATCCTGCCGGGCAACTGTCTGCCCCTCAAGAACATCCCGCTCGGCACCATGGTGCACAACGTCGAGCTGAAGCAGGGCAAGGGCGGGCAGATTGCGCGTTCTGCGGGTTCGTCGGTCCAGGTGGTCGCCAAGGAAGGGCTGTACGCCACGGTCAAGATGCCCTCCGGTGAACTCCGGCACATCAACATCGAGTGCCTGGCGACGGTCGGCCAGGTCGGCAATCTCGACCACGAGAACGTGTCGATCGGCAAGGCCGGCCGGAACCGCTGGCTGGGCC
>CAZJTG010000395.1:0-754 GCA_964548865.1 uncultured Solibacteraceae bacterium
GAGCGGACGCCCGCGGGCACCGCGCCACCCGTGACATAGACGAGCGCCCCCGTGTTGGAAACCGTCAACTGGCCGGCCAACGTGTTGGCCAGGTAGCTGCGGTTCCGATCAGCGGCCTGCATGACGCCTTCGATCACGCCGGTCGCGCCGCCGGTGACCGCGAGTCGAACAGGGTCGAACGGAACGGCCATCAGCGTTCCCAGGCGCACGTAGATCAGATGTCCCGTGGGCACGTAGCGCCCATCCGCTCCGCCCGTGACGAGAACGGTCTGCCGGCCGGTCTCGAGGGATCGTACGACAATCTGCGTGTCGTCCCATGAGTTCGGCCCTTTCAGGATCGTGAAGATCACGGCGCGGCTGCCGGGCAACATGTGGGGCAGCCGATGACTGTACTCGCCTGGCTGAGGGGTCGTGAGCGCTTCGGGCGTGCCTCCTGTGTCCGGCACACGCCACAAGCCCCCGTTCCGCTGCGTCGCAAACACGATGGTCCCGTCGTCGCCCCAGGTCGCCCCGAAGAGCGCCGACGCCTTGCACAGCGTGACCGCCGGTCCGCCACCGAGCGGCACCTTCTTGAGCTCGCCATTCGTCCCGAAAAAACCGACCCATTTCCCGTCTGGCGAGAAGAAAGGATTGTAGCCACCGCTCGTGCCCGAGATCGGTCTCGCGGCCAGTTGGTCCATCGCACGCGCGTACAACTGGTCAGGGCCGCCCCAGATCGCACCGAACACCAGCGTCTTGCCATCGGGCGAGAGGG
>CAZJTG010000395.1:764-2635 GCA_964548865.1 uncultured Solibacteraceae bacterium
CTTGCGGTCGGCTTGGTCGCGGGCCTCCACCCCGTTGCTCCAGTGGATTCGCTCCCGAGGCCTCCCCCGTCGGCGCGACGCTCAGGATCGTGCGAGTGGTCTCCAGAGGGACAGCCGCTGAGCGCGTGGTCCGCGCCACCAGCGCGGCCGTGACTCCGATCAGCAGCAGCGCGGTTGCCCACGTGAGGCGCTCACGCGTCCGCGACGTCGGCCGGGCTGAAGGCGCATCAACGTCCGATCCGCTCAGAGCCTCATCGATCTCCAGCCGGGCATCGCACATGTCGGCGAGCCTTCGCGTGCGATCTTTCTCGAAGCAGCGGCGAAGCAGGCGCCGAACCGCCGAGGGTGCGGCCGCCGGCAGCACCGTCACGTCGGGGTCGCGATCCAGGACCGCGGCAAGCGTGTCGGAGATGGTGTCGGCGCCGAACGCCGGACGTCCGGTCACCATTTCGTAGAGCACGCAGCCGAACGACCAGATGTCCGTGCGCCGATCCAGCGACTGGCCTCGCGCTTGTTCCGGACTCATGTACGCCGGCGTGCCCAGGAACGTTCGTTCGCCGATCTTCGACGCGGTCAACCGAGGTGACGCTGAGAGATCGGCCTGCGGAGCGCCGTCCCAGACCTTAGCCAACCCGAAGTCGAGCACCTTGACGCTCCCGTCCGGAGCGATCTTGATATTCGCCGGCTTCAGGTCACGATGGATGATGCCCTTGTCGTGCGCCGCTTCCAGCGCATCCGCGATCTGGCGGGCGATCGTCAAGGCCTCTGCGAGCGGAAGCGGCCCGCTGGCGATGCGGTCGGCGAGAGTAGGCCCGTCGATCAGCTCCAACACCAGTGCCTGCACGCCGTTCGACTCTTCGAGGCCGTAGATGGCGCCGATGTTCGGGTGATTGAGGGTGGCGAGCACGTGCCCCTCGCGGCTGAACCGCGCCGAGCGGTCACGATCGAGCGCGAACCGCTCGGGCAACACCTTCAGTGCCACCAGGCGATTCAATTTCGTGTCGCGAGCGCTGTAGACCTCGCCCATCCCGCCCGTTCCGATGAGCGTCGAGATCTGGTACGGGCCGATGCTCTGCCCGTCGAGGGTCTTCGCCACGCCGCGGTCGTCGAATGGCATCGCTGGCGTCTCCAGAAAGCTCGCCGCCTGATCGTTGTGCGCCAGCAACCGCTCGACTTCGTGGCGCAGGGCCTCATCCCCGTTGCACACTTTCGCCAGATACGCGGCGCGGGCGTCCACCGCCAGGGCCCGCGCGCCCTCGAATGCCTCTTTCAGCCGCGGCCACGCCTCGCGGGGAACGGTCACGGGCCCTGAATTCTAACCGGCCGTGGGCTCCTGCGGTGTCGATAATCTCTGGTGGAGCCACGCCTTTGCCATCGCCCATTCGCGCTCGACCGTAGCCGTCGAAATACCGAGCGCGTCGGCCGCCTCAGGGATGTTGAGGCCGGCAAAGAATCGCAGTTCCACGACCCGGCACTGTTGGGCGTCCAACGAAGACAACGCATCGAGGGCCTCGTCGAGGGCGAGGACGTCGATGCCGGATGTTGTCGTTGGGATGGCCGCTCCAGCCGCCTCGCTCAGGCTGATGACCGTGACGCCGCCGCCACGCTTGCCGGCCCGCTGTCGACGGGCGTGGTCGACGAGGATCTGGCGCATCAGCCTGGCCGAGAGCGCAAAGAAATGCGTGCGGTTCTTCACGGTCATCCGGTCCACATCGACGAGCCGCAGGAAGACCTCGTGGACGAGCGCTGTCGCCTGGAGACTGTGTCCGGGACGTTCCCGTCGGAGATGGCGGCGCGCCACTCGCCGCAGATCGTCATACAACAGCGGAACCAGGCGGTCCAGCGCCGCGCTGTCTCCCTGTCCCCAGGAC
>CAZJTG010000396.1:0-2184 GCA_964548865.1 uncultured Solibacteraceae bacterium
CGGCCAAGAACATCTCGTCGCTGAACTCTTCGTCCAGCATCAAGAATTGCTGACGCTCCTGGAACGTCACCGGCGGACGGCCACCGGCGATGGTTGTGTTGGGGTTGGCGAAGAGGTTGAAGACCTCCTGGCGGTTGAAGCCGTCCGCGGTCACCTTCTGGTAGACGACCCGGGGAGTGATCGTCACGTCCCGGTTCGGCTGGAAGGTGAACGACAGGCGGCCGCCGGTGCGATCGCCTTCGTTGACGTCATTGCCTCCCCCCGGGCCCAGCGCGTCGATCCAGCCGCCGAAGCGCGTGGCATAGCCGACCACCCGCATCGCCGCCGCGTCGCCCATCGGCACGTTCATCGCGGCCTTCAGGCTGCCGCCCGCGCTGCCGTCGGCGATCTTGTTCGCATTCGCCTCGACGACGCCTTCCGTGACGCCGAGCCTCGCCTCGTTGGTGATGTAGCGGATCGTGCCGCCGATGTTGCCGGAGCCGAAGAGGGTGCCTTGCGGGCCGCGCAGCGTCTCGACGCGCTTGAGGTCGAAGAGATCCAGGTCCGGCGTGAAGAGGGACATCGAGATCGCGGTCTCGTCGAGGTAGACGCCGACCTGCTCCTTGACCCCCGGCTGGTCGCGGACGATCTGCCCCGAGGACACGCCGCGGATCGACACCTGGCTCTGCCCCGGCCCGAGGTTCTGGATGGCGAGGCCGGCGACGTTGCGCGACAGGTCCTCGAGCGTCACCGCGCCGGACCGCCGGATGTCCTCCTCGGTCTGCGAGTTGATCGAGAACGGAACGTCCTGCACGGAGGACTCCCGCTTGGTCGCGGTGACGACGAGACGCTCGATGGTCTCGGCGCCGGCCTTGGGGGGCTGCGGCGCTTGCTGGGCGCTGGCGATGCTCGCCACGCCGATCGCCAGGCTGGAAGGAAATGCCAGCAGTACGGCCTTTGCCACGGGACGCAGTCTCATGATCGGTGAACCCTCCTGGATTGTTGGAATTGTTCTTGCCGCGGGGGCCATGCTACTACCGGTCGCGCAGGCCCGCATGCGGCGACCTTTCTCCCCCCGGATCGGTCGACCCGCCATCTCGGGGCGGCACGTCATTCGCGGATTGCCCGGTCCGCGCGGTCGGCCGTGGAACGCGCGCCGGAGTCGAAGCGGATTCCGACCGGCTATAGTGGCGCACTGCCGAATCCGAACCGGTGAAACCCATGCAAACGGACGACCTGCGCATCAGCCGCGTCCGGCCGCTGCTCGCGCCCGCCATCCTCGCCGAGGAGATCCCGGTCACGCCCGGCGGGAACGCCTGCGTCGTGAACGCCCGGCGGACCATCGAGGCCATCCTCGCCGGCCGCGTCGAGCGGCTGCTCGCCATCGTCGGCCCCTGTTCCATTCACGACCCGAAGGCGGCGCTCGATTACGCCGGCAAGCTGAAGGAGTTGGCGCATGGCGTCCGCGATCGCATCTTCATCGTGATGCGCGTCTACTTCGAGAAGCCGCGGACCATCGTGGGATGGAAGGGCCTCATCAACGACCCGGGCCTGGACGGCACGTACCGCATCAACGAGGGATTGCGCCTCGCACGCCGCCTGCTCGCGGACCTGGCCGACCTCGGCATGCCGGCGGGCACGGAGTTCCTCGATACCACCTTCGGGCAGTTCTACGCGGACCTCGTGAGCTGGGGCGCGATCGGCGCGCGCACCGTCGAGAGCCAGATTCACCGCGAATTGGCCTCGGGGCTTTCCATGCCCGTGGGCTTCAAGAACCGCACGGACGGCAACGTGCAGGTGGCGGTGGAGGCGATCCAGGCGGCGCGCGAGCGGCACCTGTTTCCCTCGCTCACCAAGGAGGGTGCGCCCGCCATCTTCGAGACGACGGGAAACCCTTCCTGCCACCTCATCCTTCGCGGCGGCACGGCCAGCGGGCCCAACCACGGCCGCGAGGCCGTCGAGGCGGCCGCGGCGCTGCTTCGCGCCGCGGGCCTCCCGGAAATCGTCATGGTCGACTGCAGCCATGGCAACAGTCGAAAGGACCCGCATCGCCAGATCGCGGTCCTCGAGGATGTGGTCGCGCAGCGAATGGACGGCCGGAAGGCCCTCAAGGCGGTGATGATCGAGAGCCACCTCGTCGGCGGCCGGCAGGAAACGGACGCCGGCGCGCTCACGTACGGACAGAGCATCACCGACGCCTGCCTC
>CAZJTG010000396.1:2194-2629 GCA_964548865.1 uncultured Solibacteraceae bacterium
TCGGCTTCGACGAAACGAAGCACGCCGTCGAGACGATGGCGAGCCGGCTGGGCTAGCGTTCGACGGACCGGGACCCTATCCGGCTTCCTGCATCCTCAGCAGCCGCGCCTGCTCCTCCAGCCTGGCGTCGTCGATCTCGCGCATCACCGCGTCGAGGTCGGCGGTGCGCTCGTCGCGCGCGAACTTGCCGGTGAGCGCGACGCCCGGGTGGAGCTTGCCCGCCTCGTAGAGCGACCAGATCTCCTTGCCGTAGTCGGTGACGAGGAGCTCCGGGGCGAACTGCCCGAAGTAGCGCTTGAGGTTGTCCACGTCGCGAACGAGCATGCGCGGCGCGTGGTTGTTGCCCGCCGCATCCACGGCCTGCGGCAGGTCGATGATCACGGGCCCGTCGGCGCCGATCAGGATGTTGAATTCCGAGAGATCGCCGTGCACGAC
>CAZJTG010000397.1:0-2624 GCA_964548865.1 uncultured Solibacteraceae bacterium
GGACGAAGCGGAGATTGTCGCGCAGTCACTCACGAGCGGCGCGCGCACGACGATCCTGAAGGGAGGCACGAACCCGCGCTACCTCGCGTCCGGGCACTTGACATACGCCCATGACGGCGCGATTTGGATCAGCGCCTTCGACCCGCGCAACCTGACCTTGAGCGGGACGCCGGCGCGCGCGCTCGAAGGCGTTGCGACGTCCGTCGACGGCGCGGCGGAGTACGCGATCGCCCATACGGGTGCGGCAGTCTTCCATCCCAGCATTCCCGCTTCCGCGCGGCGGTTGATGGTCGTTGACGGGGGCTCGCAGACGCCGCTCGCAGCGCCGCCGCACGCGTATGTCACGCCGCGACTCTCGCCGGACGGCCGCAGAGTGCTGCTCGGTGTTGCCGACAATGCCGAGCACGTGTGGTCCTACGATCTCGCCGCGGGCACGCTGACGCAATTGACGTTCGATGCCACGAACCGCGCGCCGATCTGGTCTGCCGATGGCCAGAAGGTGACCTTCGCGTCGAACCGTAATGGCGCGCTCAATCTGTTCACGGCGCCGGCCAACGGAGACGGCCCGGTCGAACGACTGACGACCAACGATGCCCTGCAGCTGCCCGGCTCGTGGTCGCCAGATGGTCAACTGCTCGCGTTCATGGAGCAACATCCAACCTCGGGACGCGACATCTGGCTGCTGCGCCGCACGGGCGAGCGAACGGTTTTCGTCAACGGCCCGTCCGACGAGAGCGCCCCGCGTTTCTCTCCAGACGGCCGATGGATCGCATACGTCTCGAATGAATCGGGGCAGGCGGAGGTCTATGTCCGCGGCCTGAACAGCCCCGGAAGCGTTCGGCGACTGTCCGTGTCGGGAGGGACCGAGCCAGTCTGGCGTCCGGACGGAGGAGCGGTTTACTTTCGCACAGGCGCGCGGCTGCTCGAGGCGTCGCTCGGCGGCAATGCACCACGCGTCGTGTTCGAAGGCACGGCCGAGCCCGGCAGTGCTGACGCCGCCGGCTACGACGTCATCCGCGGTACGGCAAGGTTTCTGATGATCACCAGCGGCTCGACGATCGCTCCGGCAGAGTTGCGGGTGATCCTCAACTGGCGGCCGGTTTCTCCTTCTTGACCGTCGCCGAGTACTGCTGGCCGACTGGGCCTATCGCCTCGCTGACGGCCTTGATCATGTCTTCGATCTTCGCCTCCTCGGGGTTGTAGTTCACGATCGCCTCGTGCCCCTCGAGGCTCACCCGGGCACGTGTCACGCCTTTCACGGAGAGCAGTGCAGACCGCACCGGCTCGATGCAGCCCTCTCAGGTCATGCCTTCGATGGTCAGCGTCACAACGGCCGTCTTCGCCTCCTGCGCGGCGATCGAGGTTCCGTGGAAGGCGAGCAGGCCCACCACACCCACACCTGCGATTTCGAGCACGTGTCGTCGAGTCATCATGCGCTGCAGTCTACGCTACTTGACGCGTTTCAGCCTGGCTCGTGAGTACAGCGTGAAGGGCTTTCCGGCCTCGGAAAGCTCGAACACTTCCTCGACCTCGTCCGGGCCGTGAAAAATGTAGGTCTCACGCGCCCGCCAGCCCGGCGGAATGTTCTCGATGGCCTCGGTGGTGAACGAGACGGTGCCCGCCTTCGCGTCGACGTCCTGCGCGTAGGTGTTGACGAAACCCTCGCTGTGGAACTGACGGAACACGATCAGCTTGCGCGCCCGATCGAACGTGAAGAAGCCCTCGTCCTCGTGCGTTTCGCCTTTCGGGTTCTTCTCCTGTGGCGGATACACCGCGCGATTGGTGCCGCGAATCGCCCGGCCGCCGAGCACGCGCTCATACGTCCGCTCCTGGGTGCCCGCGCCTGCCTGTCCCTCCGACGTGCCGGCCCACCGGCCCACGAGCGGCGCGATCGCGCCCAGCGGATCGGCGGGATGTTGCGCCGAGACGGGCGCCATCAGCATGGCGGCCGCCACGATAAGTTGCGATAGCATTCTCGTCAGCCTCATGGCACTCCTCGACGATCCCGAAGGATTCGAAACCGCGGCGCTGGCGCGCATGGTACCGGATTTTGCGGGCCTCCGCGTGCTCGAAATCGGTTGCGGCGACGGCCGCCTCACCCGCAAGTACTGGCAGCGGGCCGCTTCGGTCGTGGCCATCGATCCCGATGCCGATGCCATCGCATCGCTTCGCGATGAGTTTCCCGCGATCGATGCGCGGGCGATCGGCGTGCACGACTTGGTCATGCCAGCCCGCTCGATCGACGTCGCGATCTTCGCCTGGTCCTTGTGATGAATCGAACAGGAGGGCATGGTCGATGCCCTGAAGCAGGTTCGCGAGTGGATCACGCCGCGCGGCTTCGTCGTGGATGTTCATCCCACTGCCGTTACGGCGACGATCATCGTCGGCGACATCGTCGCCGGCCCGATTGATCCTGGCGGCGCCACCGCGCGCCACCAGGCGGCGACCGACGCCATTGCGGAGGCCGTCGCGCTGGGCCTGTTCGGCATCGAGGAGGCCCTCGAGTTTGACTTCTCGACCTATGCAGATTCGCTCGAGGAGTTGAACGATCACATCCTGGAGGACTGGCGCGAGGCGCGCATCGGCGGCCAGACGCTTGCGCGCGCCCGAGCGCTGCTCGCCGC
>CAZJTG010000398.1:0-2616 GCA_964548865.1 uncultured Solibacteraceae bacterium
CGATGACGAAGTCGCCGTCGCGAATCTGTTCATCGATCATGGAGTCGCCCTTGACCCTGAGCACGTAGCTGTCGCGCTTGCCGGTCAGGTCCTCCGGCACGGCGATCGTTTCGGCCGTCGTAATGGCCTCGATCGGTGCTCCGGCGGCAACGTAGCCGAGCATCGGGAGTTCAACCGCGCGCTGGCCGGTCCGCGCGGAGAGAAGTTCGACGCTCCGGCTCCGGTTCCAGGAGCGACGGATGAACCCCTTCTCCTCGAGGTTGGTCAGATGCTTGTGGACCGTGGCGAGTGACGACAGGCTGAAGCGACGGCCGATTTCCTCGAGGCTCGGGGCGTACCCGTGCTGCTGGATGAACTCCTGGAGGTAGTCCAGAATCTCGCGCTGACGCTTGGTTAGTGGTTGCACGGTCGCTCCCCTTGTGTGCCTCAGACGAACACGCGGCGAATATACGCAAAGAAAAGGCGAAAATCAATCCACACGGCCGGGCGGGACCACCCCCGGCGGTTAAGCTAGCCAGACCAGGCCGATGTTTGACGTCGTCACCGCCGGGGAGAACAGCGTCGATCTTCTCTGCGTTTCCCAGTCATTTCCCGCGCCAGACAGCAAGCAGCCTCTCCTCGAGAGCCGGGTACTTCCGGGCGGGCAGGCCGCCTCGGCAGCGGTTGGCTGCGCGCGGCTCGGGCTCAGGGCCTGCTATGTCGGCGTCGTTGGTGATGACGCCGGGGGCGAGAGCGTTCGCGAGTGCCTGAAGCGCGAGAACGTGGTCGCACGGCTGGTCACGAGGGCCGGCGTTGCGACGCGAAGCGCCGTGATTCTGGTCGATACGGCCGGACACCGATCGGTGTTGAGTTCCCGTGACGCCCGACTCGACGCCGACGATCGGGAGTTCGCCAATGAAGTCTTCACGAACGCACGGATGGTGCTCGTGGACGGCTCGGACCTGCGGCTGGCGCGCCGCGCGGCCGACGCCGCACGAGCGGCGCGCGTTCCGACGATGTGCGATCTGGACGATGCGACGCCAGAGGCCCAGGGCTTGCTCGAGCTGATCGACATCGTCATCGTTCCGGCGGCGTTCGTTCGAGCGGCGACCGGCGAAGCTGGCCTCACCGCCGGCCTGCGACACCTGGCACGTCGATGCGGTGCAGAGGTCCTCGTTGCGACCGACGGCGAGAACGGCGCCACGGCGGTGGCGGAGGGGCAAGTCGTCGAGACACCGGCCGAGCCTGTCCGCGTCGTCGATTCCACGGGGGCCGGCGATGCGTTTCGGGCGGGCTTCGCCGCCGCCTGGCTCGGCTCTGCCGGGGGCTCGCGGGATCTCGTTGAAATAATGAGGTTTGCGACGCGTGTGGCGGCCATGACCTGCCGCGATTACGGTGCCACTGCCGCGCTCCCGACCCGGGCGGAAATGCGCCGGACCGGCGAAGATCGGGTGTAACGGAACGTGCCTGGGCCGGGTCTAATTGGGCAGGTGAGTGGTGGCGGGGACCAGCGACCATGCGTAGCCTGGCGGGCGCGATTTCAGCGGGCAGCTGGCCAGCGTCGAGCCGGCCGGCGGAGGAGATGAAAGCGCCGACGGGCCGCGTGGAGACCGGGTTGTCCGATGACGTGTCGGCGCTCGATGATGCCGCGCTGGTGCGGGCGTTTCAGGCTGGACGCGCCGCGGCATTCGACGCCATCGTCGTCCGGCACCGCCGGCCGGTCTACCGGCTGTGCATGCGGTTCGTGCACAACCACGAGGACGCCTCGGACCTCGCGCAGGACGTGTTCGTGCGCGCGTTCAGGGGGCTGGGCCGCTTCAAGGGCGACGCGTCGCTCGCGACCTGGCTGTATCGCATCGCGGTGAACGTGTGCCTGAATCGCGTCGCCGCGAAGCGCCCGGAACCGGCGTCGCTCGACGAAGCGGCGCACGTCGATACGCGCACGGCCGACCCCCTGCACGAACTGCTGCGCGGGGAGCGGGCTGCGGCGCTCCAGGCGGCGATCGAGCAACTGCCGCCCAAGCAGAAGGCCACGCTGGTCATGCGGGTCTATCAGGATTGCTCGCACGCGGAGATTGCGACGGCGCTCGGAAGCACGGTCGGCGCGGTCAAGGCCAATTTCTTTCACGCCCTGGGGAACCTGAGGCGCATGTTGAAGTCGTCATGATGAAGCACCTGTCGCCTGAAGAATTTGTCGATGTGCTCGAGGGCGCGGCTCCGTCGCGCGCCGCCGACCACCTCTCGGCGTGCGAAGCCTGCCGCAGCGAACTCGAGGAGATGCGCGCGGTGATGACCGCCGCTGCCGAGCTCGAGGCGCAGGAGCCGTCGCCGCTGTTCTGGGATCATTTCAGCGCGCGCGTGAAAGACGCGACGTCGCGCGAATCGGCCGGCGGCTGGAGCTGGCGGGTGCTGCACTGGAAGCCCGTGTTCGCGGTGGCAACACTTGTGGTCGCTGTCGCCCTCGGCGTCGTCGTCAGGAACGGTCTGGTTCCGGATCCGGCACAGCCGTCCGCGACCTCCGCCGTGACGGATGTCGCGCCCCTGCCGCCGATGGACGACGACGGATCCTGGAGTCTGATGACGGCGCTCGCGTCCGATATGGATGCCGGCTTCACCTCCTCGGGCTTCCACATGATG
>CAZJTG010000399.1:0-2609 GCA_964548865.1 uncultured Solibacteraceae bacterium
GGACAAGAAGTCGCGCGGCGGCCAGGTGGAGTTCGCGCTGCCGTCGAAGATCGGCGCGATGGCCGGCGCGGATCGCGGCTGGGCGATTCCTGTGGACGAAAAGGTCGTCCACGAGGCGCTGACGTCGTGAAGTGCAGATCCCTCGCGTTGCTCGGGATGACAGCCTTGGCGTGCACGGATTCGCCCGTCGCGCCGATCGAAATGCCGCCGGTCGTGGTGCAGAGTCCGCTACTGTTGCCGGGCGCCGTCGTGCAGGGCGCGTCGTCGCAGTGGTACCTCGCTTCGTACGCGCCCCCCGCGTATGGGGAGCCGGTTCCGGTGGAGATGACGGCGTACTGCCTGACCCGCACGACCACGCGACGAGGCCGCTATGTTCGCGCCGGCATCGTCGCGGCTGACCCGCGCCTCTTTCCATTGGCGCGCTACGTCGAGCTGTACGACGGACGCCGCTACCTCGGCCGCTTCCTCATCGACGACACCGGGCGGCTCATCAAGGGCAACATCATCGACGTCTGGATGCCAACCTGCCGCGAAGCCCGAATCTTCGGCAGGCGCAAAGGTGTCGCGGTACTGGTGCCCAAGGACCCGGGCGTCGCACAGGCGGGGGTCAGCCGACCCTAGCTGGCCCCAACTTTGCCCGAGGGTGGGTCCGCTATGTCTTCATTCGCTACATACGTCGTCGGCTTCGTCATCATCATCGTGGGCCTCGCAGTCGCGGCGCACCTGGTTGACGTACCAACGGTGTGGATCGTGGTCGGCGTCATCGTCGCACTCGGAATCGGCATCGTCACGGCCACTGGCCGGACGAAGATGAAGGATCCGCCGGGCACCTCCTGAGTAACCTGCAACGCTCTGCAGGGCCACGACTTAGCCTATTAACTGCCATTTCGCAGGGTTAATAGGCCTTTTTCAAGGCGTTGACCGCCCAGCTAACCGACATTATCCTGCGCGTCCCCCCGCTCGGCGCAGAGCGAAGGGTGTGAGCAGCTCCCTCCCGTTTTTGATCCGCCTGTTTCACGAGTTCCCACTCGTTTCTTCGCTAGACCGAGAGGTCTGAGGGCGTGTATGGAGCAAGCGACCGCTACCCGGTCCACCAGAGGGTACTTCCGTTCGTCTCCCTCTTCCGCGTTCGATCAATACCTGCAGGAAATCCAGAAACTGCCGCTCATCGACGATCCCGCCGAAGAGCGACGCCTCGCCCGAAGAGCACAGAAGGGCGATGAGAAAGCCGCCGAGCGGCTGGTGACGGCGAACCTCCGATTCGTCATCTCGTACGTGAAGAAGTACCAGGGCCACGGTCTCGATCTCTCCGAGCTGGTGGCGATCGGGAACGAGGGACTCCTGAAGGCGGTCCGCAAATTCGACCCGGACCAGGGAGTGAAGTTCATCTCCTACGCAGTGTGGTGTGATCGCCAGGCGGTACTGAAGGCGCTGGCCGAGCAGACGCGCTCCGTGCGCATCCCGCTGAACCAGAACTCGCAGCTGATTCGCCTGGCCCGCGCCGAGACGATCCTGGCGCAGGTGCTCAAGAGAGACCCCACCGAGAACGAAGTCAGTCGGCTGCTCGAGGAAGCGCCCGAGCAGGTTCGCGCCGCCAAACAGATGTCCGCGACGGAAGTGTCGCTGGACGCCCCGATCGACCGCTCCGACCGCGAAGCTTCGACGCTGGGTGAGCGTTTCGCCGGCACCGACCAACAGGGCGCCGACATCGAGGAGCGCACCGACTACAACCTGATGCGCGAGTTCATCGACCGCGTGTTCCGGAAGTACCTGTCGCCGCGCGAGCGCAAGATTCTCTACCTGTACTACGGCCTCGAGGAAGGCAGCGAGGCGATGACGCTCGAGAAGATCGGCGCGCTCATGGGCGTGACCCGCGAGCGTATCCGGCAGATACGGGAGCGGGCGTTCGAGAAGCTGCGCGAGAGCCCCGACGGTCGCGCCCTTTGCGGGTTCTGGGCGACCTGATACCGGCAGGGTAACGACGGGAGCCGCGGCGAAAGTCGCGGCTCTTTTTTTGGCCCAAGGTGTGCCTGAGTCCGTTGCGTGATTCCGGCATTCCTCAACAAGAGCGCAAAGCAGGCGAACGCCGCCGAGAAGGCGCTGCGGGAAGCGGGCTGCTTCGACGTCCGCGTCGCCGATGGCGACGAGCTGACGAACGGGATCAGGGACGCCGTCGCGCGCGGATTGAATCGCATCGCCGTCGCCGGTGGGGACGGAACGCTTTCGTCGGCCGCCGAGATCGTCGCGGGAACGCAGGTCGAGCTGGCGGTCGTCCCTGCGGGCACGTACAACCACTTCGCCAAGGACCTGGGGCTGCACATGGAGCTCAAGGCGTCGTGCGAAGTAGCGACGTCCGGCCGAGTGGTCGAGGTGGACGTGGGGAGCGTGAATGGACGCGTCTTCCTCAACACCAGCTCGGTGGGGATGTACGCGAACTTCGTCCGGAAACGCGATCGGCACGAAGCGACGCTCGGGCGTCTCGCGCTCTTCCGCGCCGCGGTGGAGACGCTGGCTCGCTTTCAGCCGTTCATCGTGACCTTCGAGACCGAGGCGGGCGCGAAGACCTATTTCACACCACAGGTCTTCATAGGTGTGGACGAGCGTGAGCT
>CAZJTG010000400.1:0-2585 GCA_964548865.1 uncultured Solibacteraceae bacterium
TCAGGTAACGACGGGTGACGATTGGTGACGACCGGTCCCCACCTGCCGTCACCCGTCGTCACCCGTCGTCACCTGTCGTCACCCGTCGTCACCCGTCGTGACCAGTCGTCACCTGTCGTAACCAGTCCAACTCCTCCTTTTGCGCCAGTTCCCCGACGGTATACAGTCCGACGGTACGGCATGGGCCTTGCTGGCAAAGAGGCTGTGGCGATGAGCAAGACGGCATTAATCCTGACGGTCGGAACGGTGTCGGCGGTGTCCGTGGGGGCCGGGACGTTCCTGGCGTTCCGCGCGAATCAGACGCCCATCCCCGTCATCCGGGACTTCGAGTCGGGCGCGCCCGCGTCACGAGTCTCGGAACCGGCGCCAGCCGCAGCTGCCGAGCCGGCCCCGTCGCGCCGTGTCACGACCGAGGCTCCATCAGCCGGCCATCGGCCGGCGCCGCCAGCGGTTGCTGTGCCCGATCCGCCGGTGCGATCTGCGGTGCCGGCGCCCGCGACAGATCCGATCAGCGCACCGCCGGCGTCCGCTTCCCTGCCGCCAGTAGTGAACGTTGAGCCTCCGCCGACAGCGGCGTCCGTCATCGCCGGCGGGCAGCCGCCCGTTGCGGTGCAGGAACCCGCGAAGCCACGGTTCGAGGAAGTGACCGTCAAGGCCGACTCGGTCGTTGGCATCAGGATCGATCAGCACATCTCGTCCGAGACCGCCCGGGTCGAGGATCGAGTGACGGCCAAGGTGACGCGCGACGTCTCGGTAGACGGCCGCACGGCCATCGCGGCCGGCACCAGGCTCGAGGGCGTGGTGACGTCGGTGGAACGCGGCGGCAAGTTCCGGGAACGGGCGAGGCTCGCGATTCAGTTCAACACGCTCGTGCTTGCGGACGGCTTGCGCGTGCCGGTTCAGACGGACGCGATCGTGCGCGACGGGGATCCACCGGCGAAAGAAGCCGGCTCAAAGATTGGATCGGCCGCGGTGGCCGGCGCGATCATTGGCGGTCTCCTCGGTGGCAAGCGCGGCGCGGTGATCGGATCAACGGCCGGCGCCGCGGGCGGCACGGCGGTGGTCGCGTCCGGCGGTCGCAACGAGGCCATGATTCAGGGTGGCGCGCCGCTCGCGGTGCGGCTCACGGCGGACGTGACGATCACGATCGAGCGGGAGCTCGAGGTCCGCTGAACACCCGCCACCGGCCGTCCTCGACGCGCTCCAATCCCACCATTCCGTGAAGCGGGATCGCCGCCGCTCCTGGCGCGAGCAGGTTCGCCAGCCGGGCGATGTGCGGCATGTGCCCGACAAGCAGGACGTCGCGGGACTCCGACGCCAGATCGCCATGCAGCCACTCGGGCGGATCGTCCGGCCGAAGGCCGCGGATCATCCTGAAGTCCGCGAACGGCGCGGCGACTCGAAGAAACGCCTGGGCCGTCTCCTTCGACCGCAGCTTGCCGCTGTGCCAGATCGCCGCCGGCCGGAATCCTGATTCGGCGACGGCATCGGCGAGTTCCCCGGCCTGCAGGCGGCCAACGGAAGACAACGGGCGCTGAGGATCCACGTCCGGACCGACGGCATCCGCGTGATGAACGAGGACAACCCGCATTGATCCGCCGCCCCGATGATAGTGTAGGCGCCGCCCGATGACACTTGATGCGCCTGCGGGAGCGCGCCGGATCTCCCGCCTGTCGGTGGGTTCGTGGGTCGTCTACGACCTGGCCAACACGATCTATTCGATGGGCGTCGTGTCGCTCTTCTTTCCGAACTTCGTGGAACATGAAGTGGGCCCCGAACGCGTCGGGCGCGTCTTCGGCCTGATTCAGGGCATCTCCTACGCGATTATCTTCGTCCTGTCGCCGACGCTCGGCGCGATGACCGACCGCGCGCGCCGCCGCATGCCGTTCCTCGTCTGGACGACGTTCCTGTGCGTGGCGGCGAGCGTGTTCATCGGACGCGGGTCGTTCCTGATGTCGGCGGTGCTCTTCATCTTCTCGAACGCCGCGTACCAGGCGGGCATTCAGTTCTATGACTCGTTGCTCGCCGACGTCACGACGGAGGCGAATCGCGGTCGCGTCAGCGGCATCGGCGTCGGCGTCGGCTACATCGGATCGTTCGTGGCGGTGGGCATCGGACAGCTCATGGGCGAGTCGAACTTCACCACGCCCGCGGAGTACTGGCCGCTGTTCGTCTGGCTCGGCGCCGGCTTTATCGCGCTGTCCATTCCGTGTTTCATCTTCGTGCGCGAACGCGGCAATCCCAGTCCTCGGCCGGTGTACCAGTGGAGCGCGATTCGTTCGTCGGCCCGGGAGACGATCAAGACCTTCAAGTCCGGCCGTCGCTATCCGGGGCTGACGCGCTTCCTCGTCGGCCGCGTGTTCTACACGGACGCGATCAACACGACGATCGGCTTCATGGCGCTCTATGTCGTGCACGTCGCCGCCGCCGCGGGACTCACCAGGCCTCAAGCCGCGGACCTCCGTAACAACGTGATGATGGTGGCGATTGGTATCGCGGTGCTGGCGGGACTCGTGTGGGGCCGGCTCACCGATCGCCTGGGGCCGAAGCGCACGCTGAACGTCGTGCTCTGTCTGTGGATGGGC
>CAZJTG010000401.1:0-2545 GCA_964548865.1 uncultured Solibacteraceae bacterium
GATCGGGTGGCGGACTCGACCGCAGCACGTCGGTCACGATGGAATTTGCCGAAGGGCCCGTCGCCACGCTCAACTACTCCTGGGAGATTGCCGGCCTCGTGAACGGCGTGCGATGGTCGGCCTGTTACGGCACCGCCGGCGCCCTGCGGTTCGAGACGAACGGCATCGCCGCGGTGCAGACCGGGCACCGGAAGCGTCTGGCCTTTCCGGGGCTCTTCGACCTGGTGGGCTATCGGGCGATGCTGGCTGACTTTTTTGAGGCGATCCGTCACAATCGTCCTCCGGCCTATACGCTGGCGCTCGCCGAACGTGATCTGCGCCTCGTCGAGCAGGCTTACGCATCCATCGACCAGCACTGAGGATCATGAACGCATCCGTACTTCTGACCGCCGCGGGAATCGGCATGCTTGCCGGCCTGCATACCGCCACGTGGGGCATGTACAAGGACTCCATCCACGAGGGGTTCTTCTGGCCGCGCTTCTTCCGCAGCCCCATCGTCGGGGTCGTGATGGGCCTCATCGCGTGCCTGATCGCCCGGCCGGCGCTCGATTCGGCAGCCTCGATCGTGTCGTTCTTCGGCGTGGTCTACGTGCTGGAACGCGGCGCGGTCGAACTCTGGAAGACGTTCCTGCGGAACGAGGACCAGAGCAAGTACTTCATCCCGATGCAGTTCGCGGTGTTCGGCAACGTCGTGCAGAGCCAGTCGCGCCGGCTCATCATCGGCGCGATCATGACCACCGCGGTCTGCGGCACCTTCCTGCTCGTGCACTACGGCGCTCCCAGCCTGAATCTGCAGGATCAGAAGTGGACGGTCTTCGCCATCGCGACCATCAGCGGGTGGATTTCGGCCTTCCTTGGCGCGTGGAAAGACGCGCCGGTGGAGGGGTTCCAGCCGCTCAAGTTCGTCCGCAGTCCGCTCTGGTCCGGGTTCTGGGGCCTGCTGCTCGCGCACTTCAACTTCAGCATTCTCGTCGTCATGATGGCCGGCCTCGGCTTCACGATCTTCACGCTCGAGACGTACAAGACGTTCTTCTTCCCGTCGAAACCGCGCGGCAAGTTCGCGGGCAAGCCGATTCTCTATCCGGACATGCTGCGGCGCCGGCAGCCCTTCATCGCCCTTTATGCGGCGATCTGGATCTTCGTGCTGGCCGGCTTCTACCTGGCGTTGACGAATCCGCACGCCGGTCTCGTCTCGATTCTTTAGACCCGCTCGTGACCGATTCGATCGCGACGATTGGCACGACCGGCGGCTCGTCTCGGCGCGGCTATCGCCGGCTCGCGATCGGGACAACCGCGGTCGCGCTGGCTGGCGCCGCTGTACTCGGGTTTGGATGGGCGGCGTTCCGCCCGGCGGTCGGGTACTTCCTCTACGCCATTCCCGCGCACCTGCTGATCTCGGTGCTGGCCAACGAACCCGCGCTGCTCGCCGCCGCCAAGGTCACGCCGCCCGTGTGGGTCGCCATCGCCGGCACGAGCGGCTGCGTCGTCGCGGCGATTCTCGATTACGCCCTGATTGGCTGGTTCGTCAATCACCGGCTCATCAAGACCGAGCTCGACGACTCGCGCGGCTACCACACGGCGCAGCGGTTCTTTGCGCGCGCGCCGTTCCTGCTGATTCTGGCGTCGGCGCTACTGCCGGTGCCCTTCTATCCCGTGAAGATCCTGGCGATTGCGCGCGAGTATCCGCTGGCACGGTTCATCGCCGCGGTCGTCATCGGCCGGCTTCCGAGGTTCTATCTGCTGGCTCTGGGCGGCCAGAAGGTGCAGGCCCCGGGCGGCGCGCTGGTCTCGGCCGGTGTCGCGCTGGCCCTGATCGGCACCTGGGGCCTATGGCGCACCATCCGCCGCAACAGGCAGAAACGGACACAGTAGTGCCGGGTGCCGGGTGCCGGGTGCCGGGTGCCGGGTGCCGCGGAGAGCCTACGCCGCGGCGGCGCGCATCTTCGCGAGTGCCCTGGCTTCAATCTGACGCACCCGCTCGCGCGTGAGCGACAAGTGCCGTCCGATTTCCTCGAGCGTGTGTTCGCGATCCGTACCGACGCCGTAACGGAGGCGCAGCACTTCGCGCTCGCGATCATTCAATCCCGCCATGGCCCGCTCGATCTGGCGGACGGTCTCACCCGCCATCACGGCCTGCTCGGGCGACGATGTCTCGGGATGCGCGAGCAAGTCGCCGAGCTCGGTGTCCTCGTTCTCGCCCACGGGCGCGTCGAGGGACTGCGGCTGGCGCGCGGCCTCCAGGAACAACTGCACACGCGACACGGGCCACTGCAGCTTGGCGGCCAGTTCGTCCGGGCGTGGCGATCGACCCAGTTCGTGGGCGAGCGCCCGACGTTCCCGGTTCAGCCGGTTCAGTGACTCGGTCACGTGAACGGGCAGCCTGATCGTCCTGGCGGTGTCGGCCACCGCGCGGGTGATCGACTGACGAATCCACCACGTCGCGTAGGTCGAGAACTTGAAGCCGCGCCGGTACTGGAAACGGTCAACGCCCTTCATGAGGCCGAGGTTGCCTTCCTGCACGAGGTCCAGCAACGACAGGCCTCGC
>CAZJTG010000402.1:0-2544 GCA_964548865.1 uncultured Solibacteraceae bacterium
CGGCAAGCGCGTGATCGTCGCCGGGCTCGATCAGGATTACCTCGGCAAGCCGTTCGAGCCGATTCCGCACCTGCTCGCGATCGCGGAATACATCACGAAGACGCTCGCCATCTGCATGGTCTGCGGCGGCCCGGCGAACCACACGCAGCGGCTCGTCGCGTCAAAGGAGCGCGTGCTCGTCGGCGCGACGGGGACGTACGAGGCGCGGTGCAGGCATTGCTGGGACCCGGATCTGGGGAGCTGAGCGCCTCAGACCGCTTCAGACACACACCAAGACCGCCAAGGCCAGGGGAGATCACCAAGTTTTCGCGACTTGCGTCACATGGCGAAGCTCTTCACGCCCTCCTTGAGCATCGAGACGTTGAAGTTGAGCAGCAGGCCCTTCCTGATACCCGAGAGCCTCATGTAGGTCAGGACCTGTCGGTGGTGGATCGGCAGGATGTTCTCGATGCTCTTGATTTCCACGATGACCGCGCCCTCGACGATGAAGTCGGCGCGGAACGCCGCCGGCAGCGGGTCGCCGTCATAGGTAATGGAAACCGCAACCTGTTCCTCGTAGCGAAGGCGGGCCTTCGTACGCGGTGAGCCGTTTCCTGGGCCGAGACTGCCATCGAAACGCCAGTGTGCAAACTCGGCACCAGCCAGGAATCGTTGAGAACGAGGCCGTCCGGCAGTGGACGATTGGAGAATCTCCAACCATCCAAACCTTGGTGATCTCCCTCTGTCTTGGTGTTCTCCGTGTGCGTCTGAGGTGAAGATCAGCTTCAGAACTTCGACATCACCCACTGCAGGAATCCCATCCCGCCCTGCGCCATGGGGTCGCCGAGCCAGTCGGGGGGCGTCAGCCAGACAAACGCGAGGATCGCGATGACCCAGAGGTCGTAGGGCACGGTGGTCCGTTCCTCGGTCCAGTAGAAGTACTTGACGAGGATGCGGCTGGCGCCGTCACGGCGGGGCTGCGGCCGGTTGTTGAGCTCGAGGTACGTGTACTGGATGCGATTGATCACCGTCACGACCGACAGAACGCCGATCACCCACATCACGGCGGCCATGCGGTTGGTGAACGCACCGATCATGAACAGCACGATGCGCTCGGGCCGCTCCATGAAGCCGACCTTGCACTTCTTGATGAGCGACTCCGCGCGCGCGCGCGTGTAGCTCGTCATCGTCGCGAAGACCATCGTGATGGACGTGATGAGCACGTAGTCCACGCGGCCGAGCGACGCGTACAGGACGATCAGACCGACCGAGAGGGCGAGATCGGAGAAGCGGTCGATGACCGAGTCCCAGAAGCCGCCGAAGAGCGATGCCTGGCCGGTCTCCTGCGCGACCTTGCCGTCAATGAAATCGAAGACGCTGGCCGACACCATGATCACGCCAGCCAGGATGAAACGGCCCTCCGCGAGCGCCCAGCCCGCGGCGATGCTGATCAGGACTCCGACGAACGTGAGAACATTCGGATGGATCCGGAGCGCGACCGACGCGCTGATGATCAGGCGGAGCGGGAAGTGGACGATCTTGCCGATGGTGCCGGTAAAAGTCACAGGAGTGGGAGTCCCGGCCCGCGAGGGCGCAAGACCAGCCGGATGGTAGCCCATGGCGATCCTTGAACTCAAGAACCAGATCGCGCGGCTGCCCGAGCAGCCCGGCGTGTACCTGTTTCTCGGAGAAGCCGGCGAGACGCTGTACGTGGGCAAGGCCCGCGTCCTGCGCGACCGCGTCCGGTCCTATCTGGGCGCGGCCGGTACGAGTCCCCGGCACGACGCGCTGCTGCGCGACGCGTCGGGCCTCGAGGTCATCGTCACCGATTCGGTGGTCGAGGCGCTGGCGCTCGAGAACCGGCTGATCAAGCAGCGGAATCCGCGATTCAACGTCCTCCTGCGCGACGACAAGACGTATCCGTACCTGCAGCTCACCACGAGCGAACCCGCGCCGCGGCTCCTCGTCGCGCGCCAGGTCGCGCGCGACGGCAACGTCTATGCGGGCCCGTTCATGCCCGCCTCGGTGGCCCGGCGAACGATGACGCTGGCGCACCGGCTCTTCGGGATCCGGTCGTGCAACGAGGTCATCGACGGCCGGCGCGACCGGCCCTGCCTCGAGTACGACATCAAGCGGTGCGTGGCGCCGTGCGTGGCCTCCATCTGCACGCTCGAGCAGTACGGCCACGCGGTGGAGCAGGCGCGCCTGCTGATCGAGGGGCGGCAGGACGAACTGGTCGCCGGACTCGATGACGAGATGCGCCGGGCCGCGGAGCGCGAGGAGTTCGAGCGGGCGGCGCATCTGCGCGACGCGATCGGGACGATTCGGACGCTGACGGCCTGGCGTAACAAGATGGAAGCGCCGGCACAGGGCGATCGCGACGTCTTCGGCCTGAAGGCCGGTGCGTCCGGCGGCGTCGTCGAGGTGTTCCAGATGCGCGGCGGACGGATTGCGGATCGAATTGAGCTTGTCACCGACCGGCAACCCGACGGGGCGATGGCGTTCGAGGCGGGGGATCTCGGAGAGCAGTCATTGCTGTCCATCAGCCTCCAGCAGTTCTACGCC
>CAZJTG010000403.1:0-2536 GCA_964548865.1 uncultured Solibacteraceae bacterium
GGCTCTCGAGGTGCTCGCCCGAGTACACGGCGACCGCGCACTGTTCACGGAACTTGTCGATCTGCTTCGGCAGGATGCGACCACGACGATGGCCGACATCCGTTGCGGTCTCGAGGCGGGCGACACGGACCGCGTCCAGCGTGTAGCGCATCGGTTGCGGGGCGCCATCGGCAACTTTGGCGCCGACGCGGCTGTCGCCGCGGCGCAGACGCTCGAGCACATGGGACGCGACGGCGACCTGACGCGAGGATGGTTCCACTACGACGTGCTCGAGGAAGAAGTGGCCCGGCTGATCGAGCGCCTGGATCGGCTCACCGCAGGAACTGCCGTATGAGGATTCTGATCGCCGACGACGATCCCGTGTCGCGCCGGCTGCTCGAGCGTACGTTGCTGCGACTGGGTCACGACGTGGTGGCCGTGTCGGATGGCGCTGGCGCCCGCGACGCCCTGTTGGACCCTAAGGGTCCCCGGCTCGCGATCCTTGACTGGATGATGCCGGGCCTGGACGGCCTGGAGGTGTGCCGGGCCGTCAGAGTGCCGGATGCCCCGTACGTCTACGTCATTCTTCTCACGGCGAGGACCGGCCACGAGGATCTGGTGACCGGTCTCAGCGCCGAGGCCGACGATTTCCTCGTCAAGCCCTTCAACGCCCTCGAACTCGAGGCACGGATCCAGTCCGGCGCGCGCATCCTCGATCTGCAGGCGACCCTCCTGGCTGCGCAGGACACACTCCGGCGAGAGGCCACGCATGATCGACTGACCGGACTGTGGAATCGTGGCATGACACTCGATCACCTGGGACGTGAATGCCAGCGCGCGGGCCGCATGGGAAACACCGTCTCCGTGGCCCTCGCGGACATCGATCACTTCAAACAGATCAACGACACCTACGGACACGACGCCGGCGACGCGGTGCTGCAGGCAGTCGCGGGGCGCATGCGCGCGGCGATTCGGGAGGCGGACGCGATTGGGCGTTATGGCGGCGAGGAGTTCCTCCTCGTGCTCGCGCCGGCCTCTAGCGCGGAGGCGGCAGGCGTGGCGGAGCGCGTGCGCCGGGGCGTTGCGGACACCCCTATCCCCGCTGGTCGTGCCGTCCTGAGCGTGACCGTAAGCGTTGGCGTTGCCAGCGCTCCGGGGTATGGATCGAACCCCACCGCCCTGATTTCGACCGCCGACGCAGCGCTCTACCGGGCGAAGGCCTCGGGCCGCAATCGGATCGAAACGGCCCGCGGCCTTCCTCTGGAGTCGCGCCGGACGTCGGGATCGTGCGGTCCGAGCGCTCCGGCGCGCGGCCGTTGTGCCGGTGGGACTCGGAGATCGGCCGCGCCGCCGGCCGCGTCTTCGCGACCTACGGACACCTGAGTGAACTCATGAAGCGGTTTGATTACAGCGACCTAAAAGTGGTGGAGGCGGCGGGAGTCGAACCCGCGTCCGAAAGGCCTGTCGTCGCAGAACTCTACATGCGTAGCCGTCCTTGATAATTCACGCGGGGCAACAAAGAACGGCGAATGCGCCCCACGCTAGACCGGTTGAGTTTCGCGCCACCGTCCCGGACGTCCGGCAGCGCTATCCTGCTGAATGGCGTTCGTTCCCACCCCGCAGGCTGGATGAGACGAACGTCGCGGACCTAGTTAGGCCGCGAGCGCAAGCTGCGGATTCGCAGTTACGTTGTTTTGCCCACCGGTTTAACGAGCGAGATGAGCAAGCTCGGCATGCATCCCGCGATCCCTTGCCCCCGTCGAAGCCAAATCGCCCCCACAAGGCAGAACCGCTAAGTGCTTCAGCGATTGTAGCAAGTACACTGCGGGCGTGCGCGCGCGCCCGACCCACCGCATCGTCGGTCTCGTCATGCTGCTGCCGCTTGTCGGCTGGGCCGTGACGGGCGCCATTTTCTTCATCAAGCCTGGTTGGGACGCCGCCTACGAGTCCCTGCCCGTCAAGACCTACCCGCTCGGCGAACCGGTCACCGTGGCGCCAGATCCCTCGTGGCTGGAAGTTCGCGTCCTGAAAACCGTCCTCGGTGAGCATCTGCTCGTCCGCACGAACACGGGCTGGCAGCATCTTGACGCACGCACGCGGGCCGTCAGGCCCAGTCCGACAGAAGCCGACGTGCGCGCGCTCATGCACGACGCGTTTGCGGTGAACCCCGCGCGCTACGGGCAAATCGTTTCGATGGACGGCACGACGGCAACGACCGACACGGGCGCCCGTGTGACTCTCGCGTGGAACCGGCTGTCGCTGGCGCAGCGGGGACGGGACACCGACAGAATCGACCGGCTCTACCGCATCCACTACCTGCAGTGGACCGGGGTGCCGTCGGTCGATCGGCCGCTCGGCATCATCGGACTCGGGCTGCTGGTCGTGCTGAGCGGCCTCGGCCTGAGACTCTTCTTCCGCCGCCGGGCCTGACGCCATCGGGTCTGGATTGGCGCCAGCGTGGTGGCCGGGACGAGGCATCGCGCTCGAGCCTCAGGCGGAGCGCGGCGCGCTGGCCTGACCATCGCCGCGATCCGATTCGGCGCGCGCGCGACGCCTC
>CAZJTG010000404.1:0-2520 GCA_964548865.1 uncultured Solibacteraceae bacterium
CGAGATGTCGTTCGCCACCGAGGAACTCGTCTACGGGATCGTCGAGGGCGCCATTCAGGCGATGTTCGCCGCGGCGGGACACACGGTGGCCGCGCCGTTCCCGCGCATGTCGTACGACGACGCCATGCTGCGGTTCGGCTCCGACAAGCCGGATCTGCGGCCCGGCATGGAAATCGCGAACCTGCTGTCCATCTTCGCCGGTGACCTGCCGGAGTTCATGCGCGAGATCGCGGAGACGGATCGCGCCATCCGCGGCTTCGTCGTGAAGGGGGCCGGCGGCTATTCGAGGAAGCAACTGGACGACCTCGTCTCGGCGGCGGCTCAACTGGGCGGCCGGATCACGTGGGCGCGCCTCGGCGAGGCGGGCGTCACGAGCTCCGGCCTGAAGATGTTCGGCGCCGAGCGGCTGCAGCAGGCGATCGGAGAGGCTGGCGGAGGCGCCGGCGACCTGCTGATCTTCATGGCCGGACAGGCCAGGCAGGTGGCCGACGTGCTGGGACGGATGCGGCTGCACATCGCGAAGGCCGCGGGCCTGCTCCAGCCGACGGACTTCCGGTTCTGCTGGGTAACCGAGTTCCCGCTGCTCGAGTGGAATGCGGACGAGCGGCGCTGGGATTCGATGCACCACCCGTTCACTTCGCCGCGCCCGCAGGACGTTCCGCTGCTGGATTCCTCGCCGGGCGAGGCCCGGGCACGCGCGTACGATCTCGCGCTCAACGGCTCGGAAATCGCCGGCGGCAGCATCCGTATTCACCGGGCGGACGTACAACGCCGGATCTTCAGCCTCCTCGGCATCACCGACGAGGACGCGCGCGCCAGGTTCGGGTTCTTCCTCGATGCCCTCGAGTACGGCACGCCGCCGCACGGCGGCATCGCCTTCGGCCTCGACCGCATCGTCGCGCTCATGGCCGGCGAAGGTTCGATTCGCGAGGTCATCGCGTTCCCGAAGACCGCGCAGGCCGTGGACCTCATGTCCGGGGCGCCCTCGGACGTGGATCCGAAGCAGCTGAGGGAACTGAAGATCGCGGTGACACAACCGCGGGAGTGACGATGCGGCTCGGCATCGATCTCGGCGGCACCAAGACGGCCGCGATCGTTCTCGCAGACGACGGCCGTACCGTGTGGGAGTCGCGGCGCCCGACCCCGCGCGACGACTACTCCTCGACGATCGAGGTCATCGCGGCGCTCGTGGAAGAGGGCGAGCGGACGGCCGGTGTGACGTGCCCGGTCGGCATCGGGATGCCGGGCGCCATTTCCCCGGACACCGGCCTCGTCAAGAACGCCAATTCCACGTGGCTCAACGGCCGGCCGTTCAAGGAGGACCTCGAACGCCGCCTCGGGCGCGACCTGCGGCTCCAGAACGACGCGAACTGCCTGGCCGTGTCGGAGGCCGCCGATGGCGCGGCCGCGGGCGCGGCGGTGGTCTTTGGCGTGATCCTCGGCACGGGGACCGGCGGCGGCGTCGTGGTGCGCGGCGAGGTGCTGACCGGCGCGAACGCGATTGCCGGCGAGTGGGGGCACAATCCGCTCCCTGCGCCCGAAGCCGACGAGCGCCCCGGCCCGTCGTGTTACTGCGGACGCCGCGGCTGCATCGAGACGTTTCTCTCCGGGCCCGGCCTGGCCCAGGCGTATCGGGCCCGCACCGGCCGGGAGGTCCGGGCCGAGGATCTGGTTTCACGCGCCGCGTCGGGCGATTCGGACGCGCGCGTCGTGCTCGACCGGTGGACCGCGCGGCTCGCTCGCGCGCTCGCGGGTGTCATCAACATCCTCGACCCCGACGTCGTGGTCGTCGGCGGCGGCCTCTCGCGCCTTCCGCACATCTACCGCGACGTGCCAGCCATGTGGGGACGGTGGGTGTTCTCGGACTCGGTACGGACCGTACTTCTTCCCGCGAAGTATGGCGATGCAAGCGGTGTGCGTGGCGCGGCCTGGCTCTGGCCCCGGTCGTCCGAGTGAACCCGGCTCCAGGCACCCGGCACCCCAAATCCCTGTGCTACCCTGCCCCTAGTTAATGCCTGCTTCGGTCCTCCGCCGCGTCACCCTGCCCGACGAGGGCATCGAGTCGTTGTTCGGGTCGTTCGACGAAAACCTCCGCAGCCTGGAATCGGCGCTGAACGTCACGATCAAGACGAGCGGCCATGACGTCATGGTGGAGGGCGCGGCCGATGACGTTGCCCGCGCGGAGAGGACGCTGTCGCAGATGGCCGAACTCCTGCGCGCCGGCTACCGGTTCGCGAAGGGCGACGTGAAGACCGCCGCGCAGCTCATCACGCAGCAGCCGGACGTCGAGCTCACCGACTATTTCAGCAAGGGCGCCAGCCGCGCCGCCGGCAGGAGACAGATCGCGCCCAAGTCGGTCACGCAGCGACGCTACCTCGAAGCGATCGACCAGTTCGACATCGTCTTCGGCGTGGGACCGGCCGGCACCGGCAAGACGTATCTGGCGATGGCGCAGGCGGTGTCATACCTGCTGGCGAAGCGCGTGACGCGCATCATCCTCGCGCGGCCGGCCGTGGAGGC
>CAZJTG010000405.1:0-2492 GCA_964548865.1 uncultured Solibacteraceae bacterium
CACTGGGCGCTCGACGACCGGCACAAGGACGAGATTCTCAGGAAAGCTGCGGGGACCGCGGGCGCGCCAAAGGCGCGCCCCGCCGGAGCGGAGCGGAGTGAAGGGGTCCCCGCGAGCGACGGTCGTGAGGGAGCGCGCGGGGACGCAGCCCCCCGCACCAGGAAGATCGACATTACGCGGTTCAAGGGGCTCGGCGAGATGATGCCGAAAGTGCTGTGGGAGACGACGCTCAATCCACGGACGCGGCGCCTGCTGCGCGTCGAGATTGTCGACCAGATACTGACGGACCGCGTCATCAACGAGCTCATGGGCAAGGATCCATCGGCGCGATTCAAGTTCATCATGGAGCGGGCGGAAGAGGCGGAAGAACTCGACGTGTGACCATGAACATCCTGTTATGGGTGCTGCAGATCCTTGCCGCGCTCCTCTACGGCGCGTCGGGCGTGATGAAAGTCTTCATGTTCGACCGTGTCAGCGAGGGGGTCGCCTCCTTTGGCGCGCTGCCGCGCGAGGCCTGGATGGCCCTCGGCATCGTCGAACTCGTCTGCACGGTCGGGCTGATCGTCCCGGCGGCGTTCCGCTGGAAGCCCATGATCACGGGCGCCGCCGCCGCCATCCTGGCGATGGAAAGCCTGGTGTTCATCTGGGTGCACGTCCAGTACCACGAAATCCCGCCCATCATCTTCAGCACCGTGCTGGGTCTCACGATGGCGTTCGTCGCGTACGGCCGGATGGTCCTGAAGCCGATCGTGTGACGCGACGTGGTGAGCGAGATGCAACTGTTCGCCCGTGATGTCCCGCCGCGTGTGAGCCATGGGATGTGCCCGCAGTGCCATGCACGGGTGAGTCGTGACCTGCACCGTTCGTGAGGGCGCGCAACCGGCAGCATGCTGACCCTGAAGCGCCCATGCCCGCGACGACGCTGACGGGAGCAGCATGAACGGCCTCGTGCTCGTCACCGGCGCGACCGGTTACGTAGGCGGGCGGCTGTGGCGCCATCTCGAAGGGCAGGGCCGACGAGTGCGCTGCCTCGGACGGCGGCAAAACGTGCTCGCATCGCGCGTGGCGGCGGCAACCGAGATCGTGGAGGGTGACGTCCTCAGGCCCGAGACGCTGGAGCCCGCGCTTGCCGGCGTCGAGACCGCCTACTATCTCATCCACTCGATGGGCTCGACCCGGGACTTCGAGGAACAGGACCGGGTTGCGGCGAGCAATTTTGGATCGGCGGCGCGCCGGGCCGGCGTGCAGCGCATCATCTACCTTGGCGGACTCGGGCACGGAGCGGATCTCTCTCCGCATCTGCGAAGTCGGCACGAGGTCGGCGACGTACTTCGCGAGTCAGGCGTGCCCGTGCTGGAGCTCCGAGCGTCGATCGTGCTCGGATCGGGGAGCCTGTCCTTTGAAATGGTCCGCGCGCTCGTCGAGCGGCTGCCGGTGATGATCACGCCGCGATGGGTCGAGGTGGAAGCGCAGCCGATTGCGATCTACGATTTGCTCGCCTACCTTGTGGCGGCGCTGGACGTTCCGCTCCAGGCGAGCCGGGTCTTCGAGATCGGGGGCGCCGATCGCGTGTCGTACGGAGACCTGATGCGCGAATACGCCCGCCAACGCGGGCTCCATCGCGCCATGATTCGCGTCCCGTTGCTGACGCCCAGGTTGTCGAGCCTGTGGCTGGGTCTGGTCACCCCGATCTACGCGCGAATCGGCCGCAAGCTCATCCAGTCGATCAAGCACCCGACCATCGTGCGCGATCCGTCTGCGCTCGCGGTGTTCCCCGTGCGGCCGATGGGCATGCGCGAGGCGGTGGCGGCGGCCGTTCGTCACGAGGACCGCGAAGTCGCCGAGAGCCGCTGGCATGACGCCTTCTCGTCGGGCGGTGAGGGACGCAGCTGGGCCGGTGTGCGATTTCGCAATCGCTTCATCGACTCGCGATCATGCGAGGTCGCCGTGAGCCCGGAGATCGCCTTCGCGCCGATCCGTCGCATCGGTGGCGACACCGGGTGGTACGCCTACACCTGGTTATGGCGCGTGCGCGGACTGATCGATCTGCTCGTGGGTGGCGTGGGCGTGCGGCGCGGGCGGCCCCCGCGAGAACACCTGCTCGTCGGCGACGCGCTCGATTTCTGGCGCGTCGAGGCCTATGAACCCAACCGGTTACTGCGCCTGTCGGCTGAAATGAAGCTGCCCGGCCGGGCGTGGCTCGAGTTCGTGGTTGAACCACGCCCCGGCGGCGCCACGATCCGGCAGACGGCGCTCTTCGACCCGGTCGGGCTCTTCGGCCTGGCCTACTGGTACGGCGTCTTTCCGCTGCACCGCATGGTGTTCTCTGGCATGCTTCGTGGGATTGCCCGTGCGGCGACTCGACAGGGCAAGGCGTCATGAAATCGATCGAGATGGCACCGACCCGGTGCCCGGAGGCTGGCCTTGTCGGATGAGCTGCTGAAGTCGCTTGCAGGTGCCTGGGAGGGCACGTGCCGCACCTGGTTTGAGCC
>CAZJTG010000406.1:0-2481 GCA_964548865.1 uncultured Solibacteraceae bacterium
CCGTTCGCGCCCATCCGTCAGGCGATCGGCATCGCGCGCGAACATCTCCACATACCATGGCGCCGCTGAAGCGTGCAGTCGCGTTCGAGCACGTGCACGAGGTTGCCGTGCGTGTCGCCGAAGATCTGGACTTCGATATGACGGGCGCGTTCGACGAGCCGCTCGACGTACAGCGTACCGTCGCCGAACGCGCGCTGCGATTCGCTGCGGGCCGCCGCCACGGCCTCGTGGAGCTCGCCCGCGGTACGAACGATGCGCATGCCCTTGCCGCCGCCGCCGGCCGAGGCCTTGAGCAGCACGGGCAGGCCGACGTTCTGCGCCGAGGTGGCGATCGCCTCCGCCGTTTGCCCGGCGGGCGTCTCGCCAGGCACCACCGGCACGCCGGCCGCGGCCATCGTGGCGCGCGCGGCCGTCTTCGATCCCATGGCGCGAATGACCGCCGCCGGCGGACCCACGAAGGCGAGGCCCGCCGCGGCGCAGGCGTCGGCGAACTCGGCGCGCTCCGACAGGAAGCCGTAGCCGGGATGCACCGCATCGGCGCCGGACCGGCGCGCGGCGTCGAGGACGCCCGGGATGTTCAGGTAACTCAGGGCGGCCGCCGCGGGGCCGACGAGTTCGGCCGCGTCGGCCTCGCGCACGTGCGGCGCGTCGGCGTCAGCCTCCGAGTAGATGGCCACGGTCTCGATGCCCATGGCCCGAGCGGTGCGGATGACGCGGCGGGCAATCTCGCCGCGGTTGGCGATGAGCACACGCCGGATCATGAATCAGACGACTTGATCCAGGACGCCGGGCGCTTCTCGAGAAAGGCCCGCAAGCCCTCCTGGCCTTCCGGCGACACGCGCTGACTCGCGAGATTGTCGATCGTCAGGGCCAGCACGTCCGCCGGCCGGCGGCCGTGCACGTCGGTCAGCAGACGCTTCGTCGCGGCAACCGCCGTCGGCGAGGCCTTGCGGAACGCCGCCAGGCAGGCGTCCACGCCGGCATCCAGATCGGAGGCCGGCACGACGGCGTGGACGAGGCCGATCTCTTTCGCGCGGGCCGCCGAAAAGCGCGCGCCACTCAGGCACAGCTCTCGCGCCGCGGAAAAACCAATCTTTCGAACCACATATGGCGAGATCATCGCCGGCAGGATGCCCAGCATGACTTCGGTGAACCCGAACACCGCATCGTCTGCCGACACGACGACGTCGCAGATGGCCGCGAGGCCCGACCCGCCGCCGAGCGCGGCGCCGTGGATGCGCCCGATCACGGGCACGGGAAGCCGATCGAGCGCCAGGAACATCTGCGCGGCCCGCTGCGCGTCCGCGAGGTTCTCCTCGCGCGAATATCCGAGCATCCTCGACATCCACTGGACGTCGGCGCCGGCCGAGAACACCGGTCCGGCGCCGCGGATGACGACGGCGCGGACGGACCCATCGGCGGGCACGGACGCCGCAAATGCCGTGAGCTCCGCGATCATGCCCTCGTTGAATGCGTTGCGAACGTCCGGCCGGTTGAGCGTGACAGTGGTGACCTGTCGGGAGCTGGAGTCGACGAGAATCGCGCTCACCGGTTACATCCTGAAGATGCCGAAGCGCGCGTCGGCGATAGGCGCGTTGTACGCGGCCGAGATGCCCAGGCCGAGTGCCTCGCGCGTCCGCACGGGATCGAGGATGCCGTCGTCCCAGAGTCGCGCCGTGGAGTAGTAGGGCGAGCCCTCGCGCTCGTACTTGTCGAGGATGGGGTCGCGAATCGCGCGCTCCTCGTCGGCCGACAACGTCGCACCGTCGCGCGCGAGCTGGTCGCGCTTGACGGTGGCGAGGACGGACGACGCCTGCTCGCCGCCCATCACCGAGATGCGGGCGTTGGGCCACATCCACAGGAGCCTGGGATCGTAGGCGCGTCCGCACATCCCGTAGTTGCCGGCGCCAAACGATCCGCCCGTAATGACCGTGAACTTCGGCACGACCGAATTGGCGACGGCGTGCACCATCTTGGCGCCGTCCTTCGCGATGCCGCCGCGCTCGTACTGCCGGCCCACCATGAAGCCCGTGATGTTCTGGAGAAAGATCAGCGGAATGCCGCGCAGGTTGCACAGCTCGATGAAGTGGGTCACCTTGAGCGCGGACTCCGAGAACAGCACGCCGTTGTTGGCCACGATGCCCACGAGGAACCCGTGCAGGCGCGCGAAGCCCGTGACGACGGTGGTCGCATACCGCTGCTTGAACTCGTCGAACCGTGAGCCATCGACCAGCCGGGCAATCACTTCGCGGACGTCGTACGGATGCCGCGGATCGACGTTGACGACGCCGTAGAGCTCCTCGGGGTCGTACTTCGGGGGCTCGGCGTGCGCGAGATCCTTTGGCAGCTGCTTGAACGTGTGGAGCGTGGACACGATCGTCCGCGCGATCTGCAGCGCGTGCTCGTCGTCTTCGGCGAAGTAATCGGCGACGCCCGACAGCCGCGTGTGCACGTCGGCTCCGCCCAGCTCTTCGGCCGTCA
>CAZJTG010000407.1:0-2476 GCA_964548865.1 uncultured Solibacteraceae bacterium
CACCCCCGAGCGCCTCGATCTCCTTGCACACCTGGACGGCCGGGTCCTCCTCGGTCCCCTGGCCGTCGAGGCTCACCCCGACGTCGTTCACGACGACCTTGGCGCCCTCGCGGGCGAGGCACAGCGCGAACTCGCGTCCGATCCACTCCCCCGATTCGCGGGTGTCGCGGCCGACGATGATACGCGGCGGCGGCTGGTCGCCACGGGCCATGACCACCGCGGCGCCGAGCCGCGCCACCGTCGGTGGATCCAGCGGGTACACGCCGGCCACACCACGCACACCATCGGTTCCAAAGAGCCGTTCAGACATGGATTTCAGTAAATCGTGACCCGCACCTGCGCGGGCCTGAGCGCCACCACGGTGATTGTGCCCTTGAGGTCGATGAGCACCGGCACATCGTGCGTGCCGCGGCCGAGGCCGGTGACATCGACGTACGGGACGACGGCCTCGGGACCGAGACGTGCCAGCAGCGAGTCGGCGCCGCGAAGCGAAACCGACACGACCGCCGGATCGGCCGTGCCGCGCAATCCAGGCTCGAGGTTGCGCAGCGCGACGTGCGCGGCCGCGAACAACCGGACGCCCGCTTTCTCGATCTTCACGGTCACCCGTGCGGTGCGGGCCTCCTTCAGACGCAGCGCGGCGTCGCTGACGCCGACATTCACGTTCTGGGTGACGGTCGTGGATGCGCCCTCGATCGCGACCCGATCGGTCGTCGCCGACGTCGTCGAAGAAAGCCTTCGCTGCGGCCCGACGACCGTGACATTCAGGGGCTCGACCGTCGTCTCGCTGACGACGTAGCCCGGCGCGGGCACGCCGTCGATGAAGGGCCGCACCGGCAGGTTCGCGCTGCCGGCGATCTCCAGCACGGCAAGGACCGATCCCGGTTCGACGCTCGTGACTTCGAGGCCCATCGGCGCCGACACGTGGTCCGTGCGAATGGCAAACCGCTGCGGGCCAGGGCGTGCGCCCGTCAGATCCACGCGTGCTTCGAAGTCCCGGGCCTGAATCGTCCGCAGCTGGCTGTCGAGACCGCGGACGTGGATGTCCACGAAACTGGTTTGATCAGTGAGTTCGAGGCTGGCCGGCTTGTTGACGTACACGACCGCGACGCCGGGCAGCGTGCGCTCCGCCTGCTGCCCGCTGACCGTGAACCAGAGCAGCGTGCCCAGGGCGAGCGCTACGACCTTGAGGCCGATGTTACGAAACGGATGCCAGGCCATCAGCGGCCCGCCTCGGCTTCAACGGCCGACGCCGGCTCGCCGGGCATCCAGCGGCCCTTCATCAGCGCCGCCTGGAGCCGCGAGCGCAGCTGCTCGGGCGTGAGCCTCCGGTGCAGCCGGCCCCGAACCGCGAGCGAGATCTCGCCTCGTTCCTCGGACACCACGACGGCGAGCGCGTCGCATTCCTCCGTGATGCCGATCGCCGCGCGGTGCCGCGTGCCGAGGTCCCGGTCGAGACCCGGGCTGACCGTGAGCGGCAGGAAGCACGCGGCCGCGGCGACGCGGTTGTCCTGGATGATGGCCGCGCCGTCGTGCAGCGCGGTCGTCGGCTGGAAAATAGTGGTCAGCAGGTCGTAGCTCACCTCGGCGTCGAGGGGAATGCCGCTCTCGACGTAGTTGCGGAGACCAATCTCGCGCTCCATCACGATGAGCGCTCCCACCTTGCCGCTGGACAGCATGCCCGCGGCATCGACGACCTCCTCAATCGTCTCGGCGGCGCGCTCGGCGCGGGCGAAATAGCGGAAGAACGGCGCGCTTCCAAGTTGCGACAACGCCCGGCGGATGTCGGACTGGAACAGCACGATGACGGCGAACACCACGTAGACGAGGACGGTCCGGATCAGCCACGCCACGGTCTGCAGCGGAAAGAGCTGCGACACGTAGAAGAGGACGAGCACGAGTACGGATCCGGTCGCCATCTGCATGGCGCGAGTGCCGCGGATGAGCTTCAGCGCCTCGTAGATCAGGAGCGAGACGAGCAGAATGTCCACTGCGTCCCACCAGGTGAATTCCGGCCGGTTCAGGAGCTCTGCGAGCCGGTTCATTGGGCCCTATTGTAGAAGGGCAGAGGGCAAAGAAGGGTCAAAGGTGAGCGGCAATCGTATCGGCCACGCGGACCACCTGCACCATCTCGCGGACGTCGTGGACGCGAACGATGTGGGCGCCCAGGAGCACCGACGCCGTGACCGCGGCGGCCGTGCCCCAGATCCGCTCCTGCGGCGGGACGTCGCCCAAGCCCTCCTTGAGAAAGGACTTTCGCGAGGGACCTGACAGAAGGGGGAAACCGAGTTCCGCCAGCCGTCCGAGCTGGGCCAGCGCTTCGATCGAGTGCTCGGCGCGCTTGCCGAACCCAAGACCGGGGTCCAGGATGATCCGCTCCCGCGGTATTCCTGCCCGCATCGCGAACGCCGCCTGGGTCTGGAGTTCCGACGCGACCTCGGCCGCCACACCAGCGTACGAGGCCTCCGCGTACATC
>CAZJTG010000408.1:0-1279 GCA_964548865.1 uncultured Solibacteraceae bacterium
GTAAGGTTCGCGACTGGGACGCGCGAGGCCGACATACGAGCGTGCACCGACAGCTGCTCCTGGCGCCCGGCGGTGGCGTGATTATCGATACGCCGGGAATGCGGGAGCTGCAACTGTGGGGCGCCGACGAGGGTGTCGGGGATACCTTTGAAGAGATTGCCGTGTTCGAAGGCCGGTGCCGATTCCGGGACTGCAGCCACGACGTCGAGCCGGGCTGCGCCGTGAAGGCGGCCGTGGCGGCGGGTGAAATCGCGCCGGAGCGATACGAGGGCTTCCTCAAGCTGAGCCGTGAACTGTCGGCGAGCGAGAAGCTCCGCGACGAGCGTGCGATGCTCGACGCCAAGCGACAGTCGAAGATCGCCAGCAAGGCAATCAAGGCCATGCAGCGAGACAGGGAACGACCCTGAGGGTCCGTCGCGCTGTCGCCGCGTGTGTCCTGGCCCTGCTCGCGGCAGGCGGCTGCGCGTCCGGCGTGGATGGCGATGCGGTCGTCCGGCGCTTCAGCGCCGCCCTGACGGTCCTGGAGGACGGCCGGCTCGACGTCGAGGAGCGCATGCTGGTCGCGCTCCCGGCGAGCGCGACGACTTTCCGGAGACGGTCGGACGTGTTTCGGCACGATGGCGTGGTGGCCGCCGCCGGAGAACTCGACGGCCGCAGCCATCCGCTGCAGGTCGGGTCCGGTCCCGGGCTCGACGTGACCTGGCAGTTCGCGCCCGCGCCCGGCGTCGAGCGCGCGCTCACCCTCCGGTACCGGCTTGCCGGGGCGGTGGAGACGTCAGGGATGCGCGGGACCGTCTCCTGGCGATTCCAGAACACCTACGTGGGGATTCCAGACGCGCGCTTCACAATCACTCTTCCCCCGGGCGCCGCACTGCTCGAGGATCCCTGGGTCCTCGAGGCCGGGTTCGAGGTCGAGCGGCTCGCGAACGGCATGCGGGCGCAGGGCGGTGTCGGCGCGGGTGCGGTGGCGACGCCTGGCGCCGCGTTCACGATTGATCCTCAGCTGGTCGCCGAGCCCAGGTGGCAGTACGATCGCCGCCGGGCGCGCGACCTCATGCCGGCGTTCGTCTCGGCGGGCCTCTTCCTGGTCGTCATCGGCGCCGGGGCAGTCGCGATGATTCGGCTGAAGTACCCGCCGTGGCGGCTCCGCGCCGCAGAGCCCCTGGCGGAAGTCCGGCTGGCGCCGGAAGTCGAGGCGGCGCTCGTTCGCGAGCGGTATCCGAAGCCGGTTCTGGCCGCGATGATCGCTGACGGCTTGATCGACGCGGAGCGCATGCAG
>CAZJTG010000408.1:1289-2467 GCA_964548865.1 uncultured Solibacteraceae bacterium
CGCGCGACCTTCGCCGCGCCGCAGGCGCGACGCTCGCGCTGGGCGCGTTCACATGGGGCGTTGCCGACCTCGCCCTCGGCCATCTTGGCCGCTGGCCGCTCTCGATCCCGGTCGGAATCCTCCTGTCTGCCGCGATGTTTCTGGGGGCCTCGCAGCGGATGTCGATCCTCAGTCAACGCGGCGTTCAGGTCAGAGCCCGCGTGTTATACTCCGCCCGCGTCCGGGACGGACAAACTACAGCGTGACAACCAGTTACCTGCCTGTTGCAATCTTCTTCGCGCTCATCGTCGGCTTTGTCGTGGCGTCATTCGGGCTCGCACGGTTCGTGCGGCCGTCGCGGCCCGACAGCGTCAAGAACCTCAACTATGAGTGTGGCGCCGAGCCCATCGGCACGGCGTGGGTGCAGTTCCCTGTCGGGTTCTACCTTGTCGCCCTGGTGTTCATCGTGTTCGACGCCCTCGCGGTGTTTCTGTTTCCCTGGGCCCTCGCGCTGCGTGAGCTCGGCGTCGCGGGCCTCACGACGATGGGACTGTTCCTTGGCATCGTTGGCCTGGGCTGGGCGTACGCCTACCGCGAAGGGATTCTCGAGTGGCAATAAAGGGTCCGATTCCTGTCGTACCGGCCCCGGTCTGGAGGAATTTCAAGGACCTCCAGGAGTGGGAAGCGCTGCACAAGAGGCGGCCGGAGTCGGGCGACAAGCATTCGGCGGCGTTCGAGGCGCTGACCGAGGGGATTCACTCGTTCCCAGGCGGCTTCGCGGTCACCACCGTCACGGATGCGTTCCTGAACTGGGCGCGGAAGTCCTCGGTCTGGCCCGTGACGTTCGGCCTGGCATGCTGCGCGATTGAAATGATGGCGACGTTCGCGTCGCGGTTCGACGTCGAGCGCCTGGGCATGGTGCCCTGGGCGTCGCCGCGGCATTCGGATTTGATGATCGTCAGTGGCACCGTCACGATCAAGATGGCGCCGATGCTCCTTCGCATCTACGAGCAGATGCCGGACCCCAAGTGGGCGGTCTCGATGGGGTCGTGCTCGAATTCCGGGGGGCCCTTTCGCCACGGCTATCACGTGGTCAAGGGCGTCGACCGCGTGATCCCCGTGGACGTGTACGTGCCGGGCTGTCCGCCGCCCCCAGAGTCGCTCTTGAACGGTCTGCTGCTTCTTCAAGACCAGATTTC
>CAZJTG010000409.1:0-2462 GCA_964548865.1 uncultured Solibacteraceae bacterium
CTGCGGGTACGGCACGGACGGCTCGAGCACGCCGACAATGGTCGCGGGCCGATCGCTCAGTGTGATCTTCAGGCCGATGACGTCGGGATCGCTCTTGAAAGCGCTGGTCCAGAACCGGTACGTCAGCACCGCGGCGCCGTCAGCCTTCGGACCGTCATCGCCCGCGCCAAGCAGCCGGCCCTTGGCCGCCCGCAGGCCCATGACGTCGAAGTACGAGCCGCCGACGACTCCCGCTCGCACGGTGCGGGGGTCGCCAAGGCCGATCATGGTGAACTCGATCGTGGAGAAGTCGCCGAACGCCGAGAGCGATTTCACGCCGGCCTGAAGGTCCCGGATCTCTGGCACGGAGAAGTTCACATTCTCGACGTTCAGGCCCGGCGCACTCTGCCGAATGTAGATCAGCCGGTCCTGATCGCGATTCACCAGCGGCCTGATAAGGACGCCGCGGACGACGCTGAAGATGGCGGCGTTGGCGCCAATCCCGAGCGCCAGCGTCACGATGATGGTGAGGGCGAGGCCCTTGGCGCGAAGGAGCGAGCGAAGTGCGAATCTGAGGTCGGAGAGCAGAGTCACAGCCGGGTATTGTGAATCAAGAGCCCCTGACGCGACGCCTTATAATTTGTCGTGCTCAGGTGTGGTTGTTTCCAGGTGCGCCTGACGGCGTGCGTCCTCGTGGTGTCCGCGCTGTTCAGGCCCGATGGCGTCCTCGCGCAGACGGCCCGGCCGGTCCTGACGGTTACCAAGGTCGCAGACGGCCAGCGGCCGGCGATCGACGGTCGCGTCGACGAAAAGGTGTGGACGGCGCTCGAGCCGTACAGCCTGTTCATCCAGCAGGAACCCAACGAAGGACAGCCGGCGACCGAGCGTACCGAAGTCAGGTTCCTGCTTGGGCGCGAGCATCTGTTCGTCGGCGTCGTCTGCCTCGACTCGGCCCCGCAGGACATTCTGGTCAGCCAAAGCCGGCGTGATGCCGACCTGGCCGACACCGATTCGATTCGCATCCTGCTCGACACGTTCAATGACGGCCAGAACGCGTTCGTGTTCGGGACGAATCCGTTCGGGATCGAATACGACGGCCAGGTGATGGCCGAGGGACAGGCCGCCGGCTTCAACGTCAATTGGGACGCCGATTGGACCGTGCGAGCGCAGATCACGTCCCGCGGCTGGGAAGCGGAGTTCATGATTCCGCTGAAGACGCTGCGCTACAACCCCGGCCAGGAGCAGACGTGGGGCGTGAACGTCGCGCGCAACATCAGGCGCAAGAACGAACAGGTCTTTCTTGCTCCCGTGCCTCGGGGTTACAACCTGCAGCGCGTTTCCGTTGCGGGCAAGTTGCAGGGGCTCGACCTTCCAGCGCGTCGCGAGATCAGGCTCGTGCCCTACGTGGCCGGGGCGGTCGTCGAAGATCGGCTGGCATCCGGAGATGCCGTACGGCGAACCGGCGACGTGGGGCTCGATTTCAAGTGGGGCGTTCGGGCCAATCTCACCCTCGATCTCACGGTGAACACGGACTTCGCCCAGGTCGAAGCCGATGAGCAGCAGGTCAACCTCACGCGGTTTCCGCTGTTCTTCGCCGAGAAGCGCCCGTTCTTTCTCGAGAACGCCCAGCTCTTCCAGGTGGGTCAGTCGCAGTCGATCGACCTGTTCTTTTCACGGCGGATCGGCCTGTCGGCCACGGGCGAGCCCATAGATATCCTCGGCGGCGGGCGGCTCAGCGGCAAGCTCGGCGGCTACAACATCGGCGTCCTGAACATGCAGACGGACTCCGTTGACGGCGCCCCGGGCCAGGCGCCGATTGCCGGGAACAATTTCAGCGTGCTCCGCGTGCAGCGCGAGATTGGCCGGTCGAGCGTGGGAGCGATGTTCGTGGGCCGGCAGGGGACAGGGCCGCTGGCCGCGCGCGAGGACTTCAACCGCGCGTACGGATTCGATCTCGGCTGGCAGGTCACCACGAACAACCGGATCTCGGCCTTCTTCGCGCGCACGGATTCGCCCCAGGGTCGCGGCGGCTCCGACCATGCCGGACGCGTGGGCTACAACTACGTGCACCGGAGCTGGAACGTCAGCGGCGGCTTCACACAGGTGGGCGAGCGTTTCAACCCGGAGGTCGGGTTTCTGCGTCGCCGAGGGTACCGGAACTACGAGGGCCGTTACGGCGTGACCTACCAGCCCGAGCGATGGCCGTGGATCAGACGCATCCAGCCGCACGCGAGCCTCACCGTGTTCACGAATCTTCAGAACGAGCTCGAGAGTTCGTCAGGACACTGGCACTTCTTCGACATCCAGACTCGCACGGGTGGGCGGTTCGGCTATTACGTGGAAACCCAGCAGGATCGGCCGAAGTCCTCGTTTTCTGCCTACCGGGACGTCACCGGCTACCAGGTGATCGTCCCCGCGGGGCAGTACGCCTGGCAGCGACTCGTGTTCGAAGGCCACACGAACCTGAGCGCGCCGATCTCGGC
>CAZJTG010000410.1:0-2439 GCA_964548865.1 uncultured Solibacteraceae bacterium
CACGGCCATCGCGGGCGCCGTCACCGGCAGCCACCGCGCCGGCGATCTGACGGTGACCGGGGCGCGAACGGTCAATTTGAGCGTCGTGTCGTCCCGGACGAAGATCAAGGGCGTGTCGGGTGGCGTCACGCTGACCGCCCGCAACGGGGAGTGCTGGGTCGCGGAAAGTGCGGGCGAACTGGCCGCCACGATCTCCAACGCCGAGCTGACGCTCAACATGTCCTCCAACACGGTAAAAGTCACCGGCGACGGCGGCCGCGTGAAGATGCTCGGCACGAGCCCGCGGGTGTCCGTGGACACGCGCCGGACCGTCGTCGAGTACGAGGCGTCGCCGGCGCCGGGCGACGAGATCACGATCGTGACCTCGGACGAGGATATCCGTGTCACGTTTCGCGAACTCCTGGCGACGTCGATCGACGCACTCACACGCGGCGGGGACATCCGCGCCGACGACTTCAAGCTCCGGCCCCTGAAGACCGACAGCGAGGTTCGGCTCACCAGGACCGGCGAGGCGACCGGTTCACGTATCGTATTGAGAAACACGCGCGGCGATATTGTGATCGGCCAGCGTAAGTGATAGTCTTCCGCCTCTTTCGTTAGACTTCAGATTCGCTGACTCGAATGCCGAACGACGTCGTTCTCGAAACCAATCTCGCCGGGCTCACGCTCGCGCGTCGCGGCAAAGTGCGCGACGTTTACGACCTCGGTGAGCACCTGCTCATCGTGGCCACCGACCGCATCTCGGCCTTCGACTACATCCTGGGGTCCGGAATTCCCGACAAGGGCAAGGTCCTGACGCAGATTTCCGCGTTCTGGTTCGACCATGTCGGCGACCTGGTGCCGCACCATGTGGTGGCCGTGGACGTCGACGCGTTTCCGGCCGTCACGCGGCCGCACAAGGACGTCCTGCGCGGGCGGTCGATGCTGGTCAAGAAGACCGAGCCGCTGCCCGTCGAATGCGTGGCCCGTGGCTACATCTCCGGCTCGGGCTGGAAGGACTACCGGCAGACGGGGGCCATCTGCGGGATTCCGCTGCCAGCCGGCCTGCGCGAGTCGGATCGGTTGGCGACGCCCATTTTCACGCCGGCCACCAAGGCCGAAACCGGCCACGACGAGAACATCAGCCAGGCCGAGGCCGGCAAGATCGTCGGCGACGCGCTCATCAAGCGGCTGGCGGACCTCACGCTCGCGATTTACGCCCGGGGCGTCGAGCACGCCGACCGCAGCGGCATCATCGTCGCGGACACCAAGTTCGAGTTCGGGACGATCGGGTCGGAGTTGATTCTGATCGACGAGGTCCTCACGCCCGACTCGTCGCGTTTCTGGCCGAAGAGCACGTACAGCCCCGGCCGGAGTCAGATGAGCTTCGACAAGCAGTTCGTGCGTGACCACCTCGAGGCCATCGGGTGGAACAAGCAGCCCCCCGTTCCGTCGCTGCCAGACGATGTCGTGATGCGGACCAGGGAAAAGTATCTCGAGGCCTATCAGAGGATCACGGGCCGCGCGCTGGCGGTATAGCCGTCCGCGGCCCAGAAAGAACCCGGCACCTTGCGATGATGCGTGACGACCTCGCTTCTCTTGTCCAACAGATGATCGACCGCGGAATCCGATTCGAGGACGCCCAGCGAGAGTTCGAGCGCACGTTCATCTCCAAGGCGCTGACGAAGACCAGCCATAACGTCACGAAGTGCGCCAGGATGACAGGTCTGCACCGGAATACGCTGGCTCGGAAGATGAGCGAATACAAGATCAGAAAGACGGCATAGGTCGAGGTCGGGGAGCAGGGCGTCAGGCCTGATCGGGGTTCGGGGAGCAGGGCGCCGGGTTAGTAACCGGGAACCGTGAACCGAACGGACGAACCCGCCCCCTGAACCCGGCTCCCCGAACCCGACAATTGACAGCGTCCCCCCGCATCACCATAATTAGCAGTTGTCCATAGAGAGTGCTAACAGTCTGTAGCGTAGACTGCCAGCACCGGACCCACAACATTCAACGCGGGACCCCGGCCAGACGCGGCCGGCGCCCGTTTGGAAAGGACAGTCATGAAGGTCAGACCACTGCACGACCGCATCATCGTTGAGCGGATTGACGAAGGCGAACAGAAAATCGGCGGCATCATCATCCCGGACACGGCCAAGGAGAAGCCCATGCAGGGCAAGGTCATCGCCGTGGGCAAGGGCCGCCTCGAAAAGGACGGCAGAGTCACGCCGCTCGACGTGAAGGCGAACGACACCGTCCTGTTCGGCAAGTACGCCGGCCAGGAAATCAAGGTGGACGGCAACGAGTACCTGATCATCCGCGAGGAAGAAGTCCTCGGCGTGATCGAGAAGTAGGCGGAGGAGAGATCACATGGCCAAGCAGATTGTTTACGGTGAGGAGTCGCGCCAGGCGATCCTCCGCGGCGTCAACGCACTCGCCGACGCCGTCAAGGTGACCCTC
>CAZJTG010000411.1:0-2406 GCA_964548865.1 uncultured Solibacteraceae bacterium
CACGGCGACGCTGACGCTCGCGCTCGGCATCGGCGCCAACACCGCGATCTTCGGCATCATCAACGGCTTCATGCGGCCGCTGCCCGTGCCGGCGGCCGAGCAGATCGTCGTCCTGGCCGCGTCGCTGCCTGGCGACGACACGGGGCTCCGGTATCGGTTCTCGTTCCCGGCGCTCGAGGACTACCAGAGGCTGGCGCGGTCGTTCTCCGATGTCTTCGGTTTCGACATCCGGATCGGCGGCCTCGCCGCCGACGGCAAGCCGTCGCAGTTCGTGTATCAGATCGTCACCGGCAACACCTTCCCCGCGCTCGGCCTCACGCCCGCGGCCGGACGCCTGTTCGACCGCGGCGAGGGCGAGCATCCCGAGGCGGACACCGTCATCGTGCTCGGCTACGACTACTGGCAGCGCCGCTTCGGCGGCGATCGATCGATCCTTGATGCCACGGTCCCGCTGAAACTCGACGGCCGGCCGGCGCGCGTGGTCGGGATCGCACCACGGGGATTCGGCGGCCTGTCGGAGGGCGCCGAGATGGACGGCTACCTCACGTTCGGCGGGGCGCGACGCGCGGACGTCAGGCCCGGGCGCGTGTTCCAGGAACGCAACGCACGGCCCATCACGATGCTTGCGCGGATGAAGCCGGGCGTGACGGTACGCGTAGCACAGGCGGTAGTGGACAGCATCGACGCGCGGATCGCCGCCGAGTATCCCGCGACAGATGGCGGCACGTCGGCGCGCGTCGTACCTGAACCGCTCGCGCGGCCATTTCCCTGGCCGGCGCTGTCGTCGGTGATGCCGGCGGTGCGGTTCCTCCTGCTGCTCCTGTCATCGGTGGTACTCCTCATCGCCTGCATGAACGTCGCCAACCTGATGCTCGTCCGCGTAACCGTCCGCGAGCGCGAGCTGGCGGTGCGCGCCTCCCTTGGCGCCGGGCGCGGCCGCCTCGTGCGGCTGTTGATGACGGAAAGCCTGCTGCTGGCGTCGATCGGCACGATTCTGGGCCTGGGACTCGGCCGATGGCTCACGATCCTGTTCATCGACTCGATCGATCTCGGCACGGACGTACCGTTCAGGCTGGACGCGTCGTTCGACTGGCGCGTCTTCACGTACTCCGCGATCGCCACCATGGCGACGGCGTTCGTCATCGGCGTGCTGCCGGCGCGGCGGGCGTCACGCGCCAGCGTGGTGACGCTGCTCCACGACGGCGGCCGATCCGGCTCGGTGAGCCCAGGCCGGCGGCGCGTCAGGAATGCGCTCGTCGTCGCGCAGGTGGCCGGCTCGCTCGTGCTGCTCATCGTCGCCGGCCTCTTCGTGCACAACCTGCGGACGGCGCAGCAGGTCGACCTCGGCTTCGAGACCACGGGCGTCTACACGGCGCGGCTCGATACGCATCATGTGGGGCACGACGAGGCCAGGAGCACGGCCTTTTACGACGATCTTGACCGCCGCCTTCGGGCCCTTCCGGGCGTGGAGTCGACGGCGCAGTCGTTCACGATTCCGCTCAGCTGGATCATCGGCAGCTACCTGGCGCAGCCGGAAGGCGAGGACAAGACGGACACCGGTCCACGGCCCTCCATCGGCGCCAACACCGTCTCCACCGGCTACTTCGACACGCTGCGGATCCCGATCGTCCGCGGCCGGGCATTCGGTGAAATGGACCGGGCCGGCACGAAACGCGTGGCCGTGGTGAACGAGATACTGGCGGAACGGTTCTGGCCGGGTCAGGAAGCCGTCGGGAAGCGCCTCGACGTCATCTCGCTCGGCGGTGATCCGTGGGAAGTCGTCGGCGTGGCTCGCACGGCAAAGTACCTGGCGGTCTTCGAAAAGCCGCTGCCGCACTTCTACCTGCCGCTCAGCCAGAATCCGTCCTACCTGCGCACGATCGGGGTGCGCGCTGCTACCGTGCCGATGGATGAGATGCGCGTCCGGATTGAGCGCGAAATTGCGGCGCTTGAACCGCAACTGCCGATCGCGGATTTCAAGCCCATGGACCGGATGATCGCGGGCAACCTCGGGTTCGTGCTTTTCGGCGTCGGCGCCTGGCAGGCGACCGCCATGGGCCTGCTCGGGCTGGCGCTGGCGGTCATAGGCGTCTACGGCGTGGTGTCGTATCAGACCGCGCAGCGCGAGAAGGAGATCGGCATCCGCGTCGCGCTTGGCGCGCAGCCGGCCGACGTCCGCCGCCTTGTGCTCGGTCAGGGCGTGTCGATGGTGCTCACCGGAATCGCGATCGGTCTCGCCATCACACTGCTGCTGACGACCGCGCTGGCTCGGATGCTCGTGCTGGTCAGCGTCACCGATCCGGTGACGTTCATGGCAGTGACAGGCGCGCTCGCGCTGGTCGCGATGGCTGCCTGCTACCTGCCGGCATGGAGGGCGACGAGGGTTCAGCCGGTGGCGGTGTTGAG
>CAZJTG010000412.1:0-2326 GCA_964548865.1 uncultured Solibacteraceae bacterium
CCGAATCCCCGTCCCCGGAGACCCCGAGGTAGATGAGGTCCCGGTTCGCGGCGTTGGCGCCGGTCAGCACCGAGGGCATGCGCCCGTGGACCGAGTTGAACCCGTGGGACTGGCCGAGGAAATAGGTCGGCGTCTTGGACGAGCAGCCGATCCCTGAGAGCTTCGCCACCCGGTGCGGGGCGATCTCGAGCTCGAAGCAGGCCTGGATGATCGCGCCGCTGATCGAGTCGTGCCCGCACCCGGCGCACAGGGTCGAGACCGGACCCTCGTAATCGCGGCGGGTGAATCCGAGCTTGTTGCGCGGCAACTCGGGATGGTGGAGCTTCGGTTTCGCGATCCAGGTCATGTCATTCTCCGCGCTTGGCCGTGCGCCGGCTCGGCCGGGCCGTGAGCGCCCCGAGGCGCTGGGCGATCTCGCGTTCGATGAAACGTGCGGTGATGGGCGTGCCGTCGAAGTGCAGGACCGCCGTCAATTTCGCCGGATCGACCTGCCCTTCCGCGACGAGGAGCGTGCGCAGCTGCCCATCCCGGTTCTGCTCGACCACGAAGACATGCTCGTGCCGGTTCACCCACTCGATGATGTCCTCGTGGAACGGGAATCCCCGGATGCGCAGCGCGTCGATCTCGATCGAGGCGTCCTCGAGGTCCGCGATGGCCTCGCGCATCGCCGGGCTGGTCGACCCGTAATAGATCACCCCGGCCCGGGCGGGCTTGCGCGACTCGTGCCGCTCGGGTTTGGGCACGAGGTCCTTGGCCGTCTCGAACTTCCGGAGCAGGCGCTGCATGTTGTCCACGTACGCCATTCCGTCTTCGGTATAGCGCGCATAGCGGTCGCGGCTGGTGCCGCGCGTGAAGAAGGCCCCGCGCTTGGGGTGGGTGCCCGGGTAGGTGCGGTACGTGATGCCGTCCCCGTCGACGTCCAGGTAGCGCCCGAACCGGGCACCGGCCTCGAGGTCCTGGTAGGTGCGCACCTTGCCGCGGTCGTAGCGCCGCGCATCGTCCCATTGCAGCGGTTCGCAGAGCCGCTCGTTCATCCCGATATCCAGGTCCATCATCACGAACACCGGCGTCTGCAGCCGCTCGGCCAGCGCCAGCGCATCGGCCGCGAACTCGAAGCACTCCTTCGGATCCTCGGGGAAGAGCAGCACATGCTTGGTGTCCCCGTGCGAGGCGTAGGCGCAGCTCAGGACGTCGCTTTGCTGCGTTCGCGTCGGCATTCCCGTCGAAGGCCCTGCGCGCTGGACATCGAAGATCACCGCCGGGATCTCCGCGAAGTACGCGAGCCCGATGAATTCCTGCATGAGCGAGACCCCCGGCCCGGAGGTGCAGGTGAACGAGCGCGCACCGTTCCACGCGGCACCGATGACCATGCCGATCGAGGCCAGCTCGTCCTCGGCCTGGATGATCGCCACCCGGTTCTTCCCGGTTTCGGGATCGACGCGCAGCTTGCGGCAATGGCGCCCGAACGCCTCGGCCATGGACGAGGACGGGGTGATCGGGTACCAGGCCGCGAAGGTCGCGCCTCCGTACACGCAGCCCAGAGCCGCCGCACTGTTGCCTTCGAGGAAGATGCGCTTGCCGACCTGGTCGCTGCGCTTGACCCGCAGTCCCAGGGGGCACGGCAAATGGGCCAGCGCGTAGTCCCGACCCAGGTGCAGCGCCTTCACATTGGACTCGAGGAGTTTCTCCTTGCCCGGGTACTGCTCCGCAATCAGCTTCTCGATCTCCGCGATGTCGATCTCGAGGAGCGCCGAGAGCGCGCCGATGTAGATGATGTTCTTGAAGAGCTGCCGCTGGCGCGTATCGGTGTAGGTCGCATTGCAAATCTCGGTGAGCGGCATCGCCAGGATGTGGATGTCCTCCCGGAACCGGGCGCGGGGCATGGGCCGCGTCGAGTCGTAGAAGAGATATCCGCCGGGCTCGATCTCGGCCACGTCCGGGTCCCAGGTCTGGGGATTCATGGCCACCATCAAGTCCACGCCGCCGCGCCGGCCCAGCCATCCGCGTTCCGTCACCCGCACCTCGTACCAGGTGGGCAGCCCCTGGATGTTCGACGGGAAGATGTTGCGCGGCGAGATCGGCACGCCCATGCGCATGATGGACTTGGCGAACAACGTGTTCGCGGAAGCCGACCCGGAGCCATTCACGTTGGCGAACTTGATGACGAAATCGTTGACGGCCGAGATCTGCTTCACGGCGATGCGCTCCTTGCTCCGGTCAGGCGACCTTGCGATCGTTCGCTGGATCGCGGCACGCCGGCCCCGCGTGGGTCATTTCCAGGAGGAACTTCTGCATGTCCCAGGCTCCGGTCGGGCAACGCTCGGCG
>CAZJTG010000413.1:0-2312 GCA_964548865.1 uncultured Solibacteraceae bacterium
CGCCCTCGCGCGCGCGGGCCTCCGGCCCGTCGCGCTCGGGCCGAAGGAGGGCCTGGCGCTGATCAACGGCACGCAAGCCAGCGCCGCCGTCCTGGGGCTGGCCGTCCTCGACGCCGAGCGGTTGTCGCGCGCCGCCGACATCGCAGCCGCGATGTCGGTGGACGCCCTGCGCGGGTCGTTTCACGCCTTCGAGGCCCGCATTCACGCGGCCCGGCCGGTTCCCGGCCAGGCCGCGTCGGCCGCCAACCTGCTGCGGCTCGGCCACGACAGCCGGATCAACCAATCCCACGAGCATTGCGGGAAGGTCCAGGACGCCTACGCCCTCCGCTGCGCGCCGCAGGTGCACGGCGCGGCGCGCGAAGCTATTGCCTTCGCCCGCCGGTTCGCAGAAATCGAGGCGAATTCGGCGACCGACAACCCGATGGTCTTCGCCGATCCGGGCGACATCGTCTCCGGCGGGAATTTTCACGGCGCCCCGGTGGCGCTCGCGGCGGACATACTCGCCATCGGGCTCACGCAGCTCGCCTCGATCAGCGAGCGTCGCACCGACCGGATGATGACCGCGCATGAAAGCGGCCTGCCGTCGTTCCTCGTCCGCGAGTCCGGACTGAACTCGGGACTGATGATGGCGCATGTCACGGCCGCGGCCCTGGTCTCCGAAATGAAGACGCTGGCGCATCCGGCGGCCGTCGACTCCATCCCGACCTCCGCCGGCCGCGAAGACCACGTCAGCATGAGCATGTGGGCGGCAATCAAGGCGGCCCGGGCCGTCGAACTGGCCACCGACGTGATGTCCATCGAGTTGCTCGCCGCGTGTCAGGCCCTCGACTTGCTGGCGCCGCTCGCGACCTCGCCGGCGCTCGCCGGTGCGCACGGCGCGGTGCGCCGCGACGTTCCGACCATCGACACGGATCGCTCGCCAGCCCTTGACATCCAGAAGATTCGCGTGCTCATTCGCACCGGCGCGCTCGAACTCGCGTGCGGCGAGGCGCTCGCCTGAAGGAACCGTGTTGACACTGCCCGGTGCGTTCTTTAGAGTGGCGACTTCCTTGATCCGAATCTGAAATCAGTTCGTTCTCATGTCCACCGCCGATACCCGCACCGTTCGCGCGCCACGAGGCACGTCGCTCAGCTGCAAAGGCTGGCCTCAGGAAGCCGCGCTGCGGATGCTCATGAACAATCTGGATCCGGACGTCGCCGAGCGCCCGGACGATCTCGTCGTGTACGGCGGGTCCGGCCGCGCGGCCCGAAGCTGGCCGGCATTCGACGCCATCGTGCGATCGCTCAAGTCCCTCGAGCACGATGAGACGCTGCTCGTCCAGTCGGGCAAGCCCGTGGGGATCTTCCGCACGCATCCCTGGGCGCCTCGCGTGATCATCGCCAATTCGCTGCTGGTGCCGGCGTGGGCCAACTGGGCGACCTTCCGCGACCTCGAAGATCGCGGCCTGACGATGTACGGCCAGATGACGGCTGGGTCGTGGATCTACATCGGCACTCAGGGCATTCTGCAGGGGACCTACGAGACGCTCGCGGCCGTGGCCCGGCGGCACTTCAACGGCACGCTTCGCGGCACCCTCACCGTGACCGCGGGCCTCGGCGGCATGGGCGGGGCCCAGCCGCTGGCGGTCACGATGAACGAGGGCGTGGCGCTGGTGGTCGAAGTGGATCCGGCCCGCATCGCGCGCCGGATCGCGACCCGCTACCTCGATGAATCCGCCGGCTCCCTCGACGAGGCCCTGGCCAGAGCGAACGACTACAGGAGACGCGGCGTCGCCCGATCGATCGGACTTGCGGCCAACGCCGCCGACGTGCTGCCCGCGCTCGTGGCGCGCGGGATCACGCCCGACGTGCTCACCGATCAGACGTCCGCGCACGACGCCCTCCTGGGCTACGTCCCGAACGGCCTCAGCCTGGCCGAGGCGACGCGCCTCAGAGAGACGTCGCCCGACGAGTACATCCAGCGGTCGATGCAGGCCATGGGCGTGCACGTCTCGGCCATGCTCGACCTCCAGGCGCGCGGCGCCGTGACATTCGACTACGGCAACAACATCCGGGCGCAGGCGCAGCAGGCCGGCGTCAACTCGGCGTTCGACATCCCAGGCTTCGTGCCGGAGTACGTCCGGCCGCTGTTCTGCGAAGGCAAGGGCCCGTTCCGTTGGGCGGCGCTGTCAGGCGACCCGGCGGACATTCATGCCACCGACGAACTCGCGCTCCGGATGTTCGCGGACAATGCACCGCTCTGCCGGTGGATACGCATGGCGAGCGAACGCGTCGCGTACCGAAACGCCGTCGAGGACGGTCTTGGCGTGGGC
>CAZJTG010000414.1:0-2307 GCA_964548865.1 uncultured Solibacteraceae bacterium
TCCCAGGCGTCCATCCGCGCTTCCGTGGACGGGAGCGAGAGGCGGCGGAGGAGGATCTTGTCGAGTCCCTGCTCGGAGAGATTCAGGGGGACCTCGTAGATGCTGGACACGTCCTGCGCCGTGATGACCGCCTCCTCATCCACGTCGCAAAACAGCGCGATCTTGCGCTTCATGTCCGATTCAAGCTTGCGGTCGGTTCTGCAGAGCAGGACGTCAGGCTGGATGCCGATGGAACGCAGGTCCCGGACGCTGTGCTGGGTCGGCTTCGTCTTGAGTTCGCCGGCCGACGCGATGAATGGCACGAGCGTGAGGTGGATGTAGAGGGTGTTCTCGCGTCCGACGTCCTGCCTGAGCTGGCGAATGGCCTCAAGGAAGGGGAGGCTCTCGATGTCGCCGACCGTGCCGCCGATCTCGATCAGCATCACGTCCACGTCCTCGGCGTGCGCCCGGATGCTGTCCTTGATTTCGTTCGTAATGTGGGGAATGACCTGTACGGTGCGTCCCAGATAATCCCCGCGGCGTTCCTTCTGGATCACGGAGAGGTAGATCTTGCCGGTCGTCCAGTTGTTCTCGCGGGTCGCGACCATGTTCGTAAATCGTTCATAGTGACCAAGATCCAGGTCGGTCTCGGCGCCATCGTCGGTGACGTAGACCTCGCCGTGCTGGTACGGGCTCATCGTGCCAGGGTCGACATTGATATACGGGTCGAACTTCTTCAGGCCGACCTTGTAGCCGTGGCCCTCGAGCAGGCAGCCGATTGAGGCGGCCGCCAACCCCTTGCCCAGGGAGGAGACCACGCCGCCGGTCACGAAGATGTACTTGACTGGTCGCTGCCTGTTTGTCTGTGCCATGTCGATTCGCCCTGCGCTCTACGCTCTATGCCATTAATTCCGCATCAACTCACGGACGCGGTCCAGGTCTTCCTGCGTGTCAACGCCCACTGCATCGGCGTCGGTCTCCGCCGTAATGATTCGATAACCGTGTTCGAGGGCCCGCAGCTGTTCCAGGCCCTCCGCCTGTTCGAGCGGCGTCTGCGAAAGGCCGGCCAAGGTCGCCAGGAACTCCCGCCGGTAGGCGTAGAGCCCGAGATGGCGCCAGGTCACGGGATTCGGGTGACCCGGCCGAACGAACGGGACGGCCGCGCGTGTGAAATACAGGGCGTAGCCCGCCGCATCGACGACGAGCTTCACGATGCTGGGGTTCGTCAAGTCCGCCGCGTCGTCGATGCGCCGCCGAAGGGTGGCCATGCGATCCGCGCGCCGATCGATCAGCAGGCGAACGGCCGCGTCGATCGCCTCGGGCGCGATGGTCGGCTCGTCCCCCTGAATATTCACGACGATCTCGCATCGAAGCGCCGAGGCGACCTCGGCGAGCCGGTCGGTGCCGCTTGGATGATCCGGGCGCGTCATGACCGCCGTTCCGCCGAAGCGGTCCACGGCGTCGGCAATACGCTGGTCGTCGGTGGCAATCACCACGACATCGACCAGAGACGCGCGCGTCGCTCTCCGGTAGACGTGCTCGACCATGGGAGCGCCGGCGATGTCAGCCAGGGCCTTGCCTGGGAGCCGAGTCGATTGATAACGGGAGGGAATGATACCGACGACTCGAGCGTCACGAATCGCGCCAGGTAGCCCATGTGGCGTGACGACGGGCACGGCGAATCTTAGCATGCCGCACTTTACGTGGACGCACTTTCTTTGCGCTGGATATAATGTGTCGTTCTGTCCGCGCGTGCGAAACGCACCATGTTGGTGCAATCCGCTCAACGCGGGGGTTTACCGAAGAGAAACGCCCGTGCGGCGGAGTTTTCCACAAAGTTTTCCACAGAAAGTGTGAATGCACTGTGACGCGCGTCAGGTGCCTGACCTAAACACCATGTCACCAGCGGCCACCGAAACAAAAATAATTCCATTCATCGAAGGCGACGGCACGGGCCCCGACATCTGGCGGGCGAGCGTGCGCGTGTTCGACGCCGCGGTCGCGAAAGCGTACGGCGGTGCGCGCCGGATCGACTGGCTTGAAGTGCTCGCGGGCGAGAAAGCGTACAAGCAGACGGGTAACTGGCTACCCGACGCAACGCTGGATGCCTTCAGGACCCATCGCGTCGGCATCAAGGGGCCGCTCACGACGCCCGTTGGCGGCGGCATCCGATCGCTCAACGTGGCGCTCAGGCAGGAACTCGATTTGTACGTCTGCCTTCGACCGGTGCGGTACTTCGGAGGCATGGAAACGCCCGTCAAGCGTCCCGACCTCGTTGACATGGTGATCTTCCGCGAGAACACCGAGGACATCTACGCCGGCATCGAG
>CAZJTG010000415.1:0-2276 GCA_964548865.1 uncultured Solibacteraceae bacterium
GGGCGTCACCGGCGGCGACGTGGTCAACGCGCTCCGCGAGCAGAACGTGCAGGTCGCCGCCGGCAGTGTTGGCGACGCGCCGTCGTCGGCCGAGCAGCTCTACCAGCTGAGCGTCAGGGCCGGCGGGCGGCTCAGCCAGGCCTCGCAGTTCGAGGACGTCGTCGTCAAGGCCGGACAGGGCGGCGCGCTCGTGCGGGTGAAGGACGTCGGGCGCGTCGAACTCGGCGCCGAGAGCTACACGTCCAACCTGCGTTTCGCCGGCGTGGAAGCCTCCGGCGTCGGCATTCAGCTGCTGCCGACGGCGAACGCCATTCAGGTGTTCACCGGAATCCAGAAGGAACTGGAGCGGCTTCGCGCGAACTTTCCGCCCGGGCTCGAGGCGCAGATCGCATTCGACAACGTGGTCGTCGTCGAGGAATCGATCGTCGAAGTGCTGAAGACGCTGGCCGAAGCGATCGGTCTCGTCGTGCTCGTCATGTTCATCTTCCTGCAGAACTGGCGGAGCACGCTGATTCCGGCCATCACGATTCCGGTCTCGCTGATTGGCACGTTTGCGTTCGTCAAGCTCTTTGGCTTCTCGATCAACACGCTGACGCTGTTCGGCATCGTCCTCGCCACCGGCATCGTCGTGGACGACGCCATCGTGGTGATCGAGAACGTCGAGCGGCACATGCGCGAGTACGGGAAGCGCGCGCATGAGGCGGCCATCGACGCGATGCGCGAGGTCTTCTCGGCCGTCATTGTCATCGGCATCGTGCTGGTCGCCGTGTTCGTGCCGGTCGCGTTCTTTCCCGGCACGACCGGCCTCATGTATCAGCAGTTCTCGCTGACGATAGCGTTTTCGGTCGTGCTGTCGGTGTTCAACGCCCTGACGTTCACGCCCGCACTCTCGGCGCTGCTGCTCGATCATGAACCCGTCAGGCGGGGCGGGTTCTTCAGCGCGCTGAACAGGATCATCGACGGCGGCACGAATCTGTATGTGAGAGTGGTCCGCCGGGCGCTGCGCTGGGAGCTGGTAATGCTCGTCCTGTTCGCCGGCGGCCTGTGGGCCACGTACGCCGTCTACCGGGCGGTGCCGTCGTCATTCGTGCCCGAAGAGGACGAAGGCTACTTCATCGCCATCATCCAGGCGCCCTCGGGCGCGTCGCTCGAGTACACGACGAATATCGCGAAACAGGCCGAGCAGATCATCGCGAAGCACGAGGAGGTGCTGGCGGTGTTCTCGGTGGCCGGCTTCAGCTTCAGCGGTTCGGCGCCGAATCAGGGCTTGATCTTCGCGAGGCTGAAGCCGTTCGAGGAGCGCCGGCGGCAGGATCAGTCGCTCCAGGCTTTGCTGGGCCCGACCCGCCTCGGCGGAGAGTTGATGGGCATCACTGGGGCCATCGTCGCGGCGTTCGCGCCGCCGGCGATTCAGGGGCTTCAGACCTTCGGCGGATTCACCTTCGAGGTGCTCGATGGATCGGGCGGCGACATCTCGAACCTCGCGGCGGTCACGTACCAGATGATGGGGGCCGGGAACGCGCCAGACAGCCAGGTCATGAACCTGTTCAGCAGCTTTACGGCCAACGATCCGCAGCTCGTCGTCGAGATCGATCGCGATCGCGCGCGAAGCCTGGGCCTGCCGATGCGGGAGATCACGGATGCGCTGTCCGTGTTCCTCGGGTCGCAGTACGTCAATGACTTCGACTTCAACAACCGGGCCTATCGGGTGTACGTCCAGGCGGATGAGCGGTTCAGATCGTCGCCGTCGCATCTGCGGCAGTACTACGCGCGCGCGCAGGGCGGCCGGATGGTGCCGCTCGATTCGGTGATCAAATTGAGCGAATCCACGGCGCCGGCGGTGATCAGCCACTTCAACATGTACCGCTCGACGCAGCTGCAAGGATCGCCGAAGCCCGGGGTCAGCTCCGGACAGTCGATCAACTACATGGAGGAATTGGCGGGGCGGGTCCTGCCGCCTGGCTTCGACTACGCGTGGTCGGGGCAGTCGCTCGAAGAGATCAGGGCGGGCTCCACGGCGATCTACCTCTTCGCGCTCGCGATCGTCCTCGTCTACCTCGTGCTGGCGGCGCAGTATGAGAGCTGGGTGCTGCCGTTCATCATTCTGCTCGGCGTGCCGCTCGCGGTGCTGGGCGCCCTCAGCGCGCAGCTGCTCCGCGGCTTCACGAACGACGTCTTCTGCCAGGTGGGCCTGGTCATGTTGATAGGCCTGGCGGCGAAGAACTCGATCCTGATCGTCGAATTCGCCGAGCACCTGCGCCGCGAGGGCCGTTCGA
>CAZJTG010000416.1:0-2258 GCA_964548865.1 uncultured Solibacteraceae bacterium
GGCGGGCGAGTGACGATCGAAGCCGTCGACGTCGACCTCGACGAGGAGTTCTGCCGGACGCATCTGGCTGTTCAGCCGGGACACTACGTTCGCCTGTCAGTGACGGACACCGGGATGGGGATGGACGAGGCCACACGGAAGCGGATCTTCGAGCCGTTCTTCACGACCAAGGGCCGGGACAAAGGGACCGGTCTCGGATTGGCGACGGTGTTCGGTATCGTCAAGCAGAGCGGTGGATCAGTCTGGGTGTACAGCGAACCGGGGCATGGCGCCACCTTCAAGATCTTCCTGCCCGCCACGAAAGATAAGAGACCTGTGCGCGTGACGCCTGGGTCGAGGGCCATTCCACGAGGCACCGAGCATGTGCTGGTGGTTGAGGACGAATCGAGCGTCCGCACGCTGGTGCAGACGATCCTCCGCCGGGCCGGCTACACCGTGCGCGCCGCCGGTCATCCGCGCGAGGCGATCCAGATCGCGGCGGATGCCTCGGAGCGCATCGATCTACTCATCACCGACGTCGTGATGCCAGAGATGAACGGCGTGGCGCTCGCCCGCGAATTGTGCAGAACCCGTCCCGGTCTCCGCGTCCTCTTCATGTCCGGCTTCGCGGATGATGCGATTGAGTCCCGGGGCGTGTCGGCGGCAGGGCGTGCGTACCTGCAGAAGCCGTTCACGGGCGCCGATCTGGCCCTCAAGGTTCGCAGCGTGCTCGATGAGCATGTCCCCGGCGTGTCGGAGTCCTAATCGTCCAGCCCGCCGGTACGTGCGATGTCGATCAGCAGCTCCACGAGATCGTGACGCTTCCAGCCTCGCCGCACCTCGTCGCGCAGGACGACGAAGGCCGTGTCGGGGGACATCGCCTGCTTGTACGGCCGGGCCGTGGTGAGCGCATCGTAGACGTCCACGACGCCGGTGATCTGCGCGAGCAGCGGGATCGCGTCCCCTCGTAGTCCATCCGGGTAGCCGCTTCCGTCGAGCCGCTCGTGATGCCAACGGACAATCGGCCGCACGAGGTGAAGCGTGCGGAGGTTGCCGCACAGCCGATCGCCGACGATGGTGTGCTGGCGCATGACGGCCATTTCCTCGGCCGTCAGTTTTGCGGGCTTGAGCAGGATGGCATCTGGCACAGCGATCTTGCCGATGTCATGGATGAATCCGCCGCGCCGCAGCGCCTGGAGATCGGCGTCGCCCAGGCCGAGCCGCCGGCCAAGCGCGACGCCATATCTGGCCAGACGCTGGCAGTGGCCATCCGTGCAGGGGTCACGCGCTTCGATCGTCAGGGCGAGGCTCACGATGACGGCCTCGGCCGAATCGAGGTCGTCGGTGTGCCGCTTGAGCCGGACGAGCGACGCGACGCGCGCAGTCAGCTCCTGGTCGTCGACGGGTTTGGCCAGGAAGTCGTCCGCACCGAGTTCGATGGCGCGTATCCGATCCTCGCGCTCCGCGGCGCCGGTCATCAGGACCACCGGCGTCAACCTCGTGGACGCCGTCCCCTTCACGGCGCGGCACAACTCGAAGCCATCGAGCTTGGGCATCCGCACGTCCGAGAGGATGATGTCCGGCGCGGCCTCGCGGATGATCTCGAGCGCCTCGCTGCCGTCGTGCGCCGTGAGCACGACGTAACCGCGCGCCACGAGCAGGCGCTCGAGCATGTCAGTAATCGCGACTTCGTCGTCGACGACCACGACGGTTCCGGACTGTTCAACCATGTGACGGCTCCCAGCCGCTGACACCGTCCCGCGTGTGACGACGAACGTGGCGGAAATACTTCCGTCCCGACGACCAGTCAGTACGCCGGCGGGCAGTCATGAGACTCGAGTGTACCCAGTATAGCGGCCCGCGCAGGCCGGGGTAGTGTCTCAGTGTGAATCGGCCTTCTGATTCGGGGCCCTCGCTGATCGCTCGGTCGCGCGGCCCTCGCGTCAGTTGGACACTGCCGTCGGAAGTCGGACGCCACGTCTCGTCAGGCCAGGATGTTCCTCACGACTTCGCCGTGCACGTCGGTGAGCCGGAAGTCACGTCCCTGGAACCGGAACGTCAGCTTCGTGTGGTCGAGGCCGAGCAGGTGCAGGATGGTCGCCTGCAGGTCGTAGACCGACACGGGATCCGACGCGACGTTGTAGCTGAAGTCGTCGGTCTCGCCGACGACGGCCCCCCGCTTCGTCCCGCCCCCCGCGAGCCACATGCAGAAGTTGCGCGGGTGATGGTCGCGGCCGTAGTTCTTGTCCGTGAGCTTGCCCTGGCTGAACACCGTGCGG
>CAZJTG010000417.1:0-2232 GCA_964548865.1 uncultured Solibacteraceae bacterium
CGCCGACACGGGCGCGTTCAAGCGGTACTGGGGCGCGTACGGCAACAGGCCGACCGACGAGAACTTCGGGCCGTACAACCCGGACGCGCCCCTCATCCAGCAGTTCCGCACGCCGGTGCACTGCGCGGATCTTTCGAACGACGGCCTGGTCTACGTGTGCGACCGCCCCAACAACCGGCTGCAGGTGTTCACCCGCGAGGGCAAGTTCGTCCGGGAGATCCAGATCGCCAGGCGCACGGGCGGCGACGGCTCCATCTGGGACGTCGCCTTCTCGAAGGACGCCGCGCAGAAGTACCTGTACATTGCCGACGGCAAGAACGAGCGTGTCTACGTTCTCCTGCGCGAGACCCTCGAGGTGCTCACGGCCTTCGGCGACGGCGGCCGCCAGCCCGGTCAGTTCTTCGCGGTCCACAGCATCGCGACAGACTCGAAGGGCAACATCTACACGGTGGAGACTTATCACGGCCGCCGCCTGCAGAAATTCACGTACAAGGGGATCGGACAGGTGCCCCGAGAGCAAGGTGTGGTGTGGCCGCGGAAGTAGAGCAGACGCCGAGGGCTCGGAAGAAGGGCCGGTGGAACTGGAGCGGAGGGTTCGGAGCTATCTGGGTCGTGGTGGCGGCCGTGGCGTGGCTTGGCGTCGTGGGCCACGAGGCCAGCGCGCAGGCGAAGCCGGGCACGGGCAGGGCGGCGCCGAAGACGACGCTCGGTGGCATCTACACGACCGCGCAGGCCGCAAAGGGCGAAGGGACGTACTACTCGCTCTGCATCAGCTGCCATCCGAAGGGCACGTACGCGGGACCGGGGTTCAAGTCGAACTGGAACAACCGGCCGCTGTGGGATTTGTGGGACTGGATCTCGAACAAGATGCCCAAGAACGAACCGGGCACGCTGACGCCGGCTGAAGTGGTCGAAGTCATGGCCTATATTCTTCAGCAGAACAAGATGCCGGCTGGAAGCACGCCGCTTCCGCCGAACGAGAAGACGTTGTACGGGATCAAGATCCAGATCAAGTAGCGACGGCGCGAGTGGGTTCGGCGGGACGAAGTCCCCCGATTAAGAGGAGACGACAATGGGTTCAAGTCGAGCAACACGGGCAGCATGGCTCACGGGGGCGCTGGCGCTGGCCGCCATCCTCGCCCTTCCCTCACTCGGAGCACGGCAGCAGCTCGTGCGCGGCAACGCGCCTGGTGAGTGGCGCTACTGGGGCGCCGATGCGTGGAGTACGCGCTACTCGGCGCTCGACCAGATCAACGGCACCAACTTCAGCAGCCTGCAGGTGCAGTGGAAGTGGAACGCCGCCGTCGACGGGCACGACGAGTACTACCGGACGACGCCGCTCTACGCGAACGGGCGTCTGTACACGGTCGCCACGACCCATCGCTACGCCTACGCCATCGACCCGGCGACGGGCACGACGCAGTGGTCGTGGAAACTCGAAGAAGGTATTCGGTGGCAGAAGGCGCCACGGCAGTTCGCCGGCCGCGGACTCGCCTACTGGACCGACGGCCGCGGCAACGAGCGTGTCGTGGTCGTCACGCCCGGCTACCACATGGCCATCCTCGATGCGAAGACGGGCAAGGGCGACCCGAACGTCGGCGCCAAGAAAGACGGCGTGATCGATCTCCAGGAGGGCCTCGGCTTCCCGCTCGTGCCACTGGCCGTCGACGACAACCAGTCCTTCGAAATCAGCGACACGCGCCCGGCGCGTCGCGCCAAGCCTGGCGAAACGTGGAACAAGGAAACCGGGACGGGCGCCGACGGCACCGTCGGCATCGATCCGGCCTGGGGCCAGGTGGCGGCGAGCTGCCCGCCCATCATCGTCGGCGACGTCGTCGTCGTCGGCAGCTCGCATATTCATGGCTACTACCCGACGCGGCTGAGGAACCTGCCCGGCTGGATTCGTGGATTCGATATCAAGACCGGCAAGCAGTTGTGGAAGTTCAACCTCATCCCGCAGCCGGGCGAACCTGGCGCGGAAACATGGAAGAACGGCTCCGCGATCGGCACCGAAGGCGTTGGCAAGAACGACGCGTGGGCGACCTACTCGGCGGATCCGGATCTCGGCCTCGTCTACATTCCGGTGGGCATGCCGCTCAGTGATGAGTACGGCGGTCACCGGCCCGGCGACAACCTCTATGGCAACAGCCTGGTCGCGCTCGACGCGAAGACGGGTGCGAAGCGCTGGCATTTCCAGATGGTCCATCACGACATCTGGGACTACGACACGCC
>CAZJTG010000418.1:0-2164 GCA_964548865.1 uncultured Solibacteraceae bacterium
CGCGCGGTCGAGCGCGCCTGCCAGGCGTCGTGCTTCGTCGCGGTACCGGTCGCCGCGCACGCGGTCGCCACGGCGATCGCAGAGCGGCGCGAACGACGTCAGCACCGTGTGCAGGAAGAACCCGAGCCACGTGCTTTCGCCGCGGCCGTCCACGCCGACGCGGTTCATGCCGTCATTCCAGTCGCCACTGCCGAACAGCGGCAGGCCGTGGCGGCCGGCGGTCAGCCCCTTGTCGATGGCGCGAGTACAGTGGTCGAAGAGCGGGCCGGCGTCGTCGGACACGCCGGGCTGGCTGTACGCCTCCTGCTGATCGGGCCGCAGGGGCGCGCCGTCGAGAAAGGCAATGTGTTCGTCGAGTGCCGCGACGTCGCCGGACGTCGACACGTATTCGGCGACGGCGAACGGCAGCCACAACAAGTCGTCGGAACACCGCGATCGAAGACCCGCGCCGCCAGGTTCGTGCCACCAATGCTGCACGTCTCCCTCACGGAACTGCCGGGCGGCAGCCCGCATGAGGTGCGCTCTCGTCAGCTCGGGCCGCGCAAAGGCCAGCGCCATGACGTCCTGCAGTTGATCCCGGAACCCGTACGCGCCCCCCGGCTGGTAGTACCCGCAGCGCGCCCAGAGACGGCAACTGATGTCCTGATACAGCAGCCAGCGGTTCACAAGCACATCAAAGGAATCGTCCGGGGTCTGCACCTCGATGGCTCCGAGGGTGCGGTTCCAGCCGTCGGCCGCCGTGGCGAGGGCCTCGGCCGCGGCGGTGATCCCGCCATGGCGCGCGATCAGCTGCCGCGCGTGCTCCTCGCTCGTGCCCTGGCCGAGCAGGTAGACCACCCGGTGCGAGGCGCCCGGCGCCAGCTCGACCTGCACCTGCAGCACGGCGCACGGATCGTGGCCTGCGCCGAAGCGGGCAGAGAGTTCCGCCGTGTCGAGGCCCGCCGGCCTGGACAGGCGTCCGTTGCGGCCGATGAAGAGGCCGCGATCGCCCGTGGCGGCACGCACCGGATCGCTCACATGAGCAAACGCCACGCGGCCAGGGAACTCCGTGTTGGAGGGGTTGGTCGCGAACACAGCGCCACTCGCGGCATCGAAGCTCGTCTGGACATGTTCAGTCTGGTTGCCGACAGGCGGACCCAGCACCCAGTCGTTGTAGACGACCAGACTCAAACGCCGCGGCGCCGGCCCCGCGTTGACCAGCGTGAGGACGGAGAACTTCACGGCATCGACCGCGTCGACGAAGATTTCGAGGTCATGCTCGATGCCACGGTGCACGCGCGAAAAACGTGTGACGCCGGCCGCGTGCCGAATCACGATGCGGCCGCTCGTCTTGTCGCGGCGCATCGGACCAGGCGTCGGACACCACGCCGCGCCAGACTCGTCGTCTCGGATGAACCACGCTTCGGCCGTCGGATCGACCAACGGATCGTTGGCAAACGACGTCAGGCGGTTCCCGCGGCTGTTTTCCGCCCACGTGAACGACGACCCCGACGACGTGACGATCGTCCCGAAGTCCGGGTTTGCGATCACGTTCACCCAGGGGGCCGGCGTGTCCTGCGCGCCCTCGAGGACGATGGCGTAGGTGCGGCCGGCGTCGGAAAATCCGCCCAGACCGTTGCCGAGCGCAAGCGGCGGCACGGCCACGAGTTCGTCGAGCGGCGGCGTGCCGGTTCCGGCGACGGCCGGCCGCGGCAGATCGGCGGGTCGAGGCTCCTCGGGGTACGGCCTGTCGAGCTGCACGCGCAAGTCCCCGCGATCGCCGCGGACCACGGCGCTCGCCACGGTCTCGAGCAACGTGCGCTCTGCGGCCGTGATGGCGTCTCCACGCAGAAGGTAGGCGCCGGCGGGCCGGTTTCGCCAGTCGCGCCACGGTCCGGCGTCGAGGAGGGTGGCCAACTGCATCTGGGTTTCGTCCAGGTAGCCCGCTGGCTGGTCGTTGATGATGACGACATCGGCTGGAAGCCCCTTGAGCCGCCAGTATTCCTGCGCCTGCAGCAGCTGCCGAACCAGGGGCAGCGCGCCATTCCCGATGACGTTGACGAGGAGGATCGGCAGGTCGCCGGAAATGCTGTGCCGCCACAGCCCGGACTGCCCGAGGTGATTTCGCGCGCGCACCTCTGACGGCGCCCGAAGCGATCCATCGGCGAAGAGCACGCGCGAGGCC
>CAZJTG010000419.1:0-2150 GCA_964548865.1 uncultured Solibacteraceae bacterium
GCGCCCCGAGCCCGTCTTTCCGCGGGCCGCTGAACCCGACACGCCGCCGGCCGAGCCGGCCGCGGACGTTCCGGCGACGCCTGAACCGCTCGAGTTGCCGTCGCGGCCCATCTGGGACATCCGTGGTTCGGTGGCCCAGGGCCCGGCGCCGTTGCCGCCCCTCACGCTGCCGGCGGTGCCACCGGCGGCCGTAAGTCCACTGGCGCCGCTGCCGGCCGGTCCGCTGACGCCGGCGGTCCCGCCGGCCCCGCCCGCGCCGCCGCTTCCGTCCACTCCACCTCCGCCGAAGGTCACGTTGGCCAACGCATTCACCGCGCTGCTCGCGGCAGAGCAGTCCATGCCGGCCGCTGCCGCGCCTGCGGCGCTGAGCGAGGCGTCGATCGAAGATGCCGTGCGACGCGTGCTCGTGCGGATGACGGACGACCTGGTGCGACGGATCGTCGTCGACACGGCCGAGCGCCTGATCCGCGAGGAGATCGAGCGAATCAAGGCGACGCCCGACTAGTACGCTCCAGACACACACTAAGACCACCAAGAGACGCGAAGATCACAGAGTCATTGGTTTTCGAAAACCAGTGCTTGGTGGCCTCGTCTTCTCTTAGTGGTCTCTGTGTGTGTCTGCGGCGCCTCATGTGGGAAACTAAGTCCCACTGATGTCATCCGTTCCAGAGAAGCCCGCCCTCGAAGGTCTCGAACAGAAATGGATGTCGCGCTGGGAAGTTGACGCGGTCTATCGATTCGACCGCTCCGCGCCCCGTGAGCGCGTCTACGCGATCGACACGCCGCCCCCGACGGTCAGCGGCTCGCTCCACGTCGGGCACGTGTTCTCGTACACGCACACGGACGTGATCGCGCGCTACCAGCGGATGCGAGGCCGCGCGGTGTTCTATCCCATGGGGTGGGACGACAACGGCCTGCCGACAGAGCGCCGCGTGCAGAACTACTTCGGCGTGCGCTGCGATCCGTCGCTGCCGTACGATCCGTCGTTCACGCCACCCGAGGCGCCGCCAAGACCGCCAGTCGTCGTGTCGCGGCCGAACTTCGTCGAGCTCTGCGAGCGACTCACCGTCGAGGACGAGAAAGCGTTCGAGCATCTCTGGCGCTATCTGGGCCTGTCGGTCGACTGGGGGATGACCTACGCGACGATTGGCAAGCCCGCGCGCCGCATATCCCAGCTGGCGTTTCTGCGGCTGCTCGCCAAGGGCGAGGCGTACCAGAACGAGGCGCCGACCCTGTGGGACGTGGACTTCCGGACGGCGGTGGCGCAGGCCGAACTCGAGGATCGCGAAATGCCGGGCGCCTATCACCGCGTCCGGTTCGCGCGCGCCGATGGCGGACCGCCGGTCGAAATCGACACCACGCGGCCGGAGCTGATTCCGGCCTGCGTCGCCCTGGTGGCGCATCCCGACGATTCCCGGTACCAGCCGCTCTTCGGCAAGGACGTCCTGACGCCGCTCTTCAAAGTGCCGGTGCCGGTGCGGGCGCACCCGCTTGCGGATCCCGACAAGGGCACCGGCGTGGCGATGATCTGCACATTCGGCGACGTCACCGACGTGACCTGGTGGCGCGAACTCCAGCTGCCGGTCCGGGCCATCCTGCAGCCGAACGGCGTGCTGAAACCGCTCGCGTGGGGCGCGCCTGGCTGGGACTCGCGAGACCCCGCCGGGGCGCAGCAGCACTACGACCAGCTCGCGGGTCTCTCGGCCGTCAAGGCCCGCACGAAAATCGCCGAACTGCTGCGGGTGAGCGGGGACCTCGTGGGCGATCCGAGGGCCATCACGCACAACGTGAAGTTCTTCGAGAAGGGCGACCGGCCGCTCGAGATCATCACCAGCCGGCAGTGGTTCATCCGCACGATCGTTCATCGCCCGGGCCTGCTGGCCCGAGGGGCCGAGCTCAACTGGGTGCCCGCACACATGCGCGCGCGCTACGAGAACTGGGTGAACGGACTGAACGGCGACTGGTGCATCAGCCGCCAGCGCTTCTTCGGCGTGCCGTTTCCCGTCTGGTATCGGGTGGGCGCGGACGGCGCCGTGGACTACAACGCGCGCCTGCTGCCGGACGAATCCCGGCTGCCCGTCGATCCGTCGACCGATTCGCCCCCGGGCTTCCGCCCGGACCAGCGCGACCAGCCGAACGGGTTTACGGGC
>CAZJTG010000420.1:0-2141 GCA_964548865.1 uncultured Solibacteraceae bacterium
GGATCAGGTCGGTCGGTTGCACGTGCTGCAGCGCCGCCGCGCCCTTGTCACCCAGGCCGGCCGCCAGCTCCTTGGCTTCTTTGGCCTCGGTCAGGAAACCGAGCGTCTTCTTGCCGAGCCGCCGCTCGATGATCCGGTCGAGGCCGACGAACGCTCCACCGCAGATGAAGAGGATGTTCGTGGTGTCGATCTGGTAGAACTCCTGGTGCGGGTGCTTGCGTCCGCCCTGGGGCGGCACGTTCGCCACCGTGCCCTCGAGGATCTTCAGCAGGGCCTGCTGCACGCCCTCGCCCGAGACGTCCCGGGTGATCGACGGGTTCTCGTCCTTGCGGCAGATCTTGTCCACCTCGTCGATGTAGATGATGCCCTGCTGCGCCTTCTCGATGTCGCCGCCGGCGGCCTGCAGGAGCTTCAGGATGATGTTCTCGACGTCCTCGCCGACGTAGCCCGCTTCGGTGAGCGTCGTGGCGTCCACGATGGTGAAGGGGACCGACAGCATGCGCGCCAGCGTCTGGGCCATCAGCGTCTTGCCGGTGCCCGTCGGACCGATCAGGAGGATGTTCGACTTGGTCAGCTCGACGTCATGCCGGCTGCGCGACTGCTTCTGGATTTCCAGGCGCTTGTAGTGGTTGTAGACCGCGACCGCCAGCTTTTTCTTCGTCTGCTCCTGGCCGATCACGTACTCGTCGAGGAATTTCTTGATTTCGACGGGCATGGGCAGCGTCGAGCGCGCGCCGCGATCGAACTTGTTGTCGTCCGCGATGATGTCGTTGCAGACCTCGACGCACTCGTCGCAGATGAAGACCGTCGGTCCCGCAATGAGCTTGCGGACGTCGTTCTGATCCTTGTTGCAGAACGAGCAGCGGAGAACGTCGTTTTCGCCGGTCTTCTTCGTGGTCATCGAGTTTACCCGTGCCCCGGGATTATCGGCCGGCCCGGCGCGTGCCGTTAGCCGGGCCCGCGCCCGGCGTCAGGCGCGCCGATTCAGAACATCATCGATAATACCGTATTCCTTCGCCTGGGCCGCGCTCATGATGTAGTCGCGGTCCGTGTCCTCCTGGATACGCGCGAGCGGCTGGCCCGAGTGGTGCGCCATGATTTCATTCAGCCGCTCGCGCATGCGCAGGATTTCGCGGGCGTGGATGTCGATATCGCTGGCCTGCCCGGCCAGCCCGGACATCCATGGCTGGTGGATGAGGATCCGGGAGTTGGGCAGGGAGAACCGCTTGCCCTTCGCGCCCGCCGTCAGCAGCACCGCCGCCATCGACGCGGCCTGCCCGATGCAGTAGGTCTGCACGTCCGGCTTGATGAACTGCATCGTGTCGTAGATGGCGAGGCCCGCGGTAATCGAGCCGCCCGGGCTGTTGATGTAGAGCAGGATGTCCCGCTCGGCGTCCTCGGCCTCGAGAAACAGCATCTGCGCAATGACCAGGTTCGCGATCTGGTCGTCGATCGACGTCCCGATGAAGATGATGCTGTCCTTGAGCAGGCGGGAATAGATGTCGTAGGCGCGCTCGCCGCGGTTGGTCTGTTCGACCACCATCGGCACGAGCTGGGCGCGGATATCAGGAAGCGGCATCAATCAAGTCCTTTGTCCTAAAGCGTCACATCGTTAAGCGTAAGGCGCGAGGCGTCAGGCGACCTGGCCTACCCATGCGCCACGTTGGCGCGATCGATCAGCCAGTTCATGGCCTTTTCGCGCCGGATTCCTGAACGAATGCGATCGAACGCCTCGTCGCGCTCGAGCCGCGCCCGGACGGCGGCTTCCGTCATCCCCGAACGCTCCGCGAACCGGGCGACCTCCTTTTCGACATCCTCGTCGGTGGCCTCCAGTCCCTCGCGCCGGGCGACCTCGTCCACGGCCATCGTGCCCTTGACGCTGTCGGTCGCCGGGCCGCGCTGGCGCTCCCGGAATTCCTGCCAGTCGATTTCGGCCTTCGAGGGGTCGATACCCTGGTCGACCAGCCGCCGCAGGAACTCCTCGAGCCTTCGGTCGATCTCCTGCTCGACGAGCGCCTCGGGGACCGCCCTGATACGGCTCGACAGCTCGGCGAGCAGATCGTGCCGGAGCTTGTGCTCCGCGTCGTGTTCTGCGCCCTTCTGCAGGTCCTCGTGCACCTGGTTGCGCAGGGCTTCCAGTG
>CAZJTG010000421.1:0-2102 GCA_964548865.1 uncultured Solibacteraceae bacterium
TGCCGGGGCGGTCTTGAGTTCGACACGCCGCCTGGCGACCCAGTCCTTCATGATGGCCGTCCAGATCGGGAGCGCCGCCGTCGTGCCCGTCGCCCTGTCGGCAATCATGCGCTTCTGATCGAAGCCGAGCCACACGCCAATCGTGATGTCCGGATCGAATCCGATGAACCAGGCGTCGGTGTAGTCATCGGTCGTGCCGGTCTTGCCGCCAAGCGGCCAGTCGAGGGCCGCGGTCTCCACGTTCGCCGCTGTGCCGTGCTGGACGACGCCGTGCAGTAGCTCGGTGATGATGTACGCGCTATCCGCGCGAATCGCCTGCGTGGGCTCCGGCCGATGCTGCTCGAGCACGTTGCCGTCCCGGTCGGTCACGCTCAACAGCAGCAGCGGCTTCATCCGGACCCCCTGATTAGGGAAGGCCGAGTACGCCGACGTCATTTCGAGCAGCGTGCCCTCGGCGGCGCCGATCGCCACGGACAGAAACTCCGGGAGCGGCGTCGTGATGCCCAGCAGGCGTGGATACCTCAAGACGCCTGGCGGTCCGAGCTTTTCCATCAGCGCGACGGCCGGCACGTTGCGGGACAGCTCGAGGGCACGCCGAAGCGTCAGGTCACCCTTGAATTCCCGGTCGTAGTTCTGCGGCTCGTACGGCGGCTGACCCGCGCCCGCGTTGAACGAGGTCGGCACGTCTGCGAGCATCGACGAGGCGGTATAGCCGCCGTCGATCGCCGCAAGATACACGAACGGTTTGAACAGCGAGCCGACCTGCCGTTTGGCTTGCACGGCGCGGTTGAACTGCGATCGGTCGAAGCTCGCCCCGCCGACCATCGCGAGCACTTCGCCCGAATGGTTGTCGATGGCCACGACCGCGCCCTCGAGCGCAGGCGGCTGCTCGAGGTCGGCCTCGAACGCGCCGTCGGCCCGCGCCTTGCCCATGCGGACCTCAACCACGTCGCCCGTCCTGACGAGCTGCTCAGGCGTCTTGCGCGTCCAGGCGTAACCCGAACGACTGATGGTGACGAAGTGCTTGTTCACGCGAACGCGAATGACGGCGCCTTCGGTCCCCATGACCACGGCCGGCACGATGTCGCCGGGCGCGGGATCGCGGGTCCAGCGCGGATGGCGATAGGTGTCGAGCGGCCGCTTCTCATCGACGATGTTACGGGCGGGCTTGCGGAAGCCCCGGATTTTGTCGAGGCGGCGAAGGCCCTCATCGAGCGCACGGTTCGCCGAGCGCTGCAGGCCGGGATCGATGCCGGTCCTGATGGCCAGCCCACCCTCGTACACGGCCTTTGCCCCGTACTGTTCCTCGAGCTGCGTGCGGAGGCTGTCGAGCAGGTAGGGCGCGATCGACGGCGGGGGAGCCGGCTGGCCGCGCGTCACGATCGTCTTCGCTTTTTCCGCGTCGGCTTCGGCCTGCGTGATGTAGCCGTCCTTCGCCATGTTGTCGAGCACGTAGTTGCGTCGCCTGGTCGCGAGCTGGACGCTCGCGTACGGGTTGTACCGCTGGGGGGCCGGCAGCATGCCGGCGAGCGTCGCGGCCTCGTTCAGCGTGACGTCCTTGGCGGCCTTGCCGAAGTACAGCCGCGCGGCGGCCTCGATGCCGAAGGCGCGATTTCCCCACGCGACCTTGTTCAGGTACATCGTAAGAATTTCCGACTTCGAGTACCGCTTCTCGATCTGCAGAGCTACGAGGGCTTCCTTGATCTTTCGCGCGCGGCCGGCCATGCCGGCCCGCTCGAAGCCCACGGTGTCCGGAAACAACTGGCGCGCCAGCTGCTGCGTGATCGTGCTCCGTCCCGGCGTGCGGCCTCGGGCGAGCACGTCGTTGACCGCGGCCCACGCCATGAGCATCGGATGGATGCCGCCGTGCCGCATGAACTCGCCATCCTCGGCAGCGATGATGGCGTGCCGGACGACGGGAGGAATGTCGTCGTGGGACACGATCTGACGCCGCTCGGTTGCGAATTCACCGACAACGGATCCGTCGCGCCCGATCACGCGCGTGATGATGCCGGGGGAGTAATCGTCGAGGGCCGAGATCGCCGGCAGGTCGTCGGCAAACGCGAAGAGGACGCCGGCGGCCGTGCCGAGCACGGCCGACG
>CAZJTG010000422.1:0-2085 GCA_964548865.1 uncultured Solibacteraceae bacterium
CTCCACCATCAGCCTCGCCATTGACGATACGGATACCGTGAACCCAGGCCACGCCGAAGGTCTGCGGGGAACGTTCCACACGATAACCCTCCTTTTCAAGCTTGCGCGTCACGCTGCACGGAATCCTGTTCGTCACATCAATGATGTCGCTGGTCGCCGAGAAACGCGGGCTCGCAACCGCATCGCTCATTTTCATGCCGAAATCGAGCGTGTTGAGCACCGCCTGAAGGACGCCCATTGCGATCTGGGTCGCGCCGGGGGCGCCGATGACGAGATGGGGATCGTCGCCCTTGAAGACGATCGACGGGCAGATGGAGCTGAACCGCGCCTTGCCCGGCCGGATCGACCCCGGACGGCCCGGGCGCGGATCGAAGACGCCCATACAGCCATTATACATGAAGCCGAGACCTTTTGTGACGACGCCCGACGGCATGCCGAGCGAATGCGTCATCGACACGCAGTTGCCGGCCCTGTCGACGACGCTGATATGGGTCGTGTCCTTCGAGGGGAAGCCGGAGTTGAAGCGCGGCACGGAGGCCTTCCTGCCCTGACGGATATCGGCCGCGATGTCGGCCGAGTAGGCCTTCGACAGAAGGCGCTCGAGCGGGACGTCGACGAACTTCGGATCGCCGATATGGCGGTCCTTGTCCGCCGTCGCGACCTTCATCGCCTCGCAGACGACGCGGATATACTCGGCGCTGTTGTGGCCCAGCGCCCGCAGGTCGAAATTCTCTAGGATGTTCAGCATCTCAACCAGCATCGCGCCGCCGCCGGGCGGCACGTTGGTCGAGACACGGTAGCCGCGGTAGTCGCCCCAGATCGGCGCGTTGGTGTCCGGCGCATAGGCGGCGAGATCCTCGCGCGAAACCAGGCCGCCATTGGCCTTCATGTCGGCGTCGATCCGCGCGGCGATGTCGCCCTTGTAGAAGGCGTCCGCACCGCCGCGCGAAATCTCATCGAGGGTCGTGGCAAGGTCGGGGTTGCGGACGACGTCTCCGGCCTTCTTCGGGGAGCCGTCCTCGCGGCAGTAGAGCGCCTTTGCCGCCGGTGTGTGGCGCAGCCGCTCGTGGTGGGGAACCCTGCCCATGCTGCCGTCGTCGGACCACCAGGCCGCGACGTGCGGCCTGACCGTCCAGCCCGATTTCGCCCACTCGATCGCCGGGGCGATGACATCGCTCCACGGCAGCGCGCCGAATTTCGCGTGGGCCTTCTCGTAGGCCCGCAGCGCGGTGGGCACGCAGATCGACTGGTAGCCGATGTCGTTCACGTTGCCTTCGGTGACGAAGCCGTATCCGTCGCGGGCCTCGCCGACGACCAGATCCGCCCACATGTCCTCGCGCGCCGCAGCCGGGGTCGGCGCGTGGAAATCGATGTATTCATGGGTATCGTGCGTGCGCGACAGGACCGCCATGCTGCCGAAGCCGGCGATGCCGGTCATCATCGGATCGACCACCCCCTGGACGAAGGCGCAGGCGATCGCCGCGTCGAACGCGTTGCCGCCGGCCGTCAGGATGTCGATGGCCGCCTCCGCCGCCTCGGGCTGGGGAGCGACGACCATCGATCTGGACACTTTCATCACTGTTTCTCCATTGTTGCTTGCTCGGCTGCCGGGCCGAACAGATGGCACTCGACATATCCGTCGCCGGTCTGGAAGGGCGCCGGCTGGACCAGCGCGCACACGTCCATTCTCCGGGGGCACCGGGGATGGAAGGCGCAGCCGCCCGGCGGGTCGAGGGGATTGGGAAAGACCGTCCCCAGATGCAGGTCCGGAATGCCGAGGTCGGGGTCCGGCGTCAGGACCGACGCCATCAGGGCGTTGCTGTAGGGATGCTTCGGCGCGGCGAAGAACGCCCGCGCGGGGGCCTGCTCGACCACGCGGCCGAGATACATGACGGCGATGCGCGTCGCGATGTGCTCCACCACCGCGAGGTTGTGGCTGATGAACACGTAGGTCAGCCCGAAGCGCTCCTTGAGGTCCATCAGCATGTTCAGGATCTGCGACTGGACCGAGACGTCGAGCGCCGAGGTCGGCTCGTCGCAGATGAGCAGCGGCGGGCGGTTGATGAGCGCCCGCGCGATGGCGAC
>CAZJTG010000423.1:0-2075 GCA_964548865.1 uncultured Solibacteraceae bacterium
GCGGCAGGAAGGCCCCGCCCGAGTCCACCAGGTAGACGCAGGGCAGGCGATTCTCGAGCGCGACCTGCTGGGCGCGGAGGTGCTTCTTGACCGTCATCGGCAGGTACGTCCCGCCTTTCACGGTCGCGTCGTTGGCGACCACCATGACTTCCCGGCCGCCCACGCGGCCGATGCCCGTGACGATGCCGGCGGCCGGCGCCTCGCCGTCGTACAGGCCCCACGCCGCCAGGGCCGAGAGTTCGAGGAACGGCGCGTCCGTGTCGAGCAGCTGATCGATGCGGTCGCGGACGGGCAGCTTGCCCTGGGCTCTGTGGCGCTCGAGGTACTTCGGTCCGCCGCCTTCGCGCGCGCGCGCATGCCGCTCGCGAAGTTCGGCCACGAGCGCCAGCATCTTCTCGCGGTTGGCGGCGAATTCAGGGCTGTTCGTCTTGACGTGGCTCGTGAGGACGTCCATGGCGGTTTACGGCACTCACCAGCCGCAGCAGTCGGTCTTGAACCCGCAGTTCGGGCAGCGCCACACGGCGTGCATCCTGAACATTTCGACGTTGCAGCGCTCGCACAGCACGGCGTCGGGGTTGGGCTTCGCCGCGGTCGTTGCCGGCGGCGGCAGGACGTGACCGGGACGACGCGGGTTCGTGTCCGACATTGAGGAGAGATTCTATCCGCAGTCGGCGGGCGCGGCTCTGATTACAATGACCGGGTTGGCGAAGGCTGACCTCGTGGCCAGGGCGCGGCGCGCCGCGCGGGTTGCGCCGCGCGCGGCCGCGCGTGGTGTTGTCGAGTTCTATCGCAGCAGCAATCTCACGTTCGCTTCGTCCATCGCGTACTACTCGCTGCTCTCGATTTTCCCGTTCATCCTGCTCGTCTTCTCGATACTCAGCCGTGTGGCCGTTGGCGAGGCGGGCAGCGAGCAGGCGGTCGCCGGCCTCCTCGAGCGCGCGCTCCCGGGCAACTTCGAGTTCCTCAGCGCCCAGATCGTGGCGCTGGCCCGGACACCGCTCGAGCTGACGATCGCCGGGACGCTGCTCACGCTCTGGGCCTCGATGGGGGTGTTCGGCGCCATCACCTCGGCCGTCAATCACGCCTGGGGCGTGGAGCGCCCGTACACGTTCTTCAAGCACAAGCTCGTGGCGTTCCTGATGCTGATCGTCGCCGGCCTGGTGTTTGCGGGCGCCGTCTTCATGATGTCTGCCGGGCGCGCATCCGAGGAGGCGTGGTTCCAGCCCGCCTACGACTGGTTCCCGTGGCTCGCCGGCGTCACGGCCTTTGCGTCGCGGAACGTGTTCCTGGCGTCAAGCGTGCTGGGCATCGGCCTCATTTACTACTACCTGCCGAACACCAAAGTGCGCCTGCGCGACGTCTGGTTCGGCGCGGTGCTTGCCGCGGTGCTCTGGCACGGCGCGCTTATCGGCTTCGGCTGGTACCTCAAGGCCTTCGCACGCCTCGGCATCCACGGCCAGGTGGGCGCCGTGATCGGCTTTCTCGTCTGGGTGTTCCTGTCCGCCGTGATCCTGCTCTACGGCGTCGAAGTCACCGCGGCGTACGCGCGGCTTCGGATCCAGGCGGAAGCAGACGATTCGGCCCAGGCCCCATAGCCACGTCACCGGTTGGACTTCCAGAACCGCGCCTCCGGACGAGTGACGCTCGAAACCTCTCCTCCGTCCGCTCGGATTGCTGGCTTCGCGCGTCGCGCCACTTCGCATCACAGCGAAGCTGGCGCTCGCAATCCTCGCTCCCTGCGGTTCGGTTTCATGCTGACGCCCATCGCGTCACTCGTAGTCGGCGCATTTCTGGAAGTCCAATCGGTGACTTGTCGTCCGGAGGCCGCGTTCCGGGAATCCAGCCGGTGACGCGGCGATCCCGCAGGCCTTTCGGCGAACCCGATATAGTGATCCGGATGCCGAATCGTCTCGCGCGCGAGAGAAGTCCCTACCTGCTGCAGCACGCCCACAACCCGGTGGACTGGTATCCGTGGGGCGACGAGGCGTTTCGTAAAGCGCGCGAGGCGCAGAAGCCGATCTTCCTCTCGATCGGGTACTCGACGTGTCATTGGTGCCACGTCATGGAGCACGAGT
>CAZJTG010000424.1:0-2052 GCA_964548865.1 uncultured Solibacteraceae bacterium
AGCTGGAAGGGGTGGTCGATCTGGACGCGCTGGGCGGCATCGTCACCAAGGCCGTCAGCCTGGAGCCTCGGGCCGGCGCGCCGGAGCCGCGTGTCGCCGAGTTCGAAGGCGGAATGATCAACGCGGTTGGCCTGGCGAACCCGGGCTTGGCCGAAGTGTCGAAGATCCATGTTCCATGGCTGGCCGGGCATCATCGCCAGACGCGTAAGCTCTTCAATGTCGTGGGCTTCGCGGTGGACGAGTTCGCGAACGTGGTGCGCGGGCTCGAAGAAGCCGGTGCTGCGAATCCGGGCGCAATCGACGGCTACGAGCTGAATGTCAGCTGCCCCAATGTGAAGCAGGGCGGCACCGAGTTCGGCGCTGATCCCGCGTCGCTGAAGGCTGTCGTCACGGGCGCGCGCGCAGCGACCAGGCGAAAACTCTTCGTCAAACTGTCGCCCACACTCGCGGACATCGCCGGTGCAGCGAAAACTGCGGTGGATTGCGGTGCGGACGGCATCACCGTCGTGAACACCATTCCCGGTCTTGTGATCGACGTCGAGCGCCGCAAGCCCGCTGTCGGATTCGGGTCGGGTGGCGTGTCCGGCCGGGCGATTCTCCCCGTCGGAGTGCTGGCGACCTGGAAGGTGTCGCGGGCCGTGCAGGTCCCCGTCATCGGGCTCGGCGGAGTCGCTCACGGAACCGATGTACTTCAGTACATCCTTGCAGGCGCTAGCCTGGTCGGCGTCGGCACGGCGGCGATGCGTGATCCACGGACGCCGGAGCGCATCGTGCGAGAGCTCGGCAGCTGGTGCGGGTCGCACGGGATTCGCCGGATTGCCGACCTCCGGGGGGCACTGGAGTGGCCGACGTGAGCGAGAAGGTCATTCCAATCGTCGCGCTGGATGTGCGAGACGGTAAGGCTGCGCTCGCCATGGTCGACCAGCTGGGCTCCAGCTGCCGCTTCTATAAGGTGGGGAGCGAGCTTTACACCGCCGAGGGACCACAGATCGTGAAGGCCATCATGGGGCGCGGCGCGTCGGTCTTTCTCGACCTCAAGTTCCATGATATCCCGAACACCGTGCAGGGCGCGGTTCGGAGCGCGGCGTTGCTAGGCGTCCGGATCCTGACGATTCATGCGTCCGGCGGAAAGGCCATGATGGAGGCGGCGGTCCGCGGGGCAAAGGAGGCGGCGATGATCCTGGCCGCAGACGTCCCGGCGGACGTCGTCTCGACGGGTGTCTGGGACAAGATGACGAAGCCGCAGGTCGAGCTCTTTGCCGTCACCGTGCTGACGGCGTTCGACGCGTCGGGGCTTGGAGAGGCATGGGGACGCCAGATCGGCCAGGTGCGTCCTGAAGTCCTGCGGCTTGCGACCCTCGCTGCCGATTCCGGCATGCAGGGAGTCGTTTGCAGTGGCGAAGAGGCGGCGGCGGTCCGGGACCAGCTGGGGCAACGCCTCGCAACGCTGGTTCCGGGAATCAGACTGGCCGGCGGCGCGACCCAGGATCAGGCGCGCGTGGTGACCCCTCGGGAGGCGGCCAACGCGGGAGCCAAGTACATCATCCTGGGTCGGGCGGTAACGGGGGCAAAATCCCCCAAAGACACGATGTCAGAGGTGCTGTCGGACTTGCCTTAAGTGAAAGCCCCGGATACTGTTAGAGTCTGTCCAAAATCCGGGCAGTTTTAGTCAAGCAAGGACCGACGAGGTTTTCGTGAAAGTTCGCACCAGCGTGAAGCCGATCTGCGAGCACTGCAAGGTGGTTAAGCGCAACGGCGTGACGCGAGTCATCTGCAAGCGCAACCCCAAGCACAAGCAGCGTCAGGGCTAAGCACACATGGCACGCATTTCCGGCGTGGATCTTCCGCGCGACAAGAAAGTTGAAGTAGGGCTTACCTACATCTTCGGCATCGGCCGCCACAACGCCGCCGACATCATGCAGAAGGCGAACATCGACGCCGCGCTGCGTATTCGCGACCTCACCGATGCGGACGTGAATCGTCTGCGCCAGGTGATCGAGCGCGATTACAAGGTCGAGGGCGCCCTGCGCACCGAAGTCGCGATGAACATCA
>CAZJTG010000425.1:0-2050 GCA_964548865.1 uncultured Solibacteraceae bacterium
CGGAATGGAATCCGAGGAGAGCAGGACCTTCGCATGGCGGCCGTCATCATGAAGGGCGTAGGCGCGCTTCTCCGGCGCGGTGTTGAACACGACGCGGTAGCGGGACTTGCCTTGGACGACGGCGTAGGCGAGCACGCCGCACGAGGAGCCGCTCTCCACGACGGACGCCTTGCCCGTGGACAGCGCGGGGTGCGCCTTGCGCAGGGCGATGAGCTTCTTGAGGAACTTGTTCTCCGGCCGCTTCGGGTCGCAGAGAGCCTCGTCGAACATGTTGTCGCGCGCGCCGGTGAGGCCGGCTTCGGTGCCGTAGTAGACGCAGGGCAGGCCGGGAAGCGTGAACAGCGCCGCCAGACACTGGCGAGCCGCGCGCGGCGTGCCGCGCGCCCAGACGCGCTCGACGTCGTGGTTGTCGGCGAATGTCACCCACAGTTCCGGGTTCAGCTTGGCTGCGGCGAGCGGCGCCTTCATGTGATCGGTCGCGGCCTTCCTGAAGAAGACCTGATTCAGGGCTTCATTCAGCGGCAGGTCCACGGCGGAGTCGAGGCGCGCGCCCTTGGGGCCCTCGAGATAGCGGCCGATCGCCTTGTAATCGTACGACCAGACCTCGCCGAAGACGAAGAACTCGGGGTTGCCGCGCTTGGCGGCGAAGGGCTTGAGTCCGGGGTCCCTGGCGTCGGACTTGCGGAGGAATTCGTCGTAGAACGCCTCGGGCGTGTAGTAGACGGTGTCCACGCGCATGCCGTCGACGCCGACCTGCTCGATCCAGAAACGGTAGATCTCACGCATGCGCTTGGCGGCCAGCGCGTTCTCGAGGTTCACATCGTCGAGGTCGCCCATCGCGTGAGTGAGCGTCTGACGGCGGTCGCGGTAGTCCGAGATGTTCGGCGTGAAGTTGTAGACGCCGGCCTTGCGGTGCGCGGGGTCGCGGGCGTCGTTGAGCTTGAAGACCGGGTCGTTGGGAGCCTTCGGCTCGCCGTCGGGCGGGTACACGCCGGCGACCGGGCGCCAGTTGCGCTCCGGGTGCTTGGGGTCGAAGCCCTCCTCGGTGACGGTGAAGTAGTTGCCGGTGTGGTTGACGACGATGTCCTGGATGACCTTGATGCCGAGCGCGTGCGCGTCGGCGACCATGCGCCGGTAGTCCTCGAGCGTGCCGAAGTGCGGGTCCACGGCGGTGAAGTCGTAGGGCCAGTAGCCGTGGTAGCCGCGCGTCGCGATCGCGGGGCTGATCCACTGGCCGTGCGTGGGCGGGGTCAGCCACACCGCGTCGACTCCCAGGCGTTTGAGGTGGGGCAGGCGCCGGCGCAGGCCCTCGAGGTCGCCGCCCTGGAACTTCTCGGGGTCGGCCGGCGAGTATTCGTCCCGGCCGAAGTCGTCGCGCGAGGGATCGCCGTTCGCGAAACGATCGAGCATGACGAGGTAAAGGACCTTGCCGGTCCAAGACGGCAGGGAGGGCTTACTTCGCGTCACGGACCAGGACGCGCACGCTCAGGGGCGGCACGACGACGGTGATTTTGGAGCCGGCCGCGGTCATGGTCGGCGCGTTGAGCCCGGCGGCGGACGTGCGGTACGAATCGTCGAGCGCGTCCTTGAACACGGTTCCGGCGGGGCTGATCTTGGCGTCGACCCACATCGTCTGCATCGTCTGGATCCCGCTGAAATTGATCGCGACGACGACTTCTTTGCCGTCGTAGATGCGGGAGAACGCGAACAGGCCCGAGCGATCGGGGTCGGACCAGCGCATCCATTGCTCGCCGCGGCGCAGGGCCGCGTGCTCCTTGCGCAGGCCGGCCAGCGTCGCGAGCCACTGATAGACCGGGTGGCCGGGGTCGTGAGCGTCGAATTGATCGGCGCGGTTGCCGGGGTCGGCGGGGAACTGCGGGTTCTCGGGATCGAGACGGTCGGTGTCCTGCCGGAAACCCTGCTCCGTCCCGGCGTACGTCATCGGGATGCCGATCGAGAACAGCATGTAGGCGAGCGCGACTTTCAGCTGGGCGACGGGCTCGCCCAGGCGCAGGAAGCGGTACACGTCGTGGTTGTCGATGAAGCGCAG
>CAZJTG010000426.1:0-2008 GCA_964548865.1 uncultured Solibacteraceae bacterium
GCGACGATCGCCCGCCTTCGCGCGAAATGGGCCCATTCTTGGTTTGTGACAGGTGTCAAAGCGTCTACCCTATCGTCGATGGAATCCCGCATCTTTTGCCGGAGGATGCCCGTCCCGTTTCCGAGGTGGATCTGACCGGCCATGGCGAATAAGAGCCTTCAAGTCCTCGTTCTGCACGGCCCGAATCTCAATCTGACGGGCTTTCGCGAACCCGATGTTTACGGCAAGAAGCCTCTTGAAGACATCGATTCGGAGATCAGCGCCGCCGCCGAGTCCCTTGGGATCGAAGTTCGCATCCTCCAGTCAAATTCGGAAGGGATCCTGATCGACACGATTCAGGAGCACCGTCGCTGGGCAAGCGGAATCGTGATCAATCCAGGAGCCTTGACCCACTATTCGATCGCTTTGCGCGATGCGCTGGTCAGCGTCCGGCTGCCCGTGGTGGAGGTTCACCTCAGCAACGTGCACGCGCGCGAGGAGTTCCGTCGGCACTCCGTCATCGCTCCGATCTCGCTCGGCCAGATCGTGGGTTTTGGAAGCCACGGCTATATTCTTGCCCTTCGTGCCTTGAAAGACCTGGAGGAAGTTTCCGTTTGACAAATCTGCAGCGATTGCGACAAAAAATGGCCGAGTCGGGCGTGGAGGCCCTTTTGGTCAGCGACATCGCGAATGTCGGGTGGGCCACCGGGTTCAAAGGATCGTCGGGATGGGCGCTTGTTTTGCCGGATGGGGGCAAGTTTCTTACCGACAGCCGGTACACGCTCGCGGCCAAGGAGGAGGTCCACGAACTTCCTTCTGAGACGTACGGCAATCCGACCACCGCCAGCCAGTTTCTCAAGTCGCAGATTGAGAAACTTGGCCTCAAGCGCGTTTGGTTCGAAAGCTCCTACGTCACTTATTCGACCTTTGCCGAATGGTCGAAGGCATTTGCGCCGGCAGAGCTCAGGCCAGCGCCGGACCTCATCCTTCCCCTTCGCATGATCAAATCGCCCGACGAGGTGGAAAAGATTCGCCGAGCCTGCCGATTGACCGACGCATGCCTGGAGCACGTCGTCCGGATGATCCAGGTTGGGGTCACCGAGTACGACATCGGCCTCGAAATCGAGTTCTACTTTCGACGCAACGGCGCAGACCTGGCCTTTGCGCCGGCCGTGGTCAGCGGCGAGGGAATCGCGTCGCACTCGAGCGACCCCTCGGCGCACCATCCGCGCTACACCGACGTCGAGGCCGTGGCGGCCGCGGGCGAGGCCGGCTTCCTGCGCGGCGGCGATGTGCTGTGGTCCACGATCGCGGGGCGCCCGGCGGTGGACGTCGCCACGCCGGGCGGCGGCCTCCAGTTCCATCCCCAGGCCGGCTTCGCGCTCCTGTCGTGCCCCGAGGGGCACCTGCCGAAGGTCCTCGACGGCGAGTGGAACTGCGACCGAGACGTGGGCGTGGAGAGCTTCGCGGAGCTCGGCGGACAGATCGACGATCTCCAGGTGCCCGAGGAGATCACCCGCGACGGCGCGCTCGACGCGCACGCCGCCGACGCGAGCGCGCACCACACGCGCTACACGGACTTCGAGGCCGTGGCCGCCGGCGACGCGACGGGCTTCATCCGCTCCGACGCGATCTCGAACCACGCCGCGGACGCTTCGGCGCACCACGTGCGCTACTCCGACGCCGAGGCCGTCAGCGCCGGCAGCGCCGCCGGCTTCATCACCGGGGCGGCGATCACGACGCACGCCGGCGACCCGAGCGCCCACCACACCCGCTACTCCGACGCCGAGGCCGTGAGCGCCGTCAGCGACGCCGGCTTCATCACCAGCGTCGACCTCTCCAGCCACGCGTCGGACCCCGGCGCCCACCACGCCCGCTACACGGACGCCGAGGCCGTAGCCGCCGTCGCCGAGCAGGGCTATCTGACGAGCGAGGACCTCAACTACCAGAACCTCTCGGGCGCCGTGCCCGGCGCCGGCATCGCCTTCGACGGCGCCGTCCTCGACACCAACCAGACCGTGCTCCTCGC
>CAZJTG010000427.1:0-1990 GCA_964548865.1 uncultured Solibacteraceae bacterium
TCATCGAGACGCAGGCCGGCGACGTGTCGGCGTACATTCCGACGAACGTCATCTCGATCACGGACGGCCAGATCTTCCTCGAGTCCGACCTGTTCAACCAGGGCATCCGCCCGGCGATCAACGTCGGCAACTCCGTGTCGCGCGTCGGCGGATCCGCGCAGATCAAGGCGATGCGCCAGGTCGCCGGCACCCTCCGTCTGGACCTTGCGCAGTACCGCGAGCTCGCGGCATTCGCGCAGTTTGGCAGCGACCTTGATCAGGCCACGCAGAAGCAGCTCAACCGGGGCAAGCGGCTCGTCGAGATCCTGAAGCAGCCGCAGTACCAGCCGTTGGCCGTCGAGAAACAGGTGGCCATCGTGTTCGCCGCGACCAATGGTCATCTCGACGCGGTGCCGGTGGAGAAGCTCCGCGCGTACGAGGAAGGGCTCTATCGCTTCCTCGAGTCGCGCCATGCGGCCGTGCTGGCGGCCATCGTCGAGAAGAAGATCCTCGATGACGAAGTCAGGGCGGCGCTGAAGGGCGCGATCGAGGATTTCGGCAAGCAGTTCTCGGCCACGACGGCGGCGTAACATGCCTTCACTGATTGACATGCGCCGGCGCGTACGCGCCGTCAAATCGACGCAGCAGATTACGAAGGCGATGAAGATGGTCGCCGCGTCCAAGCTGCGCCGCGCGCAGGAGAAGGTGGTCGCGACGCGTCCGTACGCGCGCGAGGCGCGCCGCGTGCTCGAAAGCATCGCCGGCCGCGTCGATCAGACGAGCCACCCGCTGCTCACGCGGCGGCCGGGCGCCGACGCGGGCGCGACGATGGTGATCGTCATCTCGGCCGACCGGGGACTCTGCGGCAGTTTCAACACGAACATCATCAAGGCCACCGGCGCGTATCTGCGCGAGAACAAAGGTCGCCCGGTGACGTTCGGCCTGGTCGGCCGGAAAGGCCGCGATCAGCTCTCACGCCGCGGCTTGCCCGTGCGCTTCGAGCACGTGAATCTCCCGAAGAACATCGTGTTCGCCGAAGCGGAGGCCGTGGCGGCGCCGGCCATCGAGGACTTCATCGCGGGCAAGGTGGACAGCGTTCACCTCATCTACAACGAATTCAAGTCGGTGATGCAGCAGAAGGTCGTGGTGGAGCAGTTGCTGCCGCTCGCGGCCATCGGCCCCTCCGCGACCGCCGGCACGGGCGGCGGCACCGACTATTTGTACGAGCCGTCGGCGCAGCGCATCTTCGACCAGTTGCTTGGCCGGTTCGTCGAGGCGCAGGTGCTTCGCGCGCTGCTCGAGTCGAACGCGGCGTTCTACGCGGCGCAGATGACGGCCATGGACGCGGCGACGCGCAACTCCGCCGAAATGCTCGAGGGCCTCACGCTTACGATGAACAAGATTCGGCAGGCCGCGATCACGCGCGAGATCATTGAAGTCGTTTCAGGCGCCCAGGCGCTGTAGCCCTGAAAACGCAGGTTGCAGGTTGCTGGTTGCAGGTTAGGTAAAGGGAATTTATGGCAGTCGCTGAGGCAGTGGGAATTGGCAAGGTGGTCCAGGTCATCGGACCCGTCGTGGACATCGAGTTCCCGGGCAGCCTGCCCGCGATCTACAACGCGGTGCGCGTCACCGGAGACGCCGGCGGCGAGAAGGTCGACATCATCGTTGAGGTCGAGCAGCACCTCGGTGAGAACCGCGTGCGCACCGTCGCGATGAAGCCGACCGACGGGCTGCAGCGCGGCATGGCGGCCGAGGATCAGGGCGGGCCGATTTCGATGCCGGTCGGCCCCGAGACACTGGGCCGCGTGCTGAACGTCCTTGGCGAGCCGGTGGACGATCCAGGCCGCCCGGTCAACACCGCGCAGCGGTGGCCGATCCATCGCGCCGCGCCCACCCTCGAGGAACAATCCACCGAACTGAAGATGTTCGAGACGGGCATCAAGGTCATCGACCTGCTCGAGCCGTACCTGCAGGGCGGAAAGATCGGGTTGTTCGGCGGCGCCGGCGTCGG
>CAZJTG010000428.1:0-1961 GCA_964548865.1 uncultured Solibacteraceae bacterium
CGCGTTCATCGGGTCGGATTCTCAGCTCATCGCGCCCGTGCGCATCGGCGCAGGGTCACGCCTTCGTGACGGAGACCGACACGGAGATCGTCGCGCATCTGGTCGAACGAGAATCGCGCGGCGACGGTCTCGAGGCGGCCGTTCGCCGGGCGCTGCAGCGTCTGCGCGGCCTGTTCGCGCTCGTGCTCATCTCGGCCGACGAACCGGACACGATCGTGACGGTGCGGAACGGTCCGCCGGTCGTCGTCGGCCTCGGCAAGGACGAGTACTTCGTCGCGTCGGATATTCCGGCCATCCTGAGCCACACGCGTGATGTGGTTTTCCTCGATGACCGCGAGATCGCGGTCATCACGAAGTCCGGCGTCGCCTTCAGCGACTTCAACGGCACGCGGCACGAGAAGGCGCCCCAGCACGTGACGTGGGATCCGGTGATGGCCGAGAAAGCCGGCTATCCGCACTTCATGCTGAAGGAAATCTACGAACAGCCCTGGGCGGTCAGGGAAACCGTGCTCGGCCGCACGTCGGTCGAAGCCGGGCGCGTCTACCTACATGAGATGGGGCTCGATGACGCCGCACTCCGTGACATCAACCGCATCATCATCCTGGCGTGCGGCACGTCCTGGCATGCCGGACTGGTGGGGAAGTTCCTGATCGAGGAGCTGGCCAGAGTGCCGGTCGAGGTGGACTACAGCTCGGAATACCGGTACCGGCGGCCGATCATCGACAAGCACACGCTTGCGATCGTGATTACGCAGTCCGGCGAGACGGCCGACACCCTCGGCGCGCTGCGGGAGTCGAAGCGACTGGGCGCGCGGTCGATCGCGATCTGTAACGTGGTCGGCAGCATGGCGACGCGCGAGGCGGACGGCACGGTATACACGCATGCCGGCCCGGAGATCGGCGTCGCATCAACAAAGGCGTTCACCTGCCAGCTCGTGGCGTTGCACCTGCTCGCGGTCGCGATCGGGCAGGCGCGCGGGACGCTCGACGAAGACGTCGCCCGGACGCTCATTGCGGATCTCGAACAGTTGCCGCTCGGCATCGAGCAGGCGCTCAAGACGGACGACCAGATTCGCGCGCTGGCAAAGCGCGTGCAGCTGCACGGGGATTTCCTGTATCTGGGCCGCGGCATCAACTATCCGATCGCCCTCGAAGGCGCGCTGAAATTGAAGGAGATCTCCTACATCCACGCGGAGGGCTATCCGGCGGGCGAGATGAAGCACGGGCCGATTGCGCTCATCGACGAGGATCTGCCGGTCGTCGCCGTGGCCGCCGACGACGGCGTGTTCGAGAAGGCGCTCGGGAATATCCAGGAAGCCAAAGCCCGAGGCGCGCGCATGATTGTCATCACCAGCGCTTCGAAAGCGCCGGCATTCGATGGCCTGCTCGATCCGGCGCGTGACGTCGTCCTGACGGTTCCGGACGCGCACCCGCTGCTCATGCCGGTCCTGTTCGTCGTGCCGATGCAGCTCCTCGCATACCACGTCGCGATTTGCCGCGGCGCGGATGTCGATCAGCCACGTAATCTCGCCAAGAGCGTGACCGTCGAGTAGGCGGGGGGCTTCGTCCCGCCGCACTCTCCGGCTGCCGGTGTGGGTTTCATGAGAGCTGCGCAATAACGGCGTCAGTGAACGCCCGGGTGCCTTGCGCCGTCTGGCCGGGCTCCGCGATGTCGGCCGTTCGATGGCCCGCCTGGATTGTTCGCTCAACCGCCGCGGTCACTGCGGCACCCTCGCTGCCCAGGCCAAGACCGTCCGAGAGCAGCATCGCCACGGAGAGAATGGCGCCGGTGGGATTCGCCACGTCCTTGCCGGCGATCGTGGGTGCGGATCCGTGCACGGGCTCAAACAGGCCGGGCCCATCGCCCAGGCTGGCCGATGGAAGCAGGCCAAGCGATCCGCAAATCGCGCCGGCTTCGTCCGACTGGATGTCGCCGAAAATGTTCTCGGTGAGCATCACGT
>CAZJTG010000429.1:0-1920 GCA_964548865.1 uncultured Solibacteraceae bacterium
GGCGCCTGCGCCAGGATCCACGTCGTGGACAACAGGACCAACAGACCAGCCACGGCATTTGCCACGTGTCGTTTCATGATGTGCCCTCGCGGGCGGGATGGTAGCAGACGGGCCTCGAATCCGGTAGTTTCACCGGATCAAGGAATCCGGCCGGAACGGTGGAGAGGCGCCAGAGTTCATACCTTGCAAAATTGAACAGGTAGTTCACTAATACAAGTCGTGAATCGGCATCGCCATTCCGGCCGCGCGGCTGCGGTTGCGCTGGACCATGCTCACACACGTACACGGCAACCTGGCGAATGTCGCCGATCTCGCGCGATCGCTGGCCGTCTCCTCGCACACGGTCAATGCCTCGCTCGACGTGCTGGAGTCGACCTTCATGATCCGGCGCCTGCGCCCGTACTTCGTCAACATCCAGAAGCGGCTGACGAAGAGCCCCAAGATCTACATTCGCGACACCGGGCTGCTCCACTTCCTGGCCGGACTGCGCCACGCGCGCGATCTCGACACGTGGGCGCGTCGCGGGGCGTCGTTCGAGGGCCTGGTCATCGAGGAGTTGATCGCGCAGGCCTCGGCTACACTGGTCGCACCCGAGTTCTACTTCTGGCGGACGCAGGCCGGCGCCGAAGTCGACCTGCTCATCGTCTCAGGCCGGCGCATCCTGCCGGTGGAGATCAAGTTGAGCACCACGGTGGATCGCTACAGCCTGGCTGGCCTGCGCCAGTGCATGAAGGACCTGTCGCTGGATCGAGGATGGGTCGTGTGCAACGTCAGCGAGCGGCGGCGAATCGGCGGCGGCGTCGAGTTGATTCCGTGGCCGGAGGTCGCGCGCGGAACGGTCAAGCTGACGGTCTGACTGGTGCGGCTATTGCCGCACGCACTCGGGGTACGTCGAGGCGCCGATGGTCAGCGTCGCACGCTGTCCCTTGCTCCAGAAGGTCACCGCCGGCGAGCCCGTCGATGCGTAACGTGCGCCGGACGCGGACTTCGTCAGCGACAACGTGAACGACTTACCGCCAATCGTCAGATCGAGCGCGTCGCCGCGAACGTGCGTGGTGATGTCCGTCGAGCCGCAGGTGTAGCGCGCGACGGGCTCAGGAGCGGCTGGTCCGGCCCCACCGGCGGGCTCGAATTCAAACGTTCCGCCGTCGGCCATCAACGACAGAAACAAATGCCCATTGCGCATCACGTATGACCGGATGAACGGCCATTGCTTGACGAGCTGATCGTGCAGTGAGCCTGGCGGGCACATCGCCCGCGTCATCGCCATCGGGCCGAACTCGATCTGCGACGGCCCGGCCGACTTCCAGGTGCCGGCGCCGCGATTGCAGTCGAAGCGAACCGCGAGACGTCCTTCGCGGCCGAAGCTGATCGTGTACTTCGTGCGATCGTCCGGCGTGAGCACCTTGCCGTCCCCACCCTGGAAGCGAACGAGCTGCCATTCCGATCCCTGCAAGGAACCCGGAGGAGGCGCGCTCTGCGCGGCCGCCTGGACGACGCTGGCGGCAAGTGCGATGACGGTCAGCGCTCGTCGAGCATTCGTGCTGGTGAAACAGGTCATACGCGTCGCCATTGTGCCACGGCCGCACAGAACCGCGATAATCAGGCATGGCGCTCGAGGACTACAAACGCAAGCGCGACTTCACGAAGACGCCCGAACCGCCGCCCGAAGTGAGGCCGCGCAAGAAGGACGGCACGCTGTTCTTCTGCGTCCAGAAGCACCTCGCCTCGCACCTGCACTACGACCTCCGGCTCGAGTGGAACGGGGTGCTGCTCTCATGGGCGGTGCCGAAGGGACCATCGATTGACACCCGCGACAAGCGGCTGGCGATGCAGACCGAAGATCATCCCTACGACTACGGCATGTTCGAGGGCGTGATCCCCGAAGGCTACGGCGCCGGGATCGTGATGTTGTGGGAC
>CAZJTG010000430.1:0-1912 GCA_964548865.1 uncultured Solibacteraceae bacterium
ATCCAGCCGGTCACAACTCCGGCCGGCTACGTCGGTCAGGCCCGGATGTCGACCACCAGTGGTCGCATCGCGTACGAGGCGCGCTCGAACGAAACCAACATCTACCGCGCGGCCTTCGACGCGGCCCGAGGCAGCATCGGCGCCGTGGAAGCCGTGACGACCGGGTCGCGCGCCTTCCGGTTCGTCGATCCGTCGCCGGATGGCAAGTTCCTCGTACTCGGCACCGGCTTCCTCCAGCAGGAGGACCTGTTCATCAGCGCGCTCGACGGCTCGGGTCTCCGACAACTGACGACCGACGCCTTCTACGATCGATTTCCGAAGTGGTCGCCCGACAGCGCGGAGGTGGCGTTCTACTCGAATCGCAGCGGCAAGTACGAGATCTGGACAGCGACGCCGGGCGGACAGCTCAGGCAACTGACGGACGCGGCTGCCTTCTCGCCCCTCTATCCGCGCTGGTCGCCCGACGGCTCGCGGATGACCTTCTCCGACACCACCAACCGAAGGGTCGTCGTCATCTTCGATCCCCGGAAACCCTGGAAGGACCAGACGCCCGACGTGCTACCGGCTCCGTCGGGTCAGGGCTCGTTCCTGGGTGGCAACACGCTGGCGTGGTCTGCCGATGGGACGAAGCTCGCCGGACAGGTCAACGGCGTCCTAACGGTCTACGACACCGCGACCCGGAAGTACACGCCGGTCGGAGGCGTGCGCGGTGACGTCTTCGCCTGGCTTCGCGATGGGCGCTTACTCGTGGGGCCGGCCGGGGCGCCGCAGTTGGTCGATCCGGCGACTGGCGCGGCGCGCGCAGTGTTGATGCCGCGATTCGGCGCCGACGCGCCGACCGACAGCTACCGGCTGAGCCAGGACGAGCGGTTCGTCTATTTTCCGCTCAGCCGCGACGAGACGGACATCTGGCTCGTCGATCTTGTGACACGGCAGCCCGGCAAGTAGGGGCGTGACTACTTGATCAGGATGGTTTCGGGAAACTGCGCGTGCCAGCCGAACCAGAAGGCACGGAACGCAGTGCGGCGCGGAAGCCGGACGCTGGCGGCCTCGTCGATGAGCGCATCTTCGGTCACACTCCAGCGCCGACCCTGCACATCGGTCACATGCGTCTCTCCGTCCCAGGCCTTGAAGCGGTGGGCTCCGGCGTCGTAGACGCGATTGGCGCCTTTCGGCGACGTGAGAAACACGAGAGACTGCCCTTCGACCGTCGTCTCGTACACCGGCCTGCGCGCAAGAAATGCGGCCGCGACCGCGAGCGCCTTCCGGGCGGATCCCGCGCCCGGCAAGAGCAGCCCCAGCACTTCGTCCTTGTTCTTCAGGCGCCCGTCGGCGGTCGGTACCTCGAACATCAGCTGATCGCTGGCGAAGTAGTCGCGGTACGCGACGCCCTCGGCGTAGTCGCGCGTGTGTCCGGTGTCGATCGACAGCACGGTGGTCCGCGGATGCCGGCGCCGCCACTCGCCCCAGGTCGTCGTCACCACCGGCAGCGCCTTCAGCCGGAGTGTCGATCCCGCCAGCGGCCCGATGACCGGGCCGCCGTCGAGCGTTGACCACAAACTCAGGGACTCCGCGTCGAACATGAGCTTGTTCGAGCGGTACAGCAGGCCGCTCGTGCCAAACGTCCGTTTGATACCGCCGACCACGCTCTCGTAGGGAATCACGGTGCCGCAGAGCGTGCAGTAGACGACGGTGAGATCGACGCCGCCGATCCGATCGAGCGCCATCTCGTGCCAGGCCAGGATGCGTTTCGGATACGCGCGCGCCTCTTCCCCGATGACGATGCCGAAGACGACGTTCGAATCCTGCAGATAGGCGGCGCCGGCAACGGGCACGGTCCTGGGCGACACGAGCGGAGGAATCCCGTTCACCCTGACGCCGCCCCACTCCACTTCGTCGAGGCGGATCATCG
>CAZJTG010000431.1:0-1895 GCA_964548865.1 uncultured Solibacteraceae bacterium
TTGCGTCCGCCAGTCATGGTTCGATCTGCAGCACCGCCACCGTCACGTTGTCCGGACCGACCGCCTGGTTGGCGGCATCGATCAGGGCCTGACACACCTTCTCGAGTGGTTCCTTGAGACTCAGGATTTCCGTCAGCCGCTCGGACGGCACGACCCCGGACAACCCGTCCGAACAAATGAGCAGCCGATCGCCCGGCTTGATGTCGACGTCGGTGATCTCGACTTCTGGGTCCTCACCGCCGGAGAGGGCCCGGGTCACGACGTGCCGCCAGGGATGGCTCTTCGCATCCGTCTCAGTCAGCACCCCCGCGCGGACCTGCTCGTTCACCCAGGAATGGTCCTGCGTGATCTGAATGAGGGTCCCGTTCCGGAATCTGTACAACCGGCTGTCACCAACGTGCGCCACGACCGGCGTGCCCTTGTTGATGAGCAGCGCGGCCGCGGTCGTGGCCATCGTGCGGAGCGACTCGTCCTGCTGCATCGCCTGCGCCAGCCGGCGGTTGGCGAGCCTGAAGGCGGCGGTCAGCCGGTTACCGTCGAGACTGAGCGCGGTGTTGTACGGGAACGGCCACGTGGTGTTGACGTCGGCCTCGCGCGTGTCGTTGATGAAGGCTTCGATGGACTGCGACGCCACGCGCGACGCAACCTCGCCGGCCGCATGGCCGCCCATGCCGTCGGCGACGATGAACAGCCCGATATCCGGGCGGGCGCAGACGGTATCCTCGTTGGCTTCACGGCGCAGGCCGGGATGCGACAGGACGGCCGAGGTCACGGTCGCCATGTGGCGTCAGGACCGCCGACGCGTCTTGGCGATGTCGAGGCGCGAAATCGCCCTGAGCAGCGCGATGCGCGCGCGCTCGAAGTCGACGTCGGTCATCGGTTTCGCGAGGCGCTCTTCGGCGCGGCGCTTTGCGGCTTCCGCGCGGGCCAGATCGATGTCCTCCGACCGCTCGGCGACGGGCGCGAGAATCGAGACGCGATCGGGCGTGACTTCCACGAATCCACCGCCGAGGAACGCGTGCACCCGCTCGTTCCCCTTGCGGTACCACATCTCCCCCGGACGAAGGGCTGCCAGGAGCGGCGCGTGCCCGGGCAGGACGCCGAAGAAGCCCTCTTCGCCGGGCAGCTCGACTTCGTCCACGTCCTCGTGGGCGATGGCCCGCTCGGGGGTGACGAACTCGAGGCGCAAATGTGTCGGATTCGCCATCATTAGGCCCGTCACTGCGCCTTGTAGCGCTCGATGACCTCGTCAATCGTCCCGGCCAGATAGAACATCTGTTCAGGGATTTCGTCGTGCTTGCCTTCCACGATCTCGCGGAAGCCGCGGACCGTGTCGCCAATCGCCACGTACTTGCCCTTGTAGCCGGTGAACTGTTCGGCGACGAAGAACGGCTGCGACAGGAACTTCTGGATCTTCCTGGCGCGCGTCACCGTCAGCTTGTCGTCTTCCGACAGCTCGTCGATGCCGAGGATGGCGATGATGTCTTGCAGTTCGCGGTAACGTTGCAGGATCGTCTGCACGCGACGGGCACAGTTAAAGTGCCGCTCACCAATGACCCGCGGGTCCAGGATGCGTGACGAGGACGCCAGCGGGTCCACGGCCGGATAGATGCCGAGCTCCGCGATCGCGCGCGACAGGTTGGTCGTCGCGTCGAGGTGCGCGAACGTCGTCGCGGGGGCCGGATCCGTGTAGTCGTCCGCGGGCACGTAAATGGCCTGCACCGACGTGATCGATCCCTTTCGGGTGGATGTGATGCGCTCCTGCAACTCGCCCATTTCGGTGAGCAGCGTCGGCTGGTAGCCGACGGCCGACGGCATGCGGCCGAGCAGCGCCGACACTTCGGAGCCCGCCTGGGTGAAGCGGAAGATGTTGTCGATGAACAGCAGCACGTCCT
>CAZJTG010000432.1:0-1889 GCA_964548865.1 uncultured Solibacteraceae bacterium
CGTGACCTGTCGTCACCTGTCGTCACCCGTCGTACAATCCCCGTCCGTGCCCGCCCGAAAACTCGACGGAATCGCAAACGCCGCCGCCATCAGGGCCGAGCTGGTGCCGAAAGTCCAGGCGTTCACCCAGAAATCTGGCCGCGCGCCGAGCCTCCACATCCTGCTGGTCGGCGACGACCCCGGCTCGCAGGTCTACGTCCGCAACAAGGAGAAGGCGGGCCGCGAGGCCGGCCTGAACGTCGTCATCCATCGGCTGCCGGCCACCTCGTCGGCCGAGGCGGTGATGGCCGAGGTCCGGTCGCTCAACGACGATGACGGGTGCGACGGCATTCTCGTGCAGTCTCCCTTGCCCCACACGCTTGGCAAGCAGGTCGAACAGGGGGTCTTCGACCTCCTCAGTCCGGCGAAGGACGTCGATTGTTTTCATCCTGAAAACGTCGGCCGGCTGGCGCAGGGACGGGCGATTCTCGGGCCGTGCACGCCGTCGGGCGTCATCGAGCTGCTCGTGCGCGAGCGGATTCAGATCGCCGGCAGCCGTGCCGTCGTGATCGGCCGGAGCGAGATCGTCGGGAAGCCCATGGCGCTGTTGCTGTTGCAGCGAGACGCCACGGTGACCATCTGCCACTCCAAGACGAAGGACCTGCCAGGGATGGCGAGGGAAGCGGACATCCTGGTCGCGGCGATCGGCAGGCCGGGCTTCGTCACGACTGATTTCGTGAAGCCAGGGGCGATCGTGATCGACGTCGGGATCAACCCGCTGCCGCGCCGGGATCAGGTTGTGGCGCTGTTCGGTGACGGGAGCCCGCGCGTGGCGGCATTCGACGCGAAGAAGCCGGTGATTACCGGCGACGTCCACCCCTCGGTGGCGGACGTTGCCGGGGCCCTGACGCCGGTCCCGGGCGGAGTCGGCCCGCTCACCATCGCCATGCTGCTCAGGAACACCCTTACCGCGGCGGAAGCCCGGTGGCGTTGAGCCGCGTCCACACGTCCCGTACCCGGCGATCAGTGTCCTCGAACGTGCCGGACGTGTCGATCACGTAGTCGGCTCGGGCGGCTTTCTCCTCGAGCGGCATCTGACTGCCGATTCGCCGCCCCGCCTCCTCCTCGGACATCCCGTTTCGCGCCATGAGGCGCTGCTTCTGCACGTCCACCGGGCAGCTCGTGACCACGACGGCGTCGAAGTCGCGCTCGCGCCCTGTTTCGAAGAGCAGCGGGATGTCGGCGACGGCCACCGGGGTGTGGCCGGCCCGCGCGAGGCCCTCGAACCACCGGCCAATGGCTCGGTAGACCACCGGGTGCACGATGGCTTCGAGGGCTCGGCGAGCATCGGCATCGCCAAACACGATCGCGCCAAGCGCCTCCCGGTCGAGCGATCCATCCGGCGTGAGGATCGTCGTGCCGAATCTGGCGACGACCTGGTGGAATCCAGTCGTTCCTGGCGCGACCGCCTGCCGGGCGAGGATGTCGGCGTCGATGGTCGGCGCGCCGAGTTCGCCCAACTTCCGAAGGCAGTAGGACTTGCCGGTTCCGATGCCTCCGGTGAGCGCCACGCGAATCATCTCAGACCCCGGGCGTCAGTGCGTGAGCGACGCCAGCATCTCGGCCTCGCCATCCGTGGCGGGCGAAATGCGCTCTTCGACGAACGTATTCCATTCGTGGCAATGCGGACACTGCCAGAGGAGCTCGGTGCTGCGGTACCGGCACCGCATGCAGACGTGCGGATCCAGGTAGAACACGGACTGCCGCGTGCGTTCGACATACCTCGCGACCAGGCCCTTCGGCAGATCCATCGCCGACAGCACGTTCCAGGTGGCCTGATGAATGGCGAGCGCATGCGGGTTGTGTTCGAGCGCTTCCAGCAGCAGTTCGAAGGCGTCGGCCTGCCGTCC
>CAZJTG010000433.1:0-158 GCA_964548865.1 uncultured Solibacteraceae bacterium
AAGCTCGGCGCCGGCACGCGCGAGTTGTTCGTCGAGGAATGGTGCCCGTTCACGAAGGAGCTCGCCGCCATCGTCACCCGCAGCATCACCGGCGAGTCGGCGGTTTATCCGGTCGTCGAGACCGTGCAACGCGATCACATCTGCCATCGCGTGTTCGC
>CAZJTG010000433.1:168-1847 GCA_964548865.1 uncultured Solibacteraceae bacterium
AAGCTGGCCCAGGCCGCCGTGGCCGCCGTCGGTGGTGCCGGTAGCTTTGGCGTCGAAATGTTCCTCACCGCCGATGGCAGACTCGTGGTCAACGAACTGGCGCCACGCGTTCACAACTCCGGGCACTACACGATCGAAGGGTGTCACTGCTCGCAGTTCGAGAACCACATCCGCGCCATCCTCGGCTGGCCGCTCGGCTCCACTGAGCTCGTCATGCCCGCCGCCGTGATGGTGAATCTCCTCGGCGCCGCCGACGGTCCGGGCCGGCCGACCGGCGTCGAAAAGGCGCTCGCCATTCCCGGCGCGCACGTGCATGTCTATGGCAAGAGCCGGAGCGTGGCCGGCCGCAAGCTGGGCCACGTGACCGCCCTTGGCCGCACGCTGGACGAAGCCACCAACCGCGCGGATTGCGCCGCCCGCGAAATCCGCTTTGGCAACTGACATGAAAAAGCAATCCGCCTCCCCGCTCGTCGGAATCATCATGGGCAGCGACTCGGACTGGCCCACGCTCAAACCGGCCGCCGACGCCTGTGCCGAATTCGGCGTCGCCTGCGAAGTGCGCGTCGTGTCCGCCCATCGCACGCCGTTGGACATGGTCGAGTACGCCCGAACTGCCCATGAACGCGGCCTGCGGGTGATCGTCGCCGGTGCTGGCGGCGCGGCGCATCTGCCGGGCATGGTCGCGAGCATGACACCGTTGCCGGTCGTCGGCGTGCCGGTTGAAAGCAAATCGCTCAAGGGCCTCGACTCGCTCCTTTCCATCGTCCAGATGCCCGGCGGCGTGCCGGTTGCGACGGTCGCCATCGGCGGCGGTCGTAATGCCGGTTTGCTCGCGGTACAGATCCTTGCCAGCAGCGACGCGAAGCTCCGCGCCAGGGTGCTCGCCTTCAAGGAGGCGTTGGCGGCCGAGTCCAAACAGAAGAACGAGCGCCTCCAGTCGGACCGGGACGGCGGCCTGAAAGCCTGACTCCTCCGGCATGGACTTCTTCGAAGCGATCCGCTCCAACCTGCTCTCGCCCGCCGTGTTGTTTTTCGTGCTCGGCGTACTGGCGGTGTTGTTCAAGAGCGACCTCAAGTTTCCCGAGGCGCTCTACGTCACGCTGACGATCTATCTGTTGACGGCGATCGGCTTCAAAGGCGGCGTCGCGATCGCGGATGCCGGTTTCGCAGCGGTGCTGGTGCCGGGTCTCGCCGCGATGGCGTTGGGCGCGGCCATTCCGCTCTGGACCTATCCGGTGTTGCGCTACGTCGGCAAGCTCCCGCCGGTGGATGCCGCAGCCATCGCCGGTCACTACGGCTCGGTCAGCGCCGTGACGTTCATCGCCGCCACCAATTACCTCAAGGCCACCAACCTGCCGTACGAGGACTATGCCGCGGCTTTCCTGGCGGTCATGGAATCGCCGGCGATCATCATCGGCGTGTTGCTTGGCAAACTGGCCGCACGCAAGCAGGGCGAACCGTTGGGTGACGCCGTGAAAACCTCGCTCCACGAGGCGCTGTTCGGTCGCAGCGTGTTTCTGCTCGTCGGCGCGCTTGTGGCCGGCGCCTTGTGCGGCAAACGCGGAATGGCCGGGGTCGAAGGCTTCTTTGTGACGCCCTTTCAAGGCGTGCTCGCGTTGTTCCTGATGGAGTTGGGCATGGTGGCCGCCCGCCGGATCGGCGACTTGAAGAAGGTCGGC
>CAZJTG010000434.1:0-1840 GCA_964548865.1 uncultured Solibacteraceae bacterium
CGCAGGACGTACTTGGCGTATCCATCCCGGATCAGGTGGCGCGCCGGGATCGAGCACGCGAACTCGAACAGGCTCCGGTCGAGGTACGGGCTGCGGTTCTCCACCGAATAGCGCATCGAGTTCAGGTCGTCCTCGTGCAGGATCACCGGGGTCGCCTCGTGGAACAACTCGTTCAGCATCCGGTTGCGCAACAGGTCGGGCGTGAAGGTCTCCTCGCTGTACGGCTCTTCGGAAGCGTCCACGAGGTAGCCTGCGAGTTCCTCACGGCCGTCGAACACGTGCTCCCGATAGTGCGGATCGTCGGAATACAGATTTGGGTTCCGCAGGATCGGGTTCCTCACGAAGCCGAGGATGTTCTTCGTCCAGTCGTCGAGGTAGCGGACGTAGTCGGGTTCGCCGCGCACTGCGTTCAGGTGCAGCAGGAAATGGTCGTAGTACCCGGTGAACAACTCGTCCGCCGAGCTGCCGGAAAAGGCGACCTTGTACCCGCCTTTGTGGACGGCCTCGGAGATCAAGGAGTGCACGTAGTAAGTGATCGTGGCTATCGGCGCGTCGTGGTACGAGATCAGGTCCTTCAGCCGCGCGAGCGCATCCTCCTTCGGGATATGCAGCAACTGGTGCTTGCATCCAAGGTCACGCACTGTGGCGAGGATGTTGTCCTGCTCGTTGTACCTCTCGTCTTCGTCGATGATGGAAAAGGTCTCCGGCTTGCAGCCGAAGCACTTCACCGCGATCGATACCAGCGACGCCGAATCCACACCGCCGCTGAGGCAGAATGCGAGCGGCACGTCGGCGCGGATCCGGATGCGCATGCTCTCGATGAGGCGCTCGCGCACGCCAGCCACGGCGTCATCGAGCGACATGCCCTGGTCGACTTTCACTTTCGGGGTCCAGTACCGGCGTGCCCGGCCGTCCTTGCCCGGCCCGATGGTCATGCACTCTGCGTAGCGCAGTTCGTCGACGCCTTCGAAGAACGTCTGGCGGGCCTTGTACAGCGCCTTGTAACCAAGGGCGACATACCGGCGCACGTGCCCCTTGTCGGGCTTCAGCGAGCGGCCCGAGAGCCCGGAGAGAAACTTCACCTCCGAGCCGAAATAGAAGCCGCCGTCGACGCGCATGAAGTACAGCGGCTTCTCCGCGAAGCGGTCCCTCGACAGGAACACCGACTGGCGCGCGCCGTCGAAAATCGCAAAGCTCCACATGCCTTCGAAATGCTGCAGGCAGTCCTCTCCGTACAGGCGGAAGTAGTGGAGCAGCACCTCGGTGTCCGACGTGGTCCGCAATTCGATGCCCGCGGCCACCAGGCGCTCGCGCAACTCCAGATAGTTGTAGATCTCGCCGTTGTAGACGATCGTCGTGTCGCCGATCGTGAACGGCTGGCTGGAGCGCGGGTCGAGGTCGATGATGCTCAGCCGCGTATGCAGGAGGCAAACGGTGCTGCCATCGGCCAGGCGGGCGCGCCACGAGTCCTGGTGGTCCGGTCCCCTGCGCTTCATCAGCTCGAGCGTCCGCCCCACGTCGGCGTCCGACGGAGGCTTGGTGCCCCAATACCCGGCAATGCCGCACATCAGGCGCTTGCTCCTGCGTCGGCAATGTCGTCCTTGAGGATCAGGTGCCCGGCTTCAATGGCCCTGGCGACCCGTTTGCCTACCACCTCGCTTTCGCTGCCTGGCGGGAACCCGGACCCGGGCCGCAGCCAGTCAAGGTCGCCAAGCCCGATTATGTGGCCCGCCGGCAGCGCGCGAACCGCGGCGATGGACCGGCGCGCCGGCACTACGTTCGCGCCATCGGCAAGGCCTCGTGTTCCGGCGGCCGGTCCAAGAATCATCTCGGCCCGGCG
>CAZJTG010000435.1:0-1832 GCA_964548865.1 uncultured Solibacteraceae bacterium
ATGCACGGTACCCGAACGACGAATGCCTGCTTCCCGTTGCGTCAAGTATTCCAGTCAGGTAGTCGTTTTGATAAGTCGAGTTTGCTGCATACGGTATCGTTACCAATGGATCAACGTGGTACTGGAACATCTGCCCGGAAGGCCCGGACTCGTTGTACAGATACTGCTTGACGATCGAGGTTGTTTGTACGTCGCCGACTGCCGTTTGTGCCAATGTGACGTGAGACACCTACCTTCGTAGAATTACTGTTGAAAGGTAGGCGAACGATGTCGGAGAGGAAAAAGCTGAAGATGGTCTCGTCGATAGTCGCAGCGGAGGCCGCGCGAGCCGAGGCGAGCGCGGTTTCCGCCGCGGCGGCCGCGACGAGCGCGGCGCCGGATGCCGAAGTGCGCGCGGTTGCGAAGCGCCGGCAGTTCAACGCCGCGTATAAGCTCTCGGTGCTCGAGGAAGCCGACCGGTGCGCGAGCCCCGGGGCGATCGGCGCGCTGTTGCGTCGGGAAGGGCTGTACAGCTCCCATCTCACGATGTGGCGGCGCGAGCGCGAGGCCGGCGCCTTGGCCGCGCTCGGACGGCGGCGCGGCAGGAAGGCGAAGCTCAGCCCCGAGCAGCGGCGCATCGCCGCCCTGGAGGGGAGGAACGCGCGGCTCGAGCGCGAGCTCGAGCAGGCGCGCACGATCATCGGCGTCCAAAAAAAACTCTGCACGCTGCTGGGGCTGCCGACGGCCGAGTCGACCGAGGACTCCGGGAGCGAATCTTGAGCGCGGTGGCCGAACTCGTGTCGTCGGTGCCGACGCGACGGGCACTGCGCGCGCTCGGGGGTTCGCCCGCGACGTGGTATCGCCGACGCGCCCCGCGACTGCTCGGGGCACAGCGTCGGCGAGTCGTCCCGCCGCTGGCGCTGTCGGCGTCCGAGCGCCAGAGGATCGTCGCCACGCTCACCGGCCCGCGCTTCGCCGATGTGACGCCGTACACGGCTTATGCCCGGTTGCTCGACGAGGACGCGATCTACCTTGCCTCGGTGAGGACCTTCTACCGGGTGCTGGCGGCCGAGGGCTTGGTCCAGGAGCGACGTAATCAACTCGTGCACCCGGCGCACCTCAAGCCCGAGCTCATCGCGACGGGCCCGAACCAGGTCTGGAGCTGGGACATCACGCGGCTGCGCTCGACGATGAAGTGGCAGTTCTTCTACCTGTACGTGCTCATCGACATCTTCAGCCGCTACGTCGTGGGCTGGCTCGTTGCCGGGGCCGAGAACGCGGGCCTCGCCCGCGCGTTGATCGAGGAGACCTGCGAGAAATACAGTATCGAGCGCGACACGCTCACCCTGCACTCGGATCGCGGCAGCCCGATGCGCGCCAAGACGACCGCCGAGCTCTTCGTCGACCTGGGCGTGGCGGCGAGCTTCTCCCGGCCGCGGGTCTCCAACGACAACCCGTTCTCGGAGGCGCAGTTCAAGACGCTGAAGTACCGGCCCGAGTTCCCCGAGCGCTTCGCCGGCATCGCGCATGCCCGTACCCACCTGCGCGAGTTCTTCGCCTGGTACAACGACACGCATCGTCACAGCGGAATCGGCTTCATGACGCCGGCCTCAGTGCACTTCGGCCACGCCCCGGCGATCGACGAGCAGCGTCGTCGCGTCCTCGAGGCCGCATACGCGGCGCATCCCGAGCGGTTCAAGGGGCGTCTGCCGACTCCCCCGGCGTTGCCTGAGATCGTCGGCATCAACCTGCCCGAAACCGAACCGATGGAGACCACCCATGACCTGACCGCGACACCCGCGTTGCTCACTAATTTCTGAACCAGGGTGTCTCAATGTCATTGACACATTCCG
>CAZJTG010000436.1:0-1815 GCA_964548865.1 uncultured Solibacteraceae bacterium
CGGTTGCCGATCGAACGCGCCGAACGCCCGCCGCTCCATTGAGTGCAGATTCGATCGGGAACGTGACCAGCGATTCGATCTCGAGCGGGTCCATCCCCGGCGCTTCGGCGAGGATGGTCACGGTCGGCGCCGTCAGATCGGGCAGCACGTCCAGAGGGATGCGGGTTGCCGTCCAGCCGCCCCAGACCATGAATGCAGCGGCCAGCGCCACGACAATCGAGCGATGGCTGAGCGACCAGCGAATGAGAGCGTCAATCATGGTCGGCTCCCATCAATGCACGTGTCCGTGCGCGGGAACGGAGGTCGACAACGAGGCGAGGCGCACCAGGTGCGCCCCTTTCGTCACAACTCGGTCGCCGGTCTTGACGCCTTCGAGGATCTGCACCAGTTCGCCCGATCGTGGCCCGAGCGTCACGGCTCGCCGTTCGAACGTTTCCCCCTCGCGTTGCACGAACACGATCGGCCGTCCGGCATCGTCCACAATCGCCGCCGCGGGCACGACCGGCTTTGGTGCCATCGTGTCCATCAGGAGATGAAGGAACACGGCCTGGCCCACGGGCAAACCAAGCCTGCGGTTGTCGAACGCGAACGTGATCGGCAGCGTGCGAGACGCAGGGTCCAGCACCTTGCCAACGCTGACGAGGCGCCCACTCGCGATGCGATCCGATTGCCCCGGGATTTCGATCTCGGACGATTGCGTGAGGCGTGCTCGAGCGGCCGACTGCTCGGGCACTTGTCCCACGACGTGGATCTCGGAGGCGTCCACGACACGGAACAAGATGGTCCCGGCGGTCACGTTGGCGCCAGTCGCCGCGTGCCGACGCGCGATGATTCCGGTCAAGGGGGCGCGAACGACGAACAACCCGTCGCCGTCCATCGCCTCACCCGTGCGTGCCGCGTTGTACTGGGCCAGGCTGGCCTCCGCGGCGGCGAGACGGGCCGTGGCTTGTTGCTCGGCGGCGCGGGCCTCGTCAAGCCGCCTCCCTGGTGCTGCGCCTGCGGTCGTCAGTCGTTCCGCACGCTCGCGATCGCGCGTGGCAAGCGCCAGAGCGGTTTGCGCTTCGGACCGCGCTCGCTGAAGCTGAGGAAGGTCGGCCGGTAACGAGGGCGGCGGCACGAGCCGCGCAAGTTCCTGGCCGCGTGACACGTCAGCCCCGAGCGGCAGTTCCAGCACACCCGTCAGACGACCGTCAATGGGCGCGACGACATCGGCGGCGCCACCCGGTCGCGCTTCCAGCCGGCCCGGAACGCGAATGGACTCTCGAACGGCCTGCTCCGTCACCAGCGCGGTGCCAAAATCCAGGCTCCACTGCTGTTCCTTGAGGAAACTGATCCCGGGCGTTTCGGCGGCCGGCGGCGCGACTGCCTGCGCCGCTTCGGCGGTCGGATACACATCGACGTCACCAACACGATGCTCGTCCGTCAATCCGCTCGCATGGAGGGTGATCACGAGCTGCCGTCTCCCGGCGTGCGCCGGCGTCACGTCGACTCCGAAGATTCCAGGCCGCGAAGGCCCGGCGACCCTGAACACTTCCGGTTGGCCGGCGCCTTCGAGACGAACCTCCACATTCCCCTCGGTGAGCGCCCTGAAGCTATCGAGTCGCGTCAGGTGAATCGCGAACCGGGACGTTGCGCCGACGGCGAGCGGCGGATACTCGGCGAAGAGCTCCGTCTTGTCCGTCCACCTGGTCACGCTCAGCGCCTCCGGGTCTTCCGGCGCGGCTTCCGGTGCCGCCGTGCGCCGGCAGCCTGCCGACATGACGCCGATCACGAGCATCGAGATCAAGAGTCTCAGGGCCACAATGTGTCTCCCAC
>CAZJTG010000437.1:0-1796 GCA_964548865.1 uncultured Solibacteraceae bacterium
CGTCTGGATGAACGTCGTCTGTCGAGGCGACGTGAACTGGATCCGCATCGGGCGGCGCAGCACCGTGCAGGACGGCACGATCGTCCACGTCATGCACGACACGCATCCCACCACGATCGGCAGCGACGTCACGATCGGTCATGGCGCCATCGTCCATGGGTGCACGATTGAGGATCGCGTGCTGATCGGCATGGGCGCCACGCTGTTGAACGGCGCCAGGGTCGGATCGGATTCGATCGTGGCCGCCGGCTCGCTCGTGCCGGAGGGCGCGGTGATTCCGCCGCGCTCCCTCGCGATGGGCAGTCCCGCGAAAGTGCGGCGGATGCTGTCGGACCACGAGATAGCGTCGATTCTCGAGTACTCGGCCAACTACGTGCGATACCGGCTGGACTACATGGTGGGTGGGTGATGATCGAGCGAGCGACGCGAGCCCGAGCGGACGCAGCGGGGCAATGGGGCCCCGCGAGTGCGCTCGTTGGGGAGGGGCGGCAGGGGCGAAGCCCTTCCGCCTGGAGATGATCCCGGCGATTCGAGGCACGCACGACATCCTGCCGGGGCAGGTGGAGCGCTGGCAGCTCGTCGAGCGCGTGGCGGCCGATCTCTGCGCGCGCTACGGCTACGTCGAGGTGCGGACGCCCATCATCGAGCGCGAGGAGCTGTTCGCGAAGGGCACGGGCGAGACCACCGACATCGTCCAGAAGGAGATGTACAGCTTCACGGACAAGGGAGGCGATCGCATCACGCTCAGGCCCGAGGCCACGCCGAGCATGGTCCGCGCCTACGTCGAGCACAGCCTCGAGCACGCTCTGCCGGCGACGAAGCTTTACGCCATCGGGGCGATGTTCCGCTACGAGCGGCCGCAGAAAGGCCGATACCGGCAGTTCCACCAGCTCGACGTGGAAGTGTTCGGCATGAACGACCCGGCCGTTGATGCCGAGGTGATCGACCTGGCCTGGAGTCTCATCGAGGCGCTTCACATCCCGCAGGCCGAGCTGGTGGTCAACTCCGTCGGGTGCGCCGCGTGCCGGCCGCGTTTTCTGGAAGCGCTGCTGGCCGCGCTCGGCGACGACCTGCAGAAGCTGTGCGGCGACTGCCAGCGCCGGGCCGCCACGAACCCCCTTCGGATCTACGACTGCAAAGTGCCCGCCGACCAACCGACGATTGACAGGCTGCCGCACTCGGTCGACTACCTCTGCGAGCCCTGCGCAACGCACTTCGCGGCCGTCCGGGGTCACCTCGACGGCTGGAGCATCCCCTGGAGGCTGTCGCACCGGCTCGTACGGGGCCTCGATTACTACACGCGGACGACCTTCGAGATTCTCGGCCAGACGCTGGGGGCGCAGAACGCGCTTCTGGGCGGAGGCAGGTACGACGGGCTGGTCAAATCGCTCGGCGGTCCCGACCGCACGGGCATCGGTTTCGCGGCCGGCCTCGAGCGGCTGGTCCTCGCGCTGCCCGACGGCGCGGGGAGGGAGGCGCCTCCGCGGGTGTTCGTCGCCGCGATCGGCGACGAGGGGCGCGCCGACGCGCTGAAGATCCTGCGGGAGCTGCGGCGCGGCGGACTGTCGGCGTACATGGAACTCGAGGCCCGTAGTATCAGGGCCCAGATGAAGCGCGCGGATCGTCTCGCCGCGCGGGTCACCGTCATCGTCGGCGGCGACGAACTGGCCCGCGGCGAAGTCACGCTGCGCGACATGCGGGCCAGCGAACAGAGAGCCGTACCCCGAGGCGACATCGTCGCGACCGTCGCCGCCCTTCTCGCCAATAATTAGTCGGGGCCGTGCCCAATGGAGCCC
>CAZJTG010000438.1:0-1758 GCA_964548865.1 uncultured Solibacteraceae bacterium
GGCAAGCACCTCGAGAAGGCCGCGAAGACCTGGAGCGGCGACTGGTGGACGCGCGGCGGTGGCGGCACGGTGTGGGATTCGACGACGTACGATCCCGAGACGAACCTCATCTACTTCGGCACGGCGAACGCGGAACCCTGGAACCCGGGCGTGCGCAACACCGAGGAAGGCGACAATCTCTACACGGCTTCCATCGTCGCCATCGACGCCGACTCCGGCGAGTACGTCTGGCACTACCAGGAGACGCCCGAGGATCGCTGGGACTTCGACTCGACCCAGCAGATCATCGCCGTCACGCTCGACCTCGGTGACGGTCCGCGCCGCGTCGTGCTGCACGCGCCGAAGAACGGCTTCTTCTACGTGCTGGACGCGAAGACAGGACAGTTCATCTCGGGCACCCAGTTCGCGACGGTGAACTGGGCATCGGGTCTCGATCCCGTGACGGGACGGCCGAACGTGTTGCCTGAGGCGAAGTACGACGAGACGGGCAAGCCGTTCACGAGCTTCCCGAGCGCGACCGGCGCGCACAGCTGGCATCCGATGTCGTACAGCCCGAAGACCGGACTCGTGTACATCCCGAAGAACGAAGTGGGCGGCACGTTCATGACGGTGGGCGACGATTGGGAGCCCGGCGAGGTCGGCGGTCAGCTCGGCGTCGACTTCAGCGCAGGCGCGATGCCCGCCGACCCCGAAGTGCGCAAGTCGTGGCTCGAGAAGACGACAGGGGCGCTCGTCGCCTGGGATCCCGTGGCGCGCGCGGCGCGTTGGACGGTCGACTATCCCGGTCCCACCAACGGCGGCACGCTGGCGACGGCGGGCAACCTCGTCTTCCAGGGCACGGCGAGCGGTGAGTTCCGAGCCTACGCCGCGGATACCGGCAAGCAGCTCTGGAGCTTCCCGGCGCAGACGGGCATCGTCGCCGGCCCGATCACCTACGCCGTCGACGGCACGCAGTACGTTGCCGCGCTCGCGGGCTGGGGCGGCGTGTGGGATCTCTTCGCGGGCATCCTCGGACCCAAGTCGGGACCCGTGCGCAACATCAGCCGCATGCTCGTCTTCAAGCTGGATGGCACGGCAAGCCTGCCGCCTGCCGCAGAGCTTGCCAAGGCCGTGCTCGATCCGCCTCTGGCCACGGGAACGCCCGAACAGTTGAAAGAAGGCGGGTACATCTTCGCGAACAGCTGCGGCGTGTGTCACGGCGATGCGGCCGTCGCGGGCGCACTCGTGAAGGACCTTCGCTATTCACCATCGCTCAACAGCCCGCAGCTCTGGCAGCAGATCGTGCACGACGGCGTGATGAAGGATCTCGGCATGGTGGGTTGGGCCGCGAACTTCTCGCCCGAGCAGATCGACAGCATTCGCCACTACGTGATTCAGCGCGCCAACGAGGACAAGGCGCTGGAGAAACAGTCGGCGAAGCTCTAGGCGATGGGGACGGGGCTGCACCTGGACGGCACCACCCACACTTGATCGGCCGCGACCGCGGCCACTCGTGTGGGCACGGCGCCCATGACCGAAGGTGGCCGAAGGGGTCGGGTTGCCACCCGACCCCATTGGCACTCGTTGCAGCCATGGCACGCGCGATCTGCCGGCCGCCAACGTTCACGACACGCCGCGCTCCCGCGTCGTCACCAACGAGTTCACCGACGGCCTCCGCTGCGGTCGTCCCGAGTAGGTGTACATGCGACGCTCGCCGCGCGATCGAAAGCGCCGCGTCCACCATGTGGAGGTCAGCGGTTCGATTCCCCTCACTCCAAC
>CAZJTG010000439.1:0-1758 GCA_964548865.1 uncultured Solibacteraceae bacterium
CCCAGCCGAAGGCGCCGACGAAGCCGATGATCATGCCGATCACGCCCGACAGGCGCGCCGAGTCGGCGAAGATCTTCGGCAGGTCGCGCCACGCGGGCTCGCGGTAGAAGAGGGGCGTCACGACCAGCGAATAGACGACCGCGACCGCGGCGGCCTCGGTCGGGGTGAAGAACCCGAACATGATGCCGCCCATGATGATGACCGGGATCATCAGCGCCGGCAGCGCCTTGAGCAGCACCGCGGTGAATTCGGGCAGCGTCGGGGGCTTTTCCTTCGGGTAGTTGCGCTTCTTCGCAATGAAGAACACCGGCACCGCCATGCCCAGCCCGACCAGCAGGCCCGGGATGATGCCGGCGGCGAACATGGCCGCCACCGACTGGTCCGCCATCCACGCGAAGATCACCGCGATGATCGAGGGCGGGATGATCGGCGCGACGACCGCCGTGGAGATCGTCAGCGCGGTCGCGAAATCCTTGTCGTAGCCCTTGCGCACCATCTGCGGGATCAGGAAGGTGCCCAGCGCGGAGACATCGGCCACGGCCGAACCGGAAATGCCGCCGAACGCCATGCTGTCGACCACGTTCACGTACGCGAGGCCGCCGCGGAACCGGCCGACCAGCGCGGTCGCGAGGTCGATGATCACGCGCGCGACGCCGCCGTGCGCGGCAATGTTTCCCGCAAGGATGAAGAGCGGTGCCGACAGCAGCAGGTAGGAATCCGACAACAGCCCGACGAAGCGCGTCGGGATGATGATCGGGTTGAGCGCCGGGTAGAACATCGCCGCGCCGAGCGCCCCGACGCCCATCGCGATGCTGATCGGCATCCCGAGCAGGATGCAGACGATGAAGACGATCAGGAGGGTTTCCGCCACAGGCGCCTCAGGGCGGCAACGAGTTCACGGAGCATCGGCAGGGCGATCAGCACCGCGCCGACCGGCACGGCGGCGTAGACGTAGCCCAGCGGCAGGCCGAGCCCGGCGCTGGTCTGCAACTGGGCGTTTGGGACCAGCGTCACGCTCAGCTTGATCAGGTACAGGAACAGGCCCAGCCCGGCGGCCGTCGTCAGGACGAGGATGAACGCCCGCGCGCGCTCCCCGCAGAGGTTCACGAAGTAGTCGAGGATCGTGTGCTGGCCGCGCTGCATGGCCGAGGCGCCGCCGATCATGATCAGCCAGATGAAGAGATACCTCGGCACCTCCTCGAGCCCGTCGATGCCCGTCTTCCCGAGGAAGCGCAGGACCACCTGCAGGAACACCGCCCCGGCCATGACGGCGAGGATCAGCCCGCCGAAATAGCCCAGGCCGTCGTACGCCCGCCGCCAGGCGTCCGTGGCGCCAGAAGAATCCGCAGCGCCTCCGGCGTCCGCGTCGGCCACCGGCGTTACTTGACCGCGAGGATGAAGTCCACCATCCGGCGCGCATCCTTCCCGGGCGGCGTCGCGTAGAACTCCTCGTAGACGCCCAGCGTGGCCTGGCGGAAGGGGCCCGCGTCGGGCTTGGAGATCGCGACGCCCTTGGCCCGCACCTGGTCCTGGATCGACTTGTCCTCGTCGAGGATGAACTTGCGGTTGAATTGCCGCGCGTGCTCCCAGGCCCCGGCGATCGCCGTCTGCCCGGCGGCGTCCTGCTTCGCCCAGGCGGCCTTCGACATGACGAGGGCGACGGCCTGGTGGGTGTGCCGGACATCGGCCACGTTCTTGACGATGTCGTAGAACTTGTTGTGGTAGAAGGTGTTCACGCCGCCCTCGGCGAAGTCGATC
>CAZJTG010000440.1:0-236 GCA_964548865.1 uncultured Solibacteraceae bacterium
CATCCAGCGCGGGCTGACGACGCTCGACGAGCAGGGCGCCGATCGGTTCTTCGGCGAGCCGATGCTGAACATCGACGATCTGATTCAGACGTCCGGAGACGGCCGGGGCACCATCAACATTCTCGCGGCCGACCGGTTGATCAACTCGCCGAAGGTGTACGCCAGCTTCCTGCTGTGGATGCTCTCCGAATTGTTCGAACATCTTCCGGAGATTGGCGATCCGATCAAGCCGAAGA
>CAZJTG010000440.1:246-1752 GCA_964548865.1 uncultured Solibacteraceae bacterium
CCTGCTGTTCGACGACGCACCGGAGTCGCTGGTGGAAAAGATCGAGCAGGTCGTGCGGCTGATTCGGTCGAAGGGCGTCGGCGTCTACTTCGTGACCCAGAATCCGCTCGACATCCCTGAGACCGTACTCGGCCAGCTCGGCAATCGGGTCCAGCATGCGCTGCGTGCCTTCACGCCACACGACCAGAGAGCCGTGCGCGTTGCCGCGCAGACGATGCGCCAGAATCCGGCGATCGAGACCGAGAAGGCCATCACGGAACTCGCCGTGGGAGAGGCGCTCGTCTCGTTCCTCGATGCGAAGGGATCGCCGACGGTCGTCGAGCGCGCCTGGATCCTCCCGCCTGCCTCGCGCATCGGTCCCATGACGCCTGCTGAACGCACGGCCGTCATCCAGGGATCCGTGCTGAGAGGCGCGTACGACGAGACGGTCGACCGCGAGTCGGCCTACGAGAAGCTGAAGGCGGCCATGGAGCAGCGAGACGCACAGGCGGACGCTGCCGCGCCGCCGTCGATGCCAACGTCTTCCGTTCCGCCCCGCCCCGCACCGGCGGGCCAGCCGGCGGGCGGTGGCCTCGGCGACCTGCTGTTCGGGTCCACAGGACCCCGGGGCGGCCGGCGTGAGGGCATGCTTGAATCGGCCACCCGCAGCGCCGCCCGTTCCATCGGCTCGGGCCTCGGCCGCCAGATTCTGAGAGGAATGCTGGGCGGGATTCTGGGCGGCAGACGCTGACAATGCCGCGGCCGGATGCCCGAAACCGGTGTCTAATCCCCTGGAGGATCCCAACCATGATCGATCGCACGTTTCAGGCAGCGGTAGTCGTCGTCCTGGCACTCGCAGTGGCGTTGCCGGTCGCGGTGTCGGCGGGGCCGCAGGAGCAGACGAAGACAGTTCGCGTCGGCGGCGACGTCAAGGAGCCGAAGAAGATCAAGGACGTGAAGCCGGTGTACCCGGAAGAGGCGAAGAACGCCGGCGTCCAGGGCATCGTGATTATCGAAACCCTCATCGGCACCGATGGCGCCATCAAGCAGGCTCAGGTCTTGCGCCCGGTACCAATGCTCGACAAAGCGGCGCTCGATGCCGTGATGCAGTGGAGATATACGCCAACGCTGCTCAACGGCGAGCCCGTCCAGCTCGTCATGACAGTGACGGTGACGTTCACGCTGACACAGTAGATGTGGAGATCTGGTGATCTGGTGATTTGGCGATTTTGACGCCCTTCAATTACCAGATCACCAAATCACAAATCACCAGTTTCCACGAGTGCCGTCCCTGTCCGCCCAGATCGTCGCCGCCGGTCGCGCGTTCCATGCGCGCGGCTGGGTCATGGGCACGAGCGGCAATTTCAGCGCGGTCGTCTCGACACGTCCGCTCCAGTTGTTGATCACGCCCAGCGGAGCTCACAAGGGCCGACTGTCGGCGCGCGACCTGCTTCGCGTTGACGGCGCCGGCCGTGTCGCTCGCAAGAGTCGTGGCAGGCCCTCGGCCGAGACCCTGCTGCATCTGGA
>CAZJTG010000441.1:0-1731 GCA_964548865.1 uncultured Solibacteraceae bacterium
CCTGGGCGGCGTGGAGGGCCAGGTTGACGGGGCCGCCAACGTGATATATCCTTTAATCCGGATTTACGGATGCTTGCCGTTCCCCGGTCCTTGCTCGACTCCTTTTCCGTCCTTTCGGACGCGACTCGCTGTCGCATGCTGGCAGTGCTCGAGCGTCACGAACTGACGGTGTCCGAGCTCTGCACCGTGCTCCAGCTCCCGCAGTCTACGGTCAGCAGGCACCTGCGCATGCTGTCGGATGCCGGCTGGGCCTCGTCGCGACGCGACGGCACGAGCCGGTACTACGCGCTCGCGCTCGATGGCGCCGACGGCCAGCGTTCGCAGATTTGGGCGCTGACGCGGGCGCAGGTCACCGAGCGCCCCGGCGCCGAACAGGACGAGCGCCGCCTCGCGCGCGTGCTCTCGGGTCGCCGCGCGGCGTCGCAGAAGTTCTTCGCGACGTCGGCGGGGCAGTGGGATCGCCTGCGGGACGAACTGTTCGGCCAGGGATTCCTCTCGGCCGCGTTGCTCGGCCTGCTGCCGTCCGAGTGGGTCATCGGCGATCTCGGGTGCGGCACCGGCGCGCTCTTGCCGCGTCTGTCGCCGCTGGCCTCGCGCGTCATCGGCGTCGATGCCTCTGACGAGATGCTCTCGGCGGCCGGCGATCGCGTCCGCACCCTCACCAACGTCGAGCTGCGTCACGGCAGCCTCGAGGCCCTGCCGCTCGCGGCCGATTCCCTGGATGCCGCGGTGTTCATGCTCGTGCTGCATCACCTGCCGGATCCGGCAGCCGCGCTTGCGGAAGCCGCGCGCGTCCTCAAGCCTGGCGGACGTGTGCTCATCGTCGACATGACGCCGCACGAACGAGAGGAATATCGCCAGAAGATGGGGCATGTCTGGCTCGGTTTCGCGGACGATCAGATGCGCCGGCTGCTCGCGCAGGCCGGCTTCACCGACGCTCGCTTTCACGCGCTCGCGCCCGAAGACGAGGCCAGGGGACCGGCGCTGTTTGCCGCTTCCGCGGTCGCTCAGAAGACACGAACTGGCACCAGCACGTCGACCCTGCAGTCACCGATTCGCTCAATCACCCATTCACCACATCACGAGATCACCTAATCCCATGACTACTGCCACTGTCGTTCCGACTGCCCACTCCTTCGACCTCGCCCGCAAGGCCGGTCGTCTGCCGTACAAAGTTGCCGACCTCTCGCTCGCCGAATGGGGTCGCAAGGAAATGCGCCTCGCCGAGCAGGAGATGCCAGGCCTGATGGCGCTCCGCGAGCGCTACGGCAAGACCAAGCCGCTCGCCGGCGCCCGCGTCATGGGCTCGCTGCACATGACGATTCAAACGGCGGTACTGATCGAGACGCTGGCCGAACTCGGCGCCGACGTACGCTGGGTCTCCTGCAACATCTTCTCGACCCAGGACCACGCGGCCGCCGCGGTCGTCGTCGGCCGGCCCGAGACGGGCGGTACCGCGGAGAATCCCCGCGGCATTCCCGTGTTCGCGTGGAAGGGCGAGACGCTCGAGGAGTACTGGTGGTGCACCACGGAGGCACTGCTCTGGCCGGCCATCGGCGGGCCGTCCCTGATCGTGGACGACGGCGGCGACGAGACGCTGTTTGTGCACAAGGCCTACGAATTCGAGCAGTCCGGGAAGATTCCGGTGTTCGACGAGTCCAACGATCCCGAGGAGTGGGGCGTGATTCTCGACACGATCCGCCGCGAGCTGAAGCAGCGGCCGGGCACGTG
>CAZJTG010000442.1:0-1722 GCA_964548865.1 uncultured Solibacteraceae bacterium
CGGCGGAGGTCGCGGCGGCGATCAGGGACGGGGAGGGCGCGGAGGAGACGCCGGAGGTCGCGGCGCCGAGGCGGGCGGAGGGCGAGGAGCGGCCCTGCAGGGACCAGGCCGCGCGGGCGGCGTGCCGGCAGGTCGCGCGGGCGGCGTGCCGACGGGCCGTGGGGGCGGGCAGGATCGCGAGTGGTATCGCGGCATCCCGGTGCCGCCGAACGCCGTCGCGAACTTCACGCGCCGGAATAACGCGAACTACATGCAGACGGGCGTGCTGTCGTCGCTCAACCTGCTTTCGACGCTGCCCAACCTCGCGCTCGAGAATTTCTACACCCGCACGAAGAACTCGATCGAGGCCGGCCTGAACGCGCCGCCGCATGCCTACGTGATCCCCGTGCAGCGCGACATGACGAAGCCGGCGGAGCTCGTGCGCATCCTCAAACTCCAGGGCATCGAGGTCGGCCAGGCGAACGCCGAGTTCAAGCTCGGGGACGCGACGTACGCGGCGGGCTCGTACGTCATCAAGGCGGGCCAGCCCTACTGGCGGCTCGCGAAGAACCTGCTGGAAAAGCAGGACTACCCCGACCCCGCGCTCCGCACGTACGACGACAGCGGCTGGACCATGGGGTACGCGTTCAACGTCGACGTCCGGGAGATTCGCGACAAGGCGGTGCTGGACGTCGCGACGACGCTCGTGAAGGACGTCCGCGTAACCGGGCGTATCAACGGCACCACCGCACCGATGCTCGCCGTCGCCCACTTCGGTTCAAACAACATGATTTCCTTCCGCTACAGGCTGCGGAACGTGGCGATGAAGGTGACGGAGAAGGCGTTCACCGACGGCGGCATTGAGTTCCCCGCAGGCTCGTTCGTCGTCAGCGGATCGGCCGCGGAGATTCAGTCTGCCGTCGCGGCGGCTGGCTCGCTGGGCCTCACGGCTGCGGGCATCCAGGCCGCCCCGAACGTCCCGATGCACGACGCCGACGCCCCCCGGATCGCGATCTACTCGAACTGGAGCGGCACGCAGGAACTGGGCTGGTACCGCCACGCGTTCGACCAGTTCGGGATTCCCTTCGACCTCATCTTCAAGGAGCGCATCAAGAAGGGCAATCTCAAGGCCGATTACGACGTGATCCTGATGGCCGCGCAGGGCGTGACGCGGCAGTCGGTGATGGCGCCGCCGGCTGCGCGCCCGCAGCCGTACCTCAAGAGCGACAAGTACAAATTCATGGGCATGTACGGCGAGACGCCTGACATGAGCGGCGGGTTCGGGCAGGAAGGGGTGGACGCCTTCGAGAAGTTCTTCGAGGCCGGCGGCACGCTCATCACGACGCTCCAGGCCGTGCGCTTCCCCATCGAGTTCGGCTTCGCCAGATCGATCGACACCGAGCCGGTCACCGGCCTCAACGCGCAGAAGCCGCTCGTGCAGGCCGAGATCGTCAAGACGGACAGCCCGATCTTCTACGGCTACGCCAGCACGACGATTCCGGTGAAGTACGGCCAGGGCCAGCAGGTCTTCCGCTATGGCATCGCGGATCAGGACAAGGTGCTCGGTCGCTTCGTCGGCGGCGACGCCTCCGTGCTGAGCGGCCTCGGCGAGGGAGCCGAAGCCCTCCGCAGCCGCGCGTTCGCGATGGACGTGCCCGAAGCGTTCCGGGGCAAGGGCCGCGTGATCATGTTCGGCCGGACCTCACTCTTCGTGTACATCGTGCACGTCGAGCTGGCGTACGG
>CAZJTG010000443.1:0-1722 GCA_964548865.1 uncultured Solibacteraceae bacterium
CTCATCACCTCCACCATCCTGACGCTCTTCGTACTGCCCGCGATCAGCCACCTGCTGCTCAAGGGCCGGCACAAGCACCACATGGCTGGCGACTACAGCGACGTCGACAAGTTCGGCGGCGAGTTACCCGCAAAGTGAGGGCAGGGCGGCCAGTTTCAGAGTGGGCAACTGGCCGCCCCGGAACCCAAGACGTCAGAACCGATCAGCAAAGGAACGACCGCGTGACTGACAAGGCCCAGTTCGACCTACCCATTCTTCTGCCCGATGTGCCGGATGCAGCCGATGCCTGCGTCGAGCGCCTCATCGCCCGCTTGACCCCGAGAGTCGGAGTCGATGAAGTCCACGTTCTGTCGGCAGTGGACGAAGCACCGGCAAAGCTCTGCATCCATTACGACCCCGATGCCCTGTCGCTGGCCACCATTCGAACCGAAGTCCACGCCGCCGGTGCTGAAATCGCGCAACAGTTCGGACACCTTCTCTGGCAAACGGACGGCGTACTTCATACGCGGCGAGCGCGAACCATTGAAGGGCGCCTTGGAAAGCTTCCCGGCGTCCTGGAGGCAGTTGTCAATCCGGCGGGTGCCGTGCGGGTCGAGTTCGAGCGCGCGAAGATCACCGAGAGCCAGATCGAGAGCGCACTGGCCGAGATGGGCGTGGCCGCCGCTGAACCAGAGACGGCGCCTGCACGCGAGGTCGAAGAACTGCCTTCCGAGGCCCGTGCGCAAGAGCGCGCAATGCCGGAAGCCGAGCACGAACATGCGCACGAAGGACCACTCGGCGCGAACAGCGAACTTCTTTTCGTGCTGGTTTGCGGCGCCTTGCTCGGAGCCGGTTTTGCCATCGACAAGCTCTGGCAGGCAGCGCCTGCCTGGCTCTCGCTTGGATGCTATGTCGGTGCCTACGGTTTTGGCGGGTTCTTCACGCTTCGCGAGGCCATCGACAACCTTCGACTGAAGCGCTTCGAGATCGATACACTGATGCTGGTGGCTGCCGCAGGCGCTGCCGCGCTCGGCGCCTGGGCCGAAGGCGCGCTTCTCCTCTTCCTGTTCAGCCTTGGCCATGCGCTCGAACATTACGCCATGGGCCGGGCCAAGCGGGCCATCGAAGCGCTAGCAGACCTCGCGCCGCGAACAGCATTGGTACGGAGACCTGACGGAAGTACCGCTGAAGTCGGGGTCGAAGAACTCGCGGTTGGGGACGTCGTGATCGTCAAGCCGGACGAGCGGATCGCCGCCGACGGCTTTGTCATCAAGGGTGCCAGCGCGATCAACCAGGCGCCGGTGACCGGCGAAAGCATCCCGGTCGACAAGCGCGCGGTTACCGATCCCGCTCAGGCCCGCGCCAACCCCGATCGGCTAGATGCCGCGTCCCGCGTCTTTGCCGGCACGATCAACGGCAGCGGGGCGATCGAGATCGAGGTGACCCGGCTCGCGAGCGAGACGACGCTCGCCAAGGTCGTCCGCATGGTCAACGAAGCCGAGACGCAGAAGTCGCCGACCCAACGCTTCACGGATCGCTTTGAACGGGTCTTTGTTCCGGCGGTTCTCGGCCTGGCGACGCTCCTTCTCTTTGCTTGGGTGGTGGTCGACGAACCTTTCCGCAACAGCTTCTATCGCGCCATGGCGGTGCTGGTGGCCGCCAGTCCCTGCGCCCTTGCGATTGCCACGCCGAGCGCCGTCCTTTCCGGTGTCGCGCGAGCGGCGCGCGGTGGCGTTCTGATCA
>CAZJTG010000444.1:0-1721 GCA_964548865.1 uncultured Solibacteraceae bacterium
GCCCACGAGGTACCCGCCCGTCGTATGGACGATGCCTTTGGGTTTGCCGGTGGTGCCGGACGTGTAGAGGATGTAGAGCATGTCCTCCGAGTCCATCGGCTCCGGCGGGCAATCCGGCGCCGCGTCCTGCATCAGGCGATGGAACCAGTGGTCGCGGCCTTCCTGGATGTGGACCGGAATGGTCTCGCTGTCGTTGCGCTTCAGGACCACGACGTGCTGGATCGACGGTGTCTCGCGGAGGGCCTCGTCGGCCATCTGCTTGAGCGGGATGATCTGTCCGCGCCGATAGCCGCCGTCGGCGGTGACGAGTACGGTGCACTGCGCGTCGTTGATACGGTCGCGAAGGGATTCGGACGAGAAGCCGCCAAAGACGACGCTGTGGACCGCGCCGATGCGCGCGCACGCCAGCATCGCGATCGCGAGCTCAGGCACGAGCGGCATGTACAGCGCGACGCGATCGCCCTTCTTGACGCCAAGTGACTTCAGGACGTTCGCGAACTTCGAGACCTGGCGATGCAGCTCGAAATAGGTGAGCGTGCGGCGGTCGCCGGGCTCGCCTTCCCAGATGAGTGCAGCCTTGTTGCGCCTGGCGGTGCGGACGTGCCGATCGAGGCAATTCGCGCTGACGTTCAGCCTGCCGCCGACAAACCACTTTGCGTTGGGAGACTGCCAGTCGAGGACCTTCGACCAGGGCTGAATCCACTCCAGCTCGGAGGCGAAGCCGGCCCAGAACGTCTCCGGATCGGCCGCCGCTCGTGCGTAAATCGATTCGTCTGTAATGCGGGCGCGTTTTCTGAACTCATCGGAAGGCGCGATGACGCGCGCTTCCTTCAGAAGATTCTGGATCTCGGGCGTCGACATTCCGGACCTTTGCCCTTTGCCCTTTGCCCTGCCCTCAGGCCTGCGGCGTCGGCGGCAGCTTCTTCCTGAAGAATGCCAGGCCCAGGAACGACCCGGCGGTCGAGAACACCGCGTACAACGGCACCGTGACGAACAGGCCGAGCAGGACGAGGTTCCGGCCGGTCAGGAACTGGAGCATCCGATCGCGAAATTCGGCCGGAATGTCGCTGTTCCTCGAAAGCTCGCTGCGAATCTGCTCCAGCACCGCCGGCCCGGCCACGCTGGCCATGGCGAACTGGACGAGGCAGACGATGAGTCCGCCGATGGCGCCGGCGATGAGTCCCTGCAGCGCCGCCTCACCCGTGGCGATCGGTGTCGGAAGGTTCTGCTGAAGCAGGTACGTCACGAGCACGCCGCCAACGACGACCCACAGACAGCAGCAGAGGTTCGCCGCGTTGACGATCGGGAGCGACGACAGGACCCCGATAAAGAGTCCGCCGAGAAGCGCAGGCTGAAATCGACCCATGGAAGCCTCTCAGAATCTGGCGATCTGGTGATTTGGAGATCTGGTGATTGAAGAACGTCTTGAAATCACCAGAGCGCCCATCACGAGATTCCCTGTCAATCGTAATATTCCCGCCCGAGGTGCGTGATCAGTTCCTCGCCGCGCATGTACCGCAACGTGTTCTTCAACTTCATCAGCTGGATGAACAAATCGTGCTCGGGATAGAGCTCCGGCGCGTGCATCGGGCTCTTGAAGTAGAAGGAGAGCCACTCCTGGATGCCGAACATCGACGAGCGCTTGGCGAGGTCCATGAACAGCGCGAGGTCGAGCACGATCGGCGCCGCGAGGATGCTGTCGCGGCACAGGAAGTCCACCT
>CAZJTG010000445.1:0-1704 GCA_964548865.1 uncultured Solibacteraceae bacterium
CAGGTGACGACGGGTGACGACGGGTGACGACGGGTGACGACGGGTGACGACGGGTGGCGACGGGTGACGAAAGGCGACGAGATCGATCGGTTGTATCAGGCGCCGCTTGGCGCGTTCACGTCGCGGCGCGACGAACTCCTGAAGAAGGCGACCGGCGCGGCGAAAGACGAATTGCGCGCCTTGCAGAAGCCGACGCTTTCCGCGTGGGCGGTCAATCAGCTTTTCTGGCGCCGCCGAAAGGTCTTCGACAAGGTCATTGAGGCGACGCGACGACTACGGGTCGAGCACGGCCGACAGCTGTCTGGCAAGGCCGCAGAGGTCGAACTCGCGGAAGCCCGGCATCGCGAGGCAATCAAGGCTGCGTTCGACGAGATTCGCGCGCTGCTCAAGGACGCCGGCGAGCAGGACACGCAGGCGACGATGATCGCGGTGTCGGAAACGCTGCAGGGGCTGCAGAGTGCCGACACGCCGGGCCGGCTCGTCAGGCCGCTCAAGCCCCAGGGCTTCGAGGCGCTTGCGGGGCTCGTGACGCAGAGCGCCACGATTGCGCGGCTGTCGGAAGTGAAGCCGCAGGACGGCCGCGCGCCGGGCCGTCAGGCCCGGCATGCCGCCGCGTCAAACGCGGCGGAGGACGCGGCCCGCCGGAAGAAGGAATCTCAGGCGCGTGGGAGGGATGCGGCGGCACTCGAGCGCCAGCTGCGGAAAGCCGAAGCCGACGAGCGCGCGGCGCGCGCGGACGCCTCCCGCGCCGAGATGGTCCTGGCGCGTCTCCAGCGCGAGCGCAAGGACCTTCAAGATCGCGTTGACGCGATCACCAGCCGCCGCGATCAGGCGGCCATCGATCTCGATGAGCGGAAGCGTGTACGGGACCGGGCGACCGCCGAGCGCGAGCGCCTGGCTTTGTTGCTCAAGCGCACCCCGCACTAGGCACTCCGCACTATTTCTTGACCGGCACCGGCGCCAGCTTGTGCGTGATGTCCAGCCGGGAGGCATGCAGGTTCATGTTGCGGCCTGCCCGGAATCCGACATAGCCGTCGAGCGCGAGTCCCGCGCGCGGAATCCTGGCCACTTCCTTGCCGTTCGCCGTGAACACGACGTCCACCGGTCCGGCGTCCACACGAAGCACGTTCTTGACCGTGTCGTCCGTGCCCGGATGCGGCGCGATCGCGGTGTTGGCTGTCCAGTCGACCACTGCCGGCCCGCCGCGCCGCAGAATGGCCCCCTGACCGTCGCGTCTTGCCACGAACGCGATGTACGCCGGCATCTCCGTCGCGTCGAAGCCGCGGCCGCCGGCGAAGATGCCGTACTCCTCCTGGCTCTTTCCGGGGAACAGGAAGACTTCGGCTTCGACAGCGAAATTGGCCTTCACCTGATGGTCCGGGTGGTAGAGCAGCGCTCCCGTGCCCGTCGTGACGTGCCACCCTGGAGCCATCGTGACGAAGTACGTCTCGACGTGGGTTTTCGGTTCCCTGTCGACCACGACTCCATTCGCGGCATCCAACCGCCATTTCCAGTCGGCGGGCGTCTTGAGCTGGCGGGCGGCGACTGAGGTGATTCCAGTCATGAGCGTCGCCAGCGCGACGGCGGCGGTGGCGGTGGCGGACAGGGCGATCAGTCTCGCGTGCATCGGTGATCCCTCCGAACGATACTCTTACACAGGACGCGCCCCATCCTTTACTGATGCTGACTGCACCGCTCGAAGAC
>CAZJTG010000446.1:0-1674 GCA_964548865.1 uncultured Solibacteraceae bacterium
CGCTCGACAGCGGCCTGCCTTTGGGATCCACCACCGTCAGGACCTCGCAATCGGCGCCGAATGTCCGCATCAGCGCCTCGAAGTACCTCTTGGGCAGCGCCGGCGTCCCATGCCGATGGACGTTGTCCGCATACAGCGCGAAGAAGCGGTCCGGCGTCGCGTCGATCTCGCTCGCCAGTCCGCCCTTCATGCCCTTGCGCACCATGGCCCGCTGTTTCCGGGGAATGGCCAGCATGTTGGCGTCCACATCCGGCAGGATGGCCTTCCGGAACGTGAAATAGAGATCCTGCGCCGGCCAATCGGCGTGCCTGCGCGCGACGTTGCGCAGCTCGAGGTGCCGCACGCCGAGTCGCCGCGCCAATGCCTGCGCTTCGTCCTCGAGCAGTGTCGCGGCATCCTCGCTTTCGGCCGCGACGCCGCCGTAGACCGCGAACGGCAGCGAGACGAGCGCACTGCCGAAGAGCCAGCTGTCGACATGCGCGAGCGGCAGCACGCCGACGATGCGGCCCGCTTGCTCGGCATACAGGAAATGGGTGCGATGGCGGAAAACCGTCTCGATGATGTCGAGCCACCCGGAGCGATGGAAATGGGTAGCCGTCCCGCACGCCAGCACGAAACGGTCCCATCGGTCGGCCGTGGGCCGGTCCCCCGCCGCGAGCGCGCGCACGGTCAGAGCCGACGGCGTGAACGACGGTAGACCGAGCTCGGAAGGGTGGTGTTTCATGTCTGGTCTTGAATCGGTGGTCGGGCCCTGCCGCGTGCCGTCGCCTTCACGCAAAGCGCCGCCCGGATCGGGTCGATCCAGGCAGGTACCGGGGATTCCCGGCGACGCTCTGGAAGACCGAAGCAATTTGTATGCCCCAACCGCGCCGGATCGCCGCGCGGTTCACGCCGCTTCGAGAAGTACCTCGTCGACGCGGCCCCATTCGAAATCGAACAACAGTTTGCGCAGACGGCGCTCCATTCGATCGAGGTTGAGGTAGTGGCGAAAGCGCGTCTTGGCGTTGACCCCGGCGACCCGCGGCTGCGCCGGATCGATCTCCCAGGGATGGAAATAGAAAACGGCCGGCTGGCCATCCACATGGTTCACGCGCCGCAGAAGCCAGCGCGACGTCGCGTACGGCAGCAATCGGAAATAGCCGCCGCCGCCAGCGGGCCAATTGCGGCCGAAGAGGCGCATCGTCGTCACCGGAACCTCGAGCAGTCCCTCGCGAACGTCGTGCGCGAAGCGGGGCGAATCCGGCATTCCGTAGTGGTCGTGCTTGATCGGATAGACGCTTGAGCTGTATCGATACCCGGCGCGCTCGATGCATTCGAACGCCCAGGGGTTGGACTGGCCGATGGAAAAGCTCGGGGCGCGATAACCGGTCACTTCGACGCCGGTCAGGTCCTCGAGGACGATCTTCGCGAGCTGGATGTCCGAAAAGAACGCCGCCGGGTTCTGGTCGGTCGCACGCTGGTGTGCGAACCCGTGGCTCGCGAGCTCGTGCCCGTTGGCGACGATGCGGCCAATGAGGCCCGGGTACCGCTCGGCGATCCAGCCGAGCGTGAAGAACGTCGCGTGCGTGCCGTACTCGTCCAGCATCGAGAGAATGCGCTCGACGTTGGCCTCGACCCGCCCGCCGAGCGTGTCCCACTCGCTGCGCGCGATATACGGCGCCAGCGCCGACACCT
>CAZJTG010000447.1:0-1645 GCA_964548865.1 uncultured Solibacteraceae bacterium
CGAGCCGGCCCGTGAAGTAGTTGTACAGCCACACGGCCGGAATCGCGACGACCAGGCCAAGCGCGGTCTCGATCAGCGCCTCGGAAATACCGGCCGACACGGCGCCCAGACCGGCGGAGCCCTGCGATCCGATACCAGCGAACGCGTTGATGACGCCGACGACCGTGCCGAGCAGTCCGACGAACGGCGCCGTCGCGCCGATGGTGGCGAGCGACGGAATGCCCTTCTTCAGGTCGTTCGACGTGAGGGCGGCGGCACGCTGGATCGCGCGGCGCACGGTGTCGACGATGTCGTCGCGGTTGAGCGATCCGCCGGTGTCCTGCTGGAACTGATACTCCTGCAGACCCGCGAGCACGACCTTCGCCAGGTGACTGTACTGATAGGTCTTCGCCTGCGACACCGCGAGCGCGTCCTTCAACCGGCCGTCCTTGAGGTGCTTGGCGACCTGCGGAGCGTAGAGCTTCGACTGCTTACGCGCCTGGTGGAAGGTGTAGTACCGCTCGATCGAGACGCCGAACGACCACATCGACATGAAGACGAGAATAAAGGCCACGGCCTTGGCGACCCAGCCCATCTGTTCCCACATGTGCATCAGATCCGTATCACCCATTACTGCCTCCGAAAACGACCCGAGTGTTAGTGAACGAAGAACCTAGTTGAGCGTGAACGTCACGGTCACGGTCATCACGACTTCGACCGGCTGACCGTTCAGGAGCGTCGGCGTGTACCTCCACTGCCGGACGGCTTCGAGCGCCGCCTGATCGAGCATCGGCGCCGGGCGGAGCACACGCGCCTCCTTCACCGCGCCATCCTTGCCAATGATGGCTTCGATGATCACGATGCCCTGGATCTTGGCGGTCTGTGCGATCGGCGGGTAGATCGGCTTGACGTCCTTGATCTTCTTGGGTTCCTTGATGTCCCCGCCCACGCGCACAGGCGCGGCCGGGGGCGGCGGGGGCGGCGGGGCGAAGTTGCCCTGCACGACGCCTCCGACCTGGCCGCCGGGGATGCCGCCGGCGACACCGCCGACGACGCCCGCCATGCTGTAGGACGGCGGCGCGACCGGCTCAGGTTTGATCTCCTTGGGTGCCTCGATCGGCGCCGCGTTCGGATTCACATCCACGACCGGCTGCGGCGTCGACGGGGCCGCGGGCGGCGGTGGAGGCGGTGGCGGCGGCGGCGGAGGTGGCGGCATGGCCGCGAACGCCAGCACGGACTGCGGCGTCGGCACCATGTCTGTCGCGAGCAGCGGGATCACGATCATGGCGCCAAGAACGATCACGTGAGCGGCGATCGACAGCGGCACCGTGTACCACTGCTTGGTCCCCACCTTCACTGTGGGGTTCGCGATTTCGCCGAACATGTCCTTCACGGTGAACCTCCCCTTCGCTTTTCCCGTCTGTCCTATAAGCCGACTTCCGTCAGGGCCGGTGCCGGCTCCCGGGCAAAGCGAAGTCCGGGATTATAGGCAGTACCAAAAAAAAGAGTCAACGAACTGCGGGACCGCCCAGAGCCCCCTGTCCCGTTAGACACCGCCTGCCCGAATTCGGCCCCGGCGTTCGCCCCCGCCGCTCAGGCGTGCTTGCCGCCAATCCGCATGCCGTAGAACGACCGCCAGACGAAGAACATGCTGGCGACGAAGAAC
>CAZJTG010000448.1:0-1605 GCA_964548865.1 uncultured Solibacteraceae bacterium
ATCGGCAAGCTGGTCGTGCCGATCGTGCCCGACGAGGCGCGCACCTTCGGCATGGAGTCGTTGTTCCGCGCCGTCGGCATCTATTCCAGCATCGGCCAGTTGTACGAACCGGTCGACATGGACACGCTCCTGTACTACAAGGAAGCCAAGGACGGCCAGATCCTCGAGGAGGGCATCACCGAGGCGGGATCGATTTCGTCGTGGATCGCGGCGGGCACGGCCTATGCCACGCACGGCGTGAACACGATTCCGTTCTTCATCTATTATTCGATGTTCGGCTTCCAGCGCATCGGCGACTTCATCTGGTCGGCCGCTGACTCGCGGTGCCGCGGGTTCCTGCTCGGCGGCACGTCCGGGCGGACCACGCTCGCCGGCGAGGGACTGCAGCATCAGGACGGCAACAGCCACACGCTGGCGCTGCCGGTTCCCACCTGCCGTGCCTACGATCCGGCCTTCGCGTTCGAGCTCGCCGTGATCATCCGCGACGGCATCAAGCGGATGTACGGCGATCAGGAGCAGTGCTTCTACTACATCACCGTCATGAACGAACAGTACGAGATGCCGGCGATGCCGAAAGGCGCCGAAGAAGGCATCATCAAGGGGCTCTACAAGTTCCGGGACGCCGAGTCCACGTCGCGGCGGGCGAATGACTCAAAGACCCCGGCGAGGCGTGCGCAGCTGATTGGCAGCGGTGCGATCCTCAACGAAGTCGTGAAAGCCCAGACGCTGCTCGCGAAGTACGGCGTTTCGGCCGACGTGTGGAGCGCGACCAGCTACAACGAGCTCTATCGCGAGGCGCACGCCGCCGAGCGCTGGAACCTCTGGCACCCGACCGAGCCCCGGCGGATTCCGTACGTGACACAGTGCCTGGCGAACACCGAGGGCGTCGTGGTGGCGGCGTCCGACTACCTGAAGAGCCAGCCGGACATGATCTCGCGCTGGGTCGGGCGTCCGGTCGTGACGCTTGGCACCGACGGCTTCGGCCGCAGCGAGGACCGGCAGGCGTTGCGCGACTTCTTCGAAGTGGACGCGAAGCACATCGCCGCCGCGACGCTGGCTGCCCTGCATCGGCAGGGCGACCTCGACGCCGCGGGCGTGACGCACGCGTTCAAGGAACTCGAGATCAATCCGGACAAACTGGATCCGGCCGTCTCGTAGAACGGAGTTCATGTAGTTCCATGGCTTCAGAACTGAGACTCCCCGAACTGGGAGAGAACGTCGAGAAGGGTGATGTCATTCGCGTGCTGGTGAAAGCCGGCGACGCGATCACCCGGGACCAGCCCGTCGTCGAGCTCGAAACCGACAAAGCCACGATCGAAGTGCCAAGCGATGTCGACGGCACGGTGGCCGAAGTGAAGGTCAAGCCAGGAGACCGCGTCAAAGTCGGGCAGGTCATCCTGATGGTCGATGCGGCTGCAGGGCCGGCGATGGCCCCGCCGGCCGCCGCGCCTGCGGCGGCGCCTGCAGCGCAGGGCGCGGTGCCGGCCGCGGCGCCGGCACCCAAGGCCGCGCCGGCGCCGGGCGGCGTTATTGCAACCCCCCGCGCGGTCGCCAAAGCGGAGCCCGCGCCATCACCAATCGCGGGCCCGCCGGCGGGGACCGCGG
>CAZJTG010000449.1:0-1590 GCA_964548865.1 uncultured Solibacteraceae bacterium
CTGATGGATCAGATCGACGCGACGACCGATCAGAAGTCGATCCTCGAGATCCAGGCCCGCGTCGGCGCCGAGAACGCCTTGCTGGCGCACGAGGTGTCCCAGATCCAGATGCTGCAGGGCCTGGCCGACAGCGACGAGCGCATCGCCCGTTCGCGCGACCGCGAGCGTCAGTACGAGATGCTGGGCCGCGCCGGCCGCGTCGCCGACTACCTGCCCTAGCGGAGAACGCCCATGAGTGCCGTGATCGGGGCCGGCAGCCCGCCGGTCGGAGCCGCTGCATGGCCGCGGCGTCCATTGACCGACGAGGACGACGACGCCCTCGAAGCCAATCGCGACTGGGAGGTCGATCGGGCCTTGATGCTCGAACGGTCGGAGCGCCGCGCCTGGTGGGTCGCCGCAGTCGGCATGGTGCTGGGCCTACTCGGCATCGCTGCCGTCTTCGCGCAGGGCCCGCTGCGCCGCGTCGTGGAGGTGCCGATCGTCGTCGACCGCGTCACCGGCGAGACGACGATCCAGCAGCGCCTGGCCGTCGAGACGATTCCGCCGCTGGAGGCGCTGGACAAGCACAACCTCGCGACCTTCGTGCGGGCCCGCGAGGGCTACAGCTGGATGTTCCTGCAGCGCGACTTCGACCAGGTCGCGCGCATGGCGGTGTCCTCGGTGTTCGCCGACTACAACCGCCAGTTCGAAGGCGACGGCGCGTTGCAGAAGAAGATCGGCGCGGCCGAGGAATGGCGCATCCAGATCGTCGGGGTCCGGCTCACACCATCCGGCCGCAGTGGCAACCGATCGGACGCTACGGTCACCTACGACAAGGTCGTGCGCCTCTCCGAACGGAACCTGCCCGACGTCACGACGCGCCACGTCGCCAGCGTCGTTTACCAGTACCAGCCCAAGGTGCTGGCCAAAGAGCGCGACCGGCTCGAGAACCCTTTCGGATTCGTCGTGACGGCCTACCGCTCCGACCCCGAGATCAACACCACCCCAGGAGCCAAACCATGAGGGCCACCTGCACGACGACGCTGCTGGCTGCTGCAGCCCTGCTTGCGCCGATGACCGGCGTCGCCCAGAGCGACCCGCGCCTGCGCGAGGTGACCTACGACGCCCAGGCCGTCGTCACCGTGCCGGTCAAGCGCGGCATCGTGACGCATGTCGTGCTCGATGCCGACGAAGCGATCACCGACGTGGGCGCCGGGCTGGGCGGCGACTGCGCGAAGCCGGACGCCGCGTGGTGCATCGCGACCCAGCCCGGCGGTCGCAACATCTTCGTCAAACCCAAGTCGACGGCCGCTGCGCCGAACAACCTGGCGGTCGTGACGGATCGGCGGACGCACGCCTTCCGCTTCGTGCCGCTGGCCGACGGTGATTCCAGGCCCGCGGTGTACCGCCTGGTCGTCCGGGCGCCGACGCAGCGGCCGCTGGCCGCGAGCCCGCTGCGCGATCCGAACCTGGCGCTGCGCCCTCCGCCTGCACTGGTCGTACCGGCGCCGACGGCCGCCGAGATCGTGGCCGAGCGCATCCAGGCCAAGCCGCAAGTGCTCAACACCAGCTACTCGATCGCCGAGGGCAAGGCCTCCGAGGACATCGTGC
>CAZJTG010000450.1:0-1569 GCA_964548865.1 uncultured Solibacteraceae bacterium
ATCGGTCTTGGACTGGGCTCGCCCCATGACCGTGGACCCGAGGCCGATCGCCAACGCCAGACTTGCCGTCCAGAAAAATCGATTCGCGCGCATGCTTCCTCCACAGAAATGGCGGCGCGGTCCTGCGCCGCCGACCTGAACCCTCGTGATTCGGCAGGAGGCAGAGGATACTCCAAAGTCGCACGAAGACGGCGGCTCCGGTAGAATCGCCGGCGCCATCCCACCCGGAGGAGTCCATGTCGCCCACCCGCGTCGCGCGCTTTGCCGCTGTACTGCTCGTCGTGTCCGCCCTGGTGCTGCAACCCAGCGCCGAGCCGCAGAACCCCGCGCAGGAAGAGAAGAAGGAGCCCGCGAAGGAAGAACCGCTGCCGCTCCGACCGGACGGCAAGATCGAGTTCACGACCGACGAGGGCTCGTGGTTGTCGCTCGATCTGTCCCCGGACGGCCGGACCATCGTCTTCGAGTTGCTGGGCGACATCTACACGGTGCCGTTTACAGGCGGTGCCGCGGTGAATATCGCGCGGGGCATGGCCTTCGACAGCCAGCCGAAGTTCTCTCCGAACGGCAGGTCGATCGCCTTCATCAGCGATCGCAGCGGCGCTGAGAACCTCTGGCTGATGGATCCAGACGGCAAGAACCCGAAAGCGCTGACCAGGGGCACGCGGACGAAGTTCGCGTCGCCTGCCTGGACGCCCGATGGCAACTACGTCATTGCCTCACGGAGCGCGGGCACGGCGGTCAATGCGTTGTGGCTGTACCACAAGGACGGGGGATCGGGCGTCGAGATGGTGCGATCGATGCCGGCCGGCGCACCGGCGGGCAGCGCGCCACGCAGCTCGCTCGGCGCGGTCGTCTCACCCGACGGCCGCTGGGTGTTCTTCGCGCAGCGCGAGCGGCTGTTCTCCTACAACGTCACGTCGGCCCCCTATCAGGTCTATCGCTACGATCGTGAGACCGGCGAGACCACGCGCGTCACCGGAGCCCAGGGCGGCGGCATGCGTCCCATGCTGACGCCCGATGGCAAACACCTCATCTATGCCACGCGCTTCGACAATAAGACGGGCTACCGCATCCGCGAAATGGACACGGGTGAGGAGCGCTGGATGCTCTATCCCGTCACCCGCGACGACCACGAGTCGGCCGCCACGCGCGACACGATGCCTGGCGCCGCGTTCACGCCCGATGGCAAGGAACTCGTCACGACGGTGGGCGGCAAGATCGTGAGAATCGACGTTGCGTCTGGCAAGACGACGCCCATTCCGTTTCAGGCGAAGGTCGAACAGGAGATCGGCCCGCGCGTGTATTTCGAGTCGCGTGTCGAAGAGGGGCCCGTCAAAGCGCGGCTGATCAGATGGGCCCAGCAGTCGCCGGACGGCAGGCGCCTTGCCTTCAGCGCGCTCAGCAGGATCTACGTGATGGATCTGCCGTCGGGTCAGCCGCGACGGCTCACGACCAGCAGTGTCGGCGAGTTTGCGCCGGTCTGGTCGCCGGACGGCCGGTGGATTGCGTTCGTGACGTGGGCGCCCGAGGGCGGCCACATCTGGAAAGTGCCCGCCGAGGGCGGCGCCG
>CAZJTG010000451.1:0-883 GCA_964548865.1 uncultured Solibacteraceae bacterium
CCGCGTGGGGGGCGCCGCGCAGACGAAGGCGATGAAGGGGGTGGCCGGGCGGCTGCGCCTCGACCTCGCGCAGTACCGCGAACTCGAGGCATTCTCCGCGTTCGCGAGCGATCTTGACGCCGCCACCAAGAAGCAGCTCGAGCGGGGCGCACGCACCGTCGAGGTGCTGAAGCAGGGCCAGTACGAGCCGATGCCGTTCGAGTCACAGGCCATGATCATCTTTGCCGTGACCAACGGCTTCATCGACGACGTGGACGTCGGCAAGGTGCGTGCCTGGGAAGCCGGCTTCCACGCGTTCATGGCGTCGAGCTTCCCGCAGGTGGGCGACAAGATCCGCAGCGAAAAGGCGATCTCGAAGGAGACCGAGGCCGACCTCAGGCGCGGAATCGACGAATACAAGAAACTCGCCAAGTAGCCGTCGACCGTCTACCGTCTACCGCCTACCGTGTACTCCCTACTCGCAGTGGTCGTGACCCGTGGCTAAGGGCCGCGAACTCCTCGGCCGGATCAAGTCCACCGAGAACACGCGCAAGATCACGCGCACGATGGAAATGGTGGCCACGTCGAAGATGAAGCGCGCCGTGGACCGGGTCGCGGCGGCGCGGCCGTATGCACTCGCGCTGTCCGACGTGATTTCGCGGCTCTACAGCCCGGAACTGGCCAGCGACTTTCCCCTGCTGCGCCAGCCTGCGGCGGTGCGCCGGGCGGCCGTCGTGCTGCTCACATCGAACCGTGGCCTCGCCGGCGCCTTCAACTCGAACCTGATCAAGGAAGCGCGCACGACCGTCGCGCAGCTCGAGGCCGAGGGCGCCGACGTGCAGCTGCACGTGGTCGGCAAGAAGGGCATCGGGTACTTCAAGTACGTCGGGCGCGCGCTGCAGGC
>CAZJTG010000451.1:893-1528 GCA_964548865.1 uncultured Solibacteraceae bacterium
CGCCCGACGGCTGCCGACGCCGCGTCGCTCGTGGCCGCGCTGATGGCGGCGTTCGCCGCCGGCGAACTCGACGCCGTGTACGTCGTGCAGTCGCAGTTCAAGTCGGCGCTGTCGGCCCCGCCCGCGAGCACGCGCGTGCTGCCGGTCGCGCGTCCGTCCGCGGGCGCCGTGAGCCGGGACTATCTCCTCTACCCGTCGGCCGCCGAGATCCTGTCGGCGCTGCTGCCGGCCTACGTCCGCAACGCCGTGTACCGGGCGCTCGTCGAGACCGTCGCGGCGGAGCAGGCCGCGCGCCGCACCGCGATGAAGAATGCCACGGACAACGCCGGCGAAATGATCAACTCACTCCGCCGCACATACAACCGCGCGCGGCAGGCCAGCATCACGCAGGAAATCGCCGAGATCGTCGGCGGCGCCGCCGCCCTTGATTAGCTCTGTCTACTGTCTACTGCCTACCGTCTACCGCCTACTGTACTTATGACCACCGCTACCGCAACGAACACCGGGAAAATCGTCCAGATCATCGGCCCCGTGCTCGACGTCGAGTTCGAGAACGGGCAGCTTCCCGAGATCTACAACGCGCTGGAAATTCGCGCCAAGTCCGACGCCGGACAGGACATCCGGGTGACCGCCGA
>CAZJTG010000452.1:0-408 GCA_964548865.1 uncultured Solibacteraceae bacterium
CTCACTTTGACAGCCGGGCGGACGGCGGCTTTGACCTGCGTCAAAAAAAGATGACGGGCGCCGCGCACGAGCCCGTCCATCGGCCGTTGCGCGGCCGGATCGCAACCGGCGTCGCGCTCGCGTCCGCGCTCGTGGCACTCAACATCGCAGCGCTCGTTTTTGGCTGGAGCCGGCCGGAGATCGTCGGCCCGGCGATCGGCCTCGACGTCCTCGCGCTGGGCACCGTGTTCCTGCTGGCGTGGCGACGCTCGGTCCTCCTCGACGTCGATTACCACACCAAAGTCGAGGCGGACAGGCTTGCCGCGGCGAAGATCCATGCGGACCTGAAGTCGACGCTGGCCGACACCGAAGCGCGCTATGGGGCGATCATCGAGTCGGCGATGGATGCAGTCATCACGATTGACGAGG
>CAZJTG010000452.1:424-1515 GCA_964548865.1 uncultured Solibacteraceae bacterium
CGCACCGGATCGTCCTCTTCAACCAGGCGGCCGAGGTAATGTTCTCGTGCCCGCGAAGCGAGGCGATCGGCGGGCGGCTCGACCGTTTCCTGCCGGAACGCTACCGCCAGGCCCACTCCAGCCACATTTCGGCGTTCGGGTCGGCCGGCGTCACCAATCGGCGCATGGGCCACGACATGGTCCTTACGGCGCTGCGGGCGGACGGCACCGAGTTCCCGATCGAAGCGTCGATCTCGAAGGCAGGCGCGGAGCACGATCACCTGTACACAGTGATCCTGCGCGACATTACGCGAAGGATCGAAGCCGATGGCGCGTTGCGCAGGTCGCAGGCCGAGCTGCGTGAACTCTCCGCCCAGGTCCTGCAGGCGCGCGAAGACGAGAAGACCCGGTTCGCAAGGGAGTTGCACGACGAACTCGGGCAGCAACTCACTGCCCTCAAGATGGACCTCGCGTGGGCGCGCGAAAGGCTGCCCCGGGACGCGGCCGATCTGGCCGACAAGCTCGGACGCATGAACTCGACGCTGGACGCGACGGTCACCGCGACGCGCCGTATCTCGGCCGACCTTCGCCCGCTGATGCTCGATGACCTCGGGCTCGCCGCAGCCGTCGAGTGGCTCGTCGATGACTTCCAGGCCCGCACCGGCATTGCTTGCGAACTGATTATCCGGGACGCGGATCCGCTCTCCGCCCTGGGGCCGGCCACCGCGACCGGGCTGTACCGGATGCTGCAGGAATCCCTGACCAACATCACCCGGCACGCGGACGCAAAGCACGTACAGGTGTCTCTGGACATCGCTGACGGCGAGGCGTCGCTCGTCGTCGAGGACGACGGGCGCGGCATCCTCGCCGAGGACCAGGCCAAGACCCGCTCGTTCGGGCTCAAGGGAATGCGCGAAAGGGCACACTACCTTGGCGGGAGTTCGAAGATCGGCCCCCGCGACGAAGGCGGCACGCGCGTGTGCGTACGCGTGCCGGTGCACAACGGAGCGCCCGCATGACCCGGATCCTGCTGGCAGACGACCACACGCTGGTGCGCGAGGGGCTGCGCCAGATCCTCTCGGCCACCGGCGACCTCTGCGTGACCGGCGAAG